>JAGKSX010000104.1 GCA_018993155.1 Hydrogenophaga sp.
GGGGGGGGGTCGGCCCAGGGAGCCCGAGCCGGGCCCCCGGGGGGGGCGGCTCCTTCCCCCCCCGGGGGCGGGCCGCGAAATGGGCGACGGGAGGGTGGGAAAAAAAGACCCCCACCCCCCCCCCCAGGAGGCCCCACAGGGGGTGGGGGAAGCCGTAGTTGCCCGCGACCGCGCCGCCGAGGGCCCCCAGCGCCAGGAAGGACAGCGAGCCGAAGGCGGTGTGCCCCACCCGCCACTCGCTCCATTTGCGGAAGCTGCGCGGCGTGTAGCGCAGGGCGTAGTCCTCCATGGTCTCGTCGGCCACCCACGAGTTGTATTCCCGGCGGAAGCGGAAGATTTTCTGCGTGGCAACGGGGTGGGCGGGCTCGGGCGAGGGCATGCCCGGGACGCTAGCAAGAACCGGCCCTACCCACCAGACGGGGCCTCTACGTTATTTGACGTATGGGCCGGATCAAGGGGTTTCCCTAGTCTTCACCCCAGTCGGCACACCGCCGGTTCCACCGCCCCAAACGTCCCAGGAGTCCTCCATGAAACACCTCTCCGATCCGAACGCCCAGTCGCCCGAGACCCTTGAAACCCCGGAAGCCAGCCGCCGCCGTGTGCTGCAGATGCTGGGCGTCGCCGGCCTGGCCGGCCTGCCGGCCTGGAGCTTCGGCCAGCCCACGGCCTCGGTGAACACCACCAAGCTGGCCGTGACCGACACCGAAGTCACCGTGGGTCAGCTGCACTCGTCCACCGGCACCATGGCGATCTCGGAAACGGGCTCCATCCAGGCCGAGCAGCTCGCCATCGACGAGATCAACGCCATGGGCGGCATCCTGGGCCGCAAGATCAAGGTGATCAAGGAAGACGGCGCCTCCGACTGGCCGACCTTCGCCGAGAAGTCCAAGAAGCTGCTGATCAACGACCGCTGCGCCGCCGTGTTCGGCTGCTGGACCTCGGCCTCGCGCAAGGCCGTGCTGCCGGTGTTCGAGAAGGAAAACGGCCTGCTGTACTACCCCACCTTCTACGAAGGCCTGGAGCAGTCCAAGAACGTGATCTACACCGGCCAGGAAGCCACGCAGCAGATTCTCTATAGCCTGGACTGGGCGCAGAAGGAGAAGAAAGCCAAGACCTTCTTCCTGATCGGTTCCGACTACATCTGGCCGCGCACCTCGATGAAGATCGCGCGCAAGCACATCGAGAACTTCCAGAAGGGCAAGGTCGTCGGCGAGGAGTACTACCCGCTGGGCAGCACCAACTTCGGCTCGCTGATGAACAAGATCAAGCTGCAGAAGCCCGACTGCATCTTCTGCGCGGTGGTGGGTGGCTCCAACGTGGCCTTCTACAAGGCGCTCAAGGCCGCGGGCATCACCGGCGACAAGCAGCTGCTGGTCACGCTGTCGGTGACCGAGGACGAGATGACCGGCGTGGGCGGCGAGAACTTCGCCGGCTTCTACTCGTCGATGAAGTACTTCCAGACGCTGGACAACGCGAACAACAAGAAGTTCGTGGCCGCCTTCAAGGCCAAGTACGGCAAGGACGCGGTGATCGGCGACGTGACGCAGGCCGGCTACCTCGGCCCCTGGCTGTGGAAGGCCGCGGTCGAGAAGGCCAAGAGCTTCGACGTGGACAAGGTGGTGGCGGCCTCGCGCACCGGCATCGAGCTCACCACGGCGCCCGAGGGCTACGTCAAGCTCGACCCGAACCACCACCTGTGGAGCAAGTCGCGCATCGCCATGGGCATGCCGGACGCGACCTTCAAGGTGGTCGCCGAGTCGCCCGAGCTGATCAAACCCGACCCATTCCCCAAGGGTTATCAGTGACCCCCCCCCGCCACGGCGCACCTGCGCCGTGACCCCCTCAAGGGGGCAACGCCTGCGGGCCGGCGGAGCCGGACCCGCGGCGTTCTGGATGAACTTTGCCCTGGAGATCTGTCATGAGTTTCAACGACCTGCTCAACATCGGCCTGATGCAGGGCTTCGCCGGCCTCAGCCTGTTCGCGGTGCTGCTGCTCATGGGGCTGGGCCTGGCCATCATCTTCGGGCAGATGGGCGTGATCAACATGGCGCATGGCGAGTTCATGACCATCGGCGCCTACACCGTCTTCCTGGGCTCGACGCTGGCCAATGAGATCAGCCCCGGCGCGGTGGCGGCGTACTTTCCGTTCGCCATCGTGGCCGCTTTCTTCTTCGCCTTCATCGCGGGCTGGCTGGTGGAGTGGGCGCTGATCCGCCACCTGTACAAGCGCCCGCTGGACACACTGCTGGCCACCTGGGGCATCAGCCTGGCGCTGCAGCAGTGCTTCCGCACCTTCATCGGCCCCAAGGAAGTGAGCCCCACGCTGCCCGACTGGCTGCTGGGTTCCTGGGCGCCGGCCGAGGGGCTGGACATTCCCATCAACGGCATGTTCGTGCTGGCCCTGGCCATCGTGGTCACCGCCGGCGTGCTGGTCGCGCTGCACAAGAGCCGCTGGGGCCTGCGGGTGCGCGCCACGGTGAGCAACCGCGTGATGGCCAACGCCATCGGCATCGACACCAGGAAGACCGACCGCCTGACCTTCGCCATTGGCTGCGGCATCGCCGGCGTGGCCGGCGCGGCCTTCACCACCATCGGCTCCACCGGCCCCACCTCGGGTTCGCTCTACATCGTCGACGCCTTCCTGGTCGTCACCTTCGGCGGCGCGGCCAGCCTGCTGGGCACGGTGGTCTCGGCCTTCGGCATCGCCCAGACGCAGTCCATCACCGAGTTCTTCATGGCCGGCTCGATGGCCAAGATGCTCACGCTGTCGCTGATCGTCGTGATCCTGATGCTGCGGCCGCAGGGCCTCTTCGCCAGCAAGGTCCGCCGCTGATTCTTCTGTCTCCCGGAGTACGTCATGAACGCCCTGAAAGCCTGGATCACCCGCTACCAGCTCGCCAGCCTGGTGCTGCTCACCGTGCTGCTCGCGGTGGTGCTGCCGCTCAGCCTCGACATCTTCCGCCTCAACCTGGTCGGCAAGTACCTCACCTACGCCTTCGTGGCCATCGGCCTGGTGATGCTGTGGGGCTACGGCGGCGTGCTCAGCCTGGGGCAGGGCGTGTTCTTCGGCCTCGGTGGCTACGCCATGGCGATGTTCCTCAAGCTGGAGGCCTCCGACCCGGAAGCGACCAAGATCCAGTCCACCCCCGGCATCCCCGATTTCATGGACTGGAACCAGCTCACCGAGCTGCCCTCGTTCTGGGTGCCGTTCAAGAGCTTCCCGTTCGCGCTGGCCGCCGTCATCGTGGTGCCCACGCTGCTGGCCTGGCTCATCAGCTTCGCCATGTTCAAGCGGCGCGTGGGCGGCGTGTACTTCGCCATCATCACGCAGGCCGTGGCGCTGATCCTCACGGTGCTCATCATCGGCCAGCAGGGCTACACCGGCGGCGTCAACGGCATGACCGACCTCAAGACCCTGCTGGGCTGGGACACGCGCACCGACAGCGCCAAATACATCCTGTACTACGTCTGCGTGGGCCTGCTGGTGCTGTCCATCGTGGTCTGCCGATGGATCCAGACCAGCAAGCTCGGCACCCTGCTGCTGGCCATGCGCGACAAGGAAGACCGCGTGCGCTTCTCGGGCTACGACGTGGCCGACTTCCGCATCTTCGTGTTCTGTCTGGCCGCCGCGTTCTCGGGCATCGGCGGTGCGCTGTTCACGCTGCAGGTGGGCTTCATGTCGCCCAGCTTCGTGGGCATCGTGCCTTCGATCGAGATGGTGATCTACGCCGCGGTGGGCGGTCGCATGAGCCTGGTGGGGGCGGTGTACGGCGCGCTGCTGGTCAATGCCGGCAAGACCTTCTTCTCCGAGAGCTTCCCCGACCTCTGGCTGTTCCTCATGGCCGGCCTGTTCATCGGTGTGACCATGGCCTTCCCGATGGGGCTGGCCGGGCTGTGGGAAAGCAGGATCGTGCCCTGGTGGAAGTCGCGCCAGGCCGCCCTGCGCGAGGCCTCGGCCGCGCGGCCCCAGCCGCCTTCGCCGCCGCCGCACGCGCCCATGGCCAAGACCAACCCGCCCGCCGTGGATGTGGCGCTGCCCGAAGGCACCCGCAGCCAGGGCGTGTGAGCCAACGGAGAACCCCACCATGAGCAACACCGACTTCGCCCTCTCCGTGGAAGACCTGACGGTCTCCTTCGACGGCTTCAAGGCCATCGACGCCCTCACGCTTTACGTGGACAAGAACGAGCTGCGCGTGATCATCGGCCCCAACGGCGCGGGCAAGACCACGCTGCTGGACCTGATCTGCGGCAAGACCAAGGCCAGCGCGGGCAGCATCAAGTTCAAGAACGAGGAAATCATCCAGGTGCCCGAGCACAAGCGGGTGCGCAAGGGCATCGGCCGCAAGTTCCAGACGCCGTCGATCTACGAGAACCTCTCGGTGTTCCAGAACCTGGAGGTGTCCTTCCCCTCCGGCCGTTCGGTCTGGGGGGCGTTGGCCTTCACCGCCACCGAGGAGATCCAGGCCCGCGTGAAGGCGGTGGCCGAGGACATCGGTCTGGGCGACAAGCTGGAGACCGAGGCTGGTCTGCTCTCGCACGGGCAGAAGCAGTGGCTGGAGATCGGCATGCTGCTGATGCAGGAGCCTGAGCTGCTGATGCTGGACGAGCCCATCGCCGGCATGAGCGCGCGCGAGCGCGATTTGACGGCCGAGCTGCTGCAGCGCATCTGCCAGAACCGCGCCGTGATCGTGATCGAGCACGACATGGACTTCGTCAAGAAGATCGCGCACAAGGTCACCGTCATGCACCAGGGAAAGATCCTGGCCGAAGGGCCCATGGATCAGGTGCAGGCCGATCCGAAAGTGATCGACGTGTACCTCGGCCATTGAAGGAATCACCACCATGCTGAAAGTCAAGGACCTCGTCGTCGCCTATGGTCAGAGCCAGGCGCTGCACGGCATTTCGTTCGAAGGCCGCGAGAACGAAACCGTGGCCATCATGGGCCGCAACGGCATGGGCAAGACCACGCTGTTCAAGAGCCTGATCGGCGTGCTGCCGATCAAGAGTGGCCACATTTCGGTGGCCGGCCAGGAGGTCTCGCAGCTGGAGAGCTTCCAGCGCGTGGCCAAGGGCATCGCCTACGTGCCGCAGGGCCGCATGATCTTCCCCACGCTCACGGTGGAAGAGAACATCCAGACCGGCCTGGAGAACGCCAGGGACAAGACCATCCCCGAAGAGATCTACGCGCTGTTCCCGGTGCTGTGGGACATGCGCCGGCGCAAGGGCGGCAACCTCTCGGGCGGCCAGCAGCAGCAGCTGGCGATCGCGCGCGCGCTCGTCACCAACCCCAAGGTGCTGCTGCTCGACGAGCCCACCGAGGGCATCCAGCCGTCCATCATCAAGGACATCGCCAAGGCGCTCAACGAGATCCGCAAGATGCGCAAGATCACCATCGTGGTCTCCGAGCAGGTGCTCTCGTTCGCCATGGACGTGGCCGACCGCCTGTTCGTCATCGAGGGCGGCCGCCTGGTGCACGAGACCGATCGCGCCGACACCGACCAGCAGCGCATCAAGTCCTACCTCTCCGTCTGATCTCTCCCCTCTCTTTTCCCGCCCACCCAAGGAGCCAAGCCATGCCCGAGACCCTCATCAAAGTCGACCTGAACGCCCCCGCACCGTCCAACGAGATGGTGCACAACCGCTGGCACCCGGACATTCCCATGGCCTGCTGGGTCAACCCGGGCGACGACTTCGTGCTCGAGACCTACGACTGGACCGGTGGCTTCATCCAGAACAACGACAGCGCCGACGACGTGCGCGACATCGACCTCACCACGGTGCACTACCTCAGCGGCCCGGTGGGTGTGAAGGGCGCCCAGCCGGGCGACCTGCTGGTGGTCGAGCTGCTCGACATCGGCGCCAAGGACGACAGCCTGTGGGGCTTCAACGGCTTCTTCAGCAAGAAGAACGGCGGCGGCTTCCTCACCGAGCACTTTCCGCAGGCGCAGAAATCCATCTGGGACTTTCACGGCATGTTCACCACCTCGCGCCACGTGCCGGGCGTGAAGTACGCCGGCCTGATCCACCCGGGGCTGATCGGCTGCCTGCCCGACCCCAAGATGCTGGAGACCTGGAACACGCGCGAGCAGGCGCTGATCGATTCCGACCCGGCCACCAGCGGCCTGGCCAACCCACCCTTCGCGGGCACCGCGCACATGGGCAAGCTCACCGGTGACGCCAAGGCCAAGGCGGCGGCCACCGGCGCGCGCACCGTGCCGCCGCGCGAACACGGCGGCAACTGCGACATCAAGGACCTCTCGCGCGGCTCCAAGGTGTTCTTCCCGGTGTACGTGGACGGCGCGGGCCTCTCGGTGGGCGACCTGCACTTCAGCCAGGGCGACGGCGAAATCACCTTCTGCGGCGCCATCGAAATGGCCGGCTGGGTGCACATGAAGGTGTCCATCATCAAGGACGGCATGGCCAAGTACGGCATCAAGAACCCGATCTTCAAGCCCAGCCCGATCACGCCGACCTACAACGACTACGTGATCTTCGAGGGCATCAGCGTGGACGAGAGCGGCAAGCAGTACTACCTGGACGTGAACGTGGCCTACCGCCAGGCCTGCCTGAACGCCATCGAGTACCTGAAGAAGTTCGGCTACTCGGGCGCGCAGGCCTACTCCATCCTCGGCACCGCACCGGTGCAGGGCCACATCAGCGGCGTGGTGGACGTGCCCAACGCCTGCGCCACGCTGTGGCTGCCCACGCAGATCTTCGACTTCGACATCAACCCCAACGCGAACGGCCCGATCAGGCACCTCGACGGCTCGGTGGTGATGCCGCTCTCCCCGGACCTGTAAGACGACACCCCCGCGCCGCTTCGCGTCACCCCCTCAAGGGGGCCACACCAACGGCCCGGCAAAGCCGGTTCCGTGGTGTGTGCTGGAGAAGGCACGTCAACTCTGGAGCTGTTATGCCAACCTACGACTACGACTGCCCGTCCTGCGGTGGCTTCGATGCGTTCCGCTCCTTGAGCGAGCGCAACGAGCCCGCCTGCTGCCCGGACTGCGGCACCGCTTCGGCGCGCGTCTTCGTGAGCGCGCCGCGCCTGGCGCTCATGGACGGCGGCGCGCGCACCGCCATCGGCATCAACGAACGCGCCCGGCACGAGCCCAAGATGTCGCGCGACTACCAGCGGCTCAAGCACCCGGCCGGCTGCGGCTGCTGCAGCACCGCCGGGCGCAGCAAGGCGACCGTGACCGCACCCAATGGCGCCAAGGCTTTCCCGTCAAAGCGCCCCTGGATGATCAGCCACTGACCGCCTCGGGCACCCGCGCATGGGCGCGGCCGCACAGGCGGTCGACCAGCGCGCCGGTGTCCTCGGGCAGCCGCTCGCCGCGCCACGCCACGTGCTGGTCGGTGCGGCACAGCACCAGCGGGTGGCGGTAGCCGTCGGGCAACTGCGCGGCCACCACGTCGATCACCGTGAGCGGCATGCCCGCCTGCCGCGCCGCCCGCAGCAGCGGCTCGATGTCGACCGCGCGGTGGCTGCGCAACAGCGTGTAGCCCGGGCCGAAGGCGTCGTACACCGAGCGGCCGTCCTCCAGCCAGAAGTGGGGGGCGCGACAGCCGGGCACGGTGGACGCGGTGAAGCTGCCCATGGCGTAGGGCGGTGGCGCCTCGCCATCGGACACGATCAGCGGCGAGTCCGCGTAGAAGTAGCCGAAGTTCAGGCCGGCGCAGCAGAACTGCTGCACGTTGAGTTCGTAGGCTTCCTGTCCCAGCCTGGCGCGCAAGGCTTCCCCGTGCGGGCCGGGGGCTTCGATGTCGGGTGGCACGGCGCTGCGCGCGCGGATCATCTTCTGCGCGTGGTCCATGGCGAAGCGCGACACCTGTTCCGTGATCGGCTGGCGTTCGAGCGCATAGGCGTCCAGCACCGGCTCGTCGGCCCAGCCCTGCAGCCGGGCGCCCAGCAGCCACCCCAGGTTGATGGCGTCGGCAATGCCGGCGTTCATGCCGTAGCCCGCGTACGGCACCCACAGGTGCGCGGCGTCGCCGGCGAGGAAGACGCGGCCCTGCCGGAACTGGTCCGCCACCAGGCGCCGGCCCACCCAGTCTTCCTTGCTGATCACTTCGTATTCGAAGTCGGGCCCCACGCCCAGAATCTCCCGGATCGAATGGTCGCGGTCGATGGACTCGAAGTCCGGCTCGTCGGGGTTGAGGTGGTTGTGCACCAGCCAGCGCTCCTGCCCATCGATGGCGAAGACCGTGCCGCAGCGGCGCGGGTTGACCGCGTAACACGACCACGCCGGCGCACCGGGCACGCGCTCGCGCAGGCCCGGGGCCCGGATGTAGGTCGATTGCACGCGCTGGATCACGGGCGTGCCTTCGAGCTTCGCGCCCATGGCCTTGCGCACCGTCGAACTGCCGCCGTCGCAACCGACCAGGTAGCTGCAGCGGATCTCGAACCGGTGGCCGTCCTCCAGTCGAAGGGCCGAGGCCACCACGCCGTCGGCGTCCTGGGTGAAGCCGGTGATCTGCGTGCGGTCGAGCAGCGACACGCCGGGCAGGGCCGCCGCATGCTCCAGCAGGATCGGCTCCAGGTAGATCTGGTTGATGCGGTGCGGGGGCTCCGGCGTGGGCCACCAGGTGTCCGGCCCTCCTTCGGCGGAGAAGCGGTCGCGCCGGCAGGGGATGGGAATGCGCGTCAGCTCCTGGCCGGTGAAGGAGGTGCGGAACACGACATCGTTCGGGTAGTCCTCGGGCAGGCCCGCCTGGCGCACCTTCTGCGCCACGCCCAGCCGGCGGAACTGCTCCATGGTGCGGGCCGCCACGTGGTTGCATTTCACGCTCGGCGGCTCGCCGCGGCGGCGGGTTTCAGCGATCAGGACGCTCACGCCACGCGTGGCGAGGTCCATGGCCAGGGTCAGGCCCACCGGGCCTGCGCCCACGATGAGCACGTCGGCGGTGAAAGTCTGCTGCTGGTTCATCAGGTCAGTCGAGCTTGATGCGGGCGGTGCGGATCACCGTGGCCCACTTGGTGGTTTCGGAGGCGATGTAGCTGGCGAATTGCGCGGGTGTGCCCGGTGCCGCGGCCACGCCCATGGCGTTCATGCTGGCGCGCGTCTGTTCGTCCCGCAGGCCGGCATTGATCTCGGCGTTCAGGCGCGAGACGATGGCGTCCGGGGTGCCGGCCGGCGCCACGATGCCGAACCAGCCGGTCGAGTCGTAGCCCGGCAGGCCGGCCTCGGCCATCGTCGGCACCTCGGGCAGGGTGGGCACGCGCTGGGTGCCGGTCACGGCATAGGCGATCAGCTTGCCCGCCTGGATCTGTTGCAGCGACGCCGGCAGGTCCACGATGGCCAGCGGCACCTGGCCGCCGAGGGTGTCCAGCGCCGCCGGGCCGGAACCGCGGTAGGCGACCTCCACCAGCTTGATGCCGGCCATCTGCATGAAGAGGGCGCTCGACAGGTGCATGGCGGTGCCGTTGCCGCCGTGCGCGATCGACAGCTTGTCGGGCGCGGACTTGGCGCGCTCGATCAGCGCCTTCAGCGAGCGCTGCTCCACCGAGGGGTGGCCGACGAGCACGAACGGGATGCCCGCCAGCATGGCCACGGGCTTCAGGTCGCGCTGCACGTCGAAAGGCATCTGCTCGTACAGGCTCACGTTGGCCGACAGCGCACCGGCGGCACCCAGGCCCAGCGTGTAGCCGTCGTTGGGCGCCTTGGCCACCAGCGACATGCCGACGTTGCCGCCCGCACCCGGCCGGTTGTCGACGATCACGGGCTGGCCGAGTTTTTCGCTCAGCCTGGGCACCAGCAGGCGGAAGACCGCGTCGGCGCTGCCGCCGGGTGGGAACGTCACCACCACGCGGATCGGCTTGTTGGGGTAGTCCGACGCGCCCTGGGCGCGCGCGAGGCCGGCGGCCGACACACCGGCCGCGGTCATGGCGGCTAGTGCCGTGCGGCGGGTGATTCCGGGGGGCCCGCCGGTGGCGGTCGATGCTTCATTCATGCGCTTGTCTCCATTTTTTGTGGTGGCGGGAAGTGGCATTGAACGCTGTCTTTATTCATTCGTAAATCAATAAATTCAGCATCAAATATGATGTTTGCTGATGAATTCCAACTTCAACCCGACGATCCGTCAGCTGCGCGCCTTCGTGCAGGTGCACCACCTGCGCAAGCTCAGCGCTGCGGCGGAAAAACTGTTCGTCACCCAGTCGGCGGTCAGCATGCTGCTGCGCCAGCTTGAGGAAGGCCTGGGCGCGCGGCTGTTCGACCGCACCACCCGGTCGCTCCAGCCCACCCCGGCGGCGACCGAAATGCTGCCCATGGCCGAGCGCATCCTGCGCGACGTGGATGCGCTGTCGGCAGGTTTCCGGGACCTGGCGCAGCTCGAGCGGGGCCGCATCAGCGTGGCCATCACGCCCACGCTGGCCTCCTTCCTGCTGCCGCCAGCGATCCAGCATTTCATGCAGAAGCACCCGCATGTGCGGCTCCTGGTGGACGATTGCGCGCCCGACCAGTTCGTCTCGCGCATCCTGGGCGAACACGTGGATTTCGGGATCGGCACGCCGGAGCGGCCCGGTGCCGAGATCGATGTGGAGACCCTGCTGCGCGACCACCTTGCGCTCGTGTGTCTGACAACGCACCCCCTGGCCCGGCTGCGCAGCGTGCGCTGGGCCGACCTGGCCGGGCACTCGCTGGTCACGGTGCGGCCCGGCTACGGCATCCGCTCGCTGATCGAGACCACCGCGGCGCAGGTGGGTGTGAGCCTGGAGGTGAGCAACGAGGTGTCGTTCCTGTCCACTGCGCTGTGGATGACGTCCAGCGGCATGGGCGCGGCCATCATGCCTTCGGCCTTCGCTCGCGCCGAAGGCCATCCGGATCTCGTGATCCGGCCGATTTCGGCGCCGCGCGTCTCGCGCGATGTGTCCGTGGTCACCAAGCGCGGCCGTTCTCTGTCTGCCGCCAGCGTCAGCTTCATCGACACCTTGCGCGGCACGCTCGCGCGCCATTCGCGCTGAACGGCGTCACCGGCCCGGGCTGGCTGCCAGGCGGCGCACCGGCACGGTGACGACCACGGTGCTGTGCTGGTTGCGTTCGCGCACGTCGCCGTGCGCCTCGATGCGCAGGCCCAGCTCGCCTTCGTGGTCGCGCAGTTCCTGCACCAGGCCGGCCACGGGAATGCGGCAGTTCCACGAGCCCATGTCGCGCGGGCCGCAGCTCACCTGGTCCCGCAGGCCGGAGGGTGGCTCGGACAGGCGCCGCACGTAGGGAAACACGCTGACCTGCGACAGCGGATCGGTGGCGATGAAGGTGAGCGTGAGGTGGCTGGCGCCAGTGTCCAGCCGCGTGGGTGTGACGCCGAAAAGGACGAACGGCGCATCGTTCTTCAGGTACCGGGTGACGGACGGGTGCCCGTCCAGCGTCGATCCCGCCTGTGCGAGCGTGGCCGCCAGGGCCGCAAGGGCGAGGGTGTGTGCCCGCCTCCGGTGCCGGGTTCGCATGGTGCTTGTCTCCCGTGTTGATGCGGATTCTGAGCCCGCCCCCAGCCACGTCAATGGGCGTATGCACCGAGCCCGGAGCGACTTTCACGATGGCCGCCTCAGGGTTTGTAGGGTGGTCTACCCCTGGGGGGTATTCTTGACAGCGGCACCGCCAGCGCCTTCAATGGGGCTTTCGTCCCTGGAGAACTTCATGCGCCTCGTTGTCCTGTGCTCTTTCGCCGTTGCCGCCCTGATGCCCATCGCGTCCTTTGCCGAGGGCCCCAGCTGCAACGCCGCCGCCGCCGAGAAGAAACTCGCCGGCGCGGCCAAGACCTCGTTCCTGAAGAAATGCACGCGCGACGCGGCGGCCAGCTGCGACATGGCGGCGGCGGAGAAGAAACTCGCGGGCGCCGCGAAGACCAGCTTCAACAAGAAGTGCAACCGGGACGCCGTGGGCTGATGGGCCGGCCGCCTTCAGAGGCGGATGAGTTCCTCGTAGGCCCGCTGCGTGTAGGGGGAGACCGACGCAAGCACCTGCCGGTACCCAGTCTTGTGGCTGCGCACCAGGCGCGTCGACGCGGTGCTGAACGAGCGGCAGAACCAGTGGCAGGTGTGCTGCATCAGGAACAGCTCGGCCAGGATGAGGTAGGCCTTGTCGCGCGGTGGCCGCTTGGCGTTGTTGTCGACCGCCTCGGTGATGGCGTGCGCGTGGACCATGAAAGCCGCGCGCAGGTCGAACGTGGCGCGGCGACACCAGCGGTGCGCCCAGGGCAGGGCGAAGGGCAGCTTGCTGACGCGCGTGGCAGCCGCCTCGACATCGACAAAAAAGTGAACGAACTGGGTGAACTGCCTCGCGATGGAGCGCTCGGCCCCTTCCAGCATGCTCCAGATCTGCTCCCGGCGCTCGGGATCGTCCTCCGCCAGGGCCCGCTGGTAGCCTTCGGCGAGTTTTTCCAGCATGACGTCGATCTGATAAGGGCCCAGGTGCTGGCGCAGCAGTTCGATGCGTTTTCTCTGGTCCAGTGAATTGAGGAAGGCGAGGCCGGCAAAAAAAGCCAGCACCAAGAGCAGAATTTCCATGGCCGAAACGGGGGGTGGAGAGGCCGCCAGTGTAGAGTCCCCAAACGGCGGCGGGAATGCGAGAATGATTTCCCCGTGATGCCCGCCTTTTGCCATCCATGCCCCACCACCTTCCCCTGATCATCGCCGCCGCTGCTGGGTGGGCCGCCTGCCTGACCGGCATCGCCTGGGTCATTTCCGCCTGGCTCGGCCGGTCGCTCTCCATCGCCGAGACGGTGCTGCTCGGCGGCACGCTGGGCGTGGTGGTGGCGGTGATCGTGCAGGTGCGCCTGCAGCGCCAGCGCCGCAAGCTCGACGACATGCGCGACTCCGCGCTCTGGTGAAGCCGGCGGCTCGCGCGCTGCGCCGCCTTCAGGGGGCTTCCACCCGAACCTGCAAGGACGAGTACCAGAGCGCGAGGTTGTCGATCTCGGCGTCCGTCAGCGGTTTGGCGATCACCGACATCACCTCGTTCGCACGTTTGCCGCTGCGGTAGTTCCGCAGCTGTTCCGTGAGGTAGAACAGCGGCTGCCCCGCGAGGTGGGGCACGTTGGGCTGCATCGACAGGCCCACCGGCCCGTGGCACACCGCGCACGCGGTGGCCGCGCGGGCCTTGCCCGCCTCGAGGTCGGCGGCGCTGGCGGTGCCCGCCATCATGAGGAGAGGCGCGATGCGCAGCGCACGAAGCAGCGCCCGCCAGAGGCAGCGAGGGTCCGGCTCCGCCGGCCCAAGCTGCCGTCCCCCCTCGAAGCGCCGAAGGCGCGCCACGGAGGGGGGAAGCCGCGTCAGCGGCGCAGGGGGGTGTCCCATCAATTCGCGTACGTCACGCGGTAGATCGCGCCGACGTAGTCGTCCGAGATCAGCAGCGAGCCGTCCTTCATCGGCGCCACGTCCACCGGCCGGCCCTTGTAGACCCCGTTGGCGTCCAGCCAGCCTTCGGCAAAGACCTCGGACTTGCCGGCGGTGCCGTCGGCGTTGACCGGCACGTAGTTGATCAGCGCGCCCGTGGCCTTGGTGCGGTTCCAGGAACCGTGGGCCGCCACGAACATGCCGCCCCGGTACTTGGTGGGGAACATGCTGCCGTTGTAGAACGCCATGCCCAGCTGCGCCTGGTGGGCCGGGAACTCCACCTGCGGGAACACCGCGTTGGCCGGCTCCTTCATGTCCTTGAGGTCGGGCGCGGCGGCCGAGCCGGCCACCTTGAACTTGCCGTTCCAGTAGGGGTAGCCGAAATGCTGGCCGGCAGCGGTGGAGCGGTTGAGCTCGCCGGGTGGCACCTCGTCGCCCAGCCCGTCGGTCTGGTTGTCGGTCCACCACACCGTCTTGTCCTTGGGGTTGATGTCCATGCCCACCGAGTTGCGCACGCCGCGCGCGAACACCTCGCGCCCGGAGCCGTCGAAGGGGTTCAGGCGCACGATGCCGCCGATGCCGATCTGGTCGTACAGCGCGAGCTTGCCCGCCGGCTGCACGTTGTGCGGCTGGCCAAGCGTGATGTAGAGCTTGCCGTCGTCGCTCACGCGGCACACGCGCGCGCCGTGGTTGAAGGACTCCTCTTCCTCCGGGATCAGCTTGCCCTGGCCCACCACCTCGATCACCGCCACGTCCGGCCCCTCATAGAAGAACTCGGCAGCCGGGAAGTTGAGCACGCGGTTGTGCTCGACCACGACGAGGAAGCCGTCCTTGGTCCAGCACACGCCATTGGGCACCTTGAAGTTGAGCGAGGGCGCGAAGGGCTTGACCTCGTCGGCCGTGCCGTCGCCGTTGCGGTCGGTCACGGCCCACACGCGGGTCTTGCGCGTGCCCACGAACAGCATGTTGGTGCTGGGCGCCACCGCCATGTGGCGCGCGTCGGGCACCACCGCGTACAGCTCGATCTTGAACCCCGGGGGCAGCTTCACGGACCGGAGGTTGGCACGGATCGCCTCGGCATTGCGACCCTCCTGGGGCACCGGCGGAATGTTCAGGTCGACGCCCGAAACCTTCATCTGCTTGAGCGTGGCGAGGTTGTCCTTGCCCGCCTGCGCCATCGCGCCCGTCGCCAACCCGCAGGCCAGCAATGCCATCCACAGTCGTGTGCTTTTCATGGGTCTCCTCCGAGGGGTGAATCCCGAAGGACCATCCTTCGGAACCGGCCATTCTGGAATCAAACCCGCGGCCGCACCCGGGAGCCCCCTGCGCCATCGTTGTCTTGGTGCACTGCAGCGTGCACGCCGGCGCTCAGTCCGGCACCACCGCCGTGACTTCGATCTCCACCTTGGCGCGGGCTTCCATGAGCGCGCTCACCTCCACGCAGGTCATGGCCGGGAAGTTGCGGCCCATCACCTCGCGGTAGACCTCGCCGAGTTCGCGCAGGCGCGCGTTGTACTCCACCCGGTCGATCACGTACCAGGTCATGCGCACCATGTGCTGCGGCCCGGCCTCGGCGCAGGCGAGCACGTCACGCACGTTGAGCAGGGTCTGGCGCGTCTGGGCGATGAAGTCGTCGCTCTCGAACACCTGGGCGGCGTTCCAGCCGATCTGGCCGCCCACGTAGACGTGGGTGCCGCGCGCGGCGATGCCGTTGGCGTAGCCCCTGGGTGCTGCCCAGCCGGGCGGTTGCAGGTGTTTCATCATGTCGGTTGGCTTGGATGTTGTTGGGCTTGCTGGCGCAGCGCGAAGCGCTGCAGCTTGCCGGTTTCGGTGCGCGGGAGCTGGTTCACGAAGATCACCTCGCGCGGGTATTTGTAGGGCGCCATGTTCTGCTTCACGTGCTCCTGCAGCGCCTTGACCTGCGCCGCGTCGGCGGCTTCGCCGGGCTTGAGCACCACATAGGCCAGCACGATCTGGCCGCGCTCCTCGTCGGCCTTGCCGACCACGCCACACTCGGCCACCGCCGGGTGCTGCAGCAGCGCGGCCTCCACCTCGGGGCCGGCCACGTTGTAGCCGGCGGTGATGATCATGTCGTCGGTGCGCGCCTGGTAGAAGAAGTAGCCGTCGGCGTCCTGGCGGAAGGCATCGCCGGGGAAGTTCCAGCCGCCACGCACGTACTGGGTCTGGCGCGGCTCGTCGAGGTACTTGCAGCCGGTCGGGCCGATCACGGCGAGCTTGCCGACCTCGCCCACCGGCAGCGGCCGGCCGTCGTCATCCACCACGCGCGCCTCGTAGCCCGGCACCACCTGGCCGATGGCGCCGCGGCGCACGGCCTCGGGCGGCGAGGAGATGAAGATGTGGAACATCTCGGTGGCGCCGATGCCGTCGAGCATCTCCAGCCCGCTGGCTTCCTTCCAGAGCTGGCGCGTGGCATCGGGCAGGCCCTCGCCAGCGCTCACGCTGATGCGCAGGCGGCCGATGCCGTGCTGGCGCGCGAACGCGGCCATCTGGCGGTAGAAGGTGGGCGCGGTGTAGCAGATGGTGGCGCCCACGCGGCTGATGAGCTGCACCATGGCCTCGGGCGTGTAGGGGATGGACGGGAAGTACACCGAGGCGCCGGCCCACATGGGGAAGACCAGCAGGCCGCCCAGGCCGAAGGTGAAGGCCAGGGGCGGCGAGCCCATGACGATGTCGTCCGGCGTCGCGCGCAGCACGTGGCGCGGCCAGGTCTCGCAGGCGGCAAGCACGTCGCGGTGCGTGTGCACGGCGGCCTTGGGCGTGCCGGTGGTGCCCGAGGTGAAGGCCAGCAGCGCGATGTCGGTGGCGGCGGTGGGGCAGGGCGTGCCGTGTTCGCACTGGCGCCGCGCCAGGGCTTCGAGCGAGTGCGGCGCTTCGCCTTCGGCGGTGTTGAAGGTCAGCAGCTTCATGCCCACCATGGCCGGGTCGGCGGCGAGCGCCGCCTTGAGTTCGTCCTGCAGTTTCACGTCGCACAGCGCCACCGAGGGCTGGGCCTTGGTGAGGATGGCGCCGAGCTCCTTCGCGCGCAGCAGCGGCATGGTGGCCACCGCGATCAGGCCGGCCTGCACCGTGCCCAGCCAGGCCAGCGCCATGGCCACCGAGTTGCCGCCGCGCAGCAGCACGCGGTTGCCGGGCACCAGGCCCAGCTCGACCGTGAGCGCGTTGGCGATGCGGTTCACCTCGATCTGTGCCTGGGCGTAGGTCAGGGTGCGCTCATCGCTGCGGAACAGCGGGCGATCGCCATGGCCCGCCGCGATGGCGCGCTGGAACAGCGCGTCCACGGCGTTGACCTGCGCGGGCAGTTGCAGCTCGGGCCGGTCGAAGCGCAGCTCCGGCCACTGCCCGGGCGGTGGCAGGTGGTCATGCACGAAGTGGTCGGGCTGAGCGGACGGGATGGCGATCTTGTTCATTTCAGCGCGGCTTTGCCGAGGATCAACAGCTGGACCTCGCTCGCACCTTCGTAGATGCGCAGCGAGCGGATGTCGCGGTAGAGGCTCTCTACCTTCTGGCCCACCTGCACGCCGCGCCCACCGAACATCTGCAGCGCCATGTCGATCACGCGCTGCGCGTTTTCGGTGGCGGTGAGCTTGGCGGTGGCCGCGGCCGTGGTGTAGGCCGGCGTGCCCGCGCCCTGCGTGGCGCTGCAGTCGCGCTGCCAGGCGGCGCGGTAGGTGAGCACGGCAGCGGCGTCGATCAGCGCGCTCATCTCGCCGAGCCGGGCCTGCGTGAGCTGGAAGTCGGCCAGGGTCTGGCCGAACATCCGGCGTTGCTTCGCGTGTGCCACCGCCTCGGCGAAGGCGCGCCGCGCCATGCCCAGCGCGGCGGCGGCGACCGAGGCGCGGAAGATGTCCAGCGTCTGCATGGCGAGCTTGAAGCCGCCGTGCAGCGGGCCGACCATGGCGTCGGGGCCGACGGCGCAGCCGCTGAAGCGCAGCGTGGCCAGCGGGTGCGGCGCCATCACGTGGAGGTGCTCGCTGCTGTCCAGGCCGGGTTGCCGGGCATCGACGATGAAGGCGCTGATGCCGCGCGCGCCGGCCTCGGGGTCGGTCTTCGCGAAGACGACGTAGAAGTCGGCCAGGTCGCCGTTGCTGATCCAGGTCTTGTTGCCGTCGAGCGCCCAGCCACCCGCCGCCTGCGTGGCGCGCGTGGCCATGGCGGCCACGTCGGAGCCGGCCTCGGGCTCGCTGAGCGCGAAGGCGGCGATCTTCTGGCCGGTGGCGACCGCGCTCAGGTAGCGCGCCTTCTGGGCCGGGGTGCCGGCGAGCGTGATGGCGCCGCTGCCCAGGCCCTGCATGGCAAAGGCGAAGTCGGCCAGCGGCGAATGGAAGGCCAGGGTTTCGCGCAGGATCACCAGCGAGCGCGAATCGAGCGAGGGCAGCGCGCCGCCGTGGGCCCCGGGCACGCAGTAGCGCAGCCAGCCGTCCTGGCCCAGGCGCGCCACCCAGTCCTTGCAGGCGGCTCGGTCGTCGGTTTCATCGACACCCTGCAGCGCGGCCCAGTCGGCCAGGCGTGGCGCCATCTCGCGGTGGTGGGCGTCGAAGAAGGGCAGTTCCCACTGCGCTTGGGGCGGGCGCAGGCCGTGCGGGTGTTCGAAGGCGACCACGTCAATCTCCTTCGAAGACCGGGCGCTGCTTGGCCGCGAAGGCCTCGTAGGCGCGGCGGAAGTCCTGCGTCTGCATGCAGATGGCCTGGGCCTGCGCCTCGGCCTCGATCGCCTGGTCCAGCGTCATGGCCCATTCCTGGTGCAGCATGGTCTTGGTCATGCCGTGCGCGAAGGTCGGGCCCTGCGCGAGTTGCGCGGCGAGCTTGTGCGCGGCGGGCAGCAGCGCGGCGCTGTCGTGCAGCGCGTTGAAGAAACCCCAGGCGTGGCCTTCGGCGGCGCTCATGGCGCGGCCGGTGAACAGCAGCTCGCTGGCGCGGCCCTGGCCGATCATGCGCGGCAGCAGCGCGCAGGCGCCCATGTCGGCGCCCGCGAGGCCCACGCGGGTGAACAGGAAGGCGGTGTTCGTCTGTGGCGTGCCCAGGCGCAGGTCGGAGGCCAGCGCCATCATCGCGCCGGCACCGGCGCACACGCCGTCGATCGCGGCCACGATGGGCTGCGGGCAGGCGCGCATGGCGCTCACCAGCGCACCGGTCATGCGCGTGAAGGCCAGCAGTTCGGGCATGCTCATCTTCGTGAGCGGGCCGATGATCTCGTGCACGTCGCCGCCCGAGCAGAAGTTGTCGCCCGCGCCGGTCAGCACCACGGCGCGCACGTCGGTGGCCTTCTGCAGGCCGAGGAACCAGTCGCGCAGTTCGGCGTAGGAGTCGAAGGTCAGCGGGTTCTTGCGCTCGGGCCGGTTGAGCGTGACGGTGGCCACGCCGTCGTCGCCCACGCGGAGCGCGAAGTGGGTGGGGGCGGGCGTGGCCTTGGGGCCGTACTGGCCGCGCATCGGGTTGTGGTCGGGGATGGGGTGCTTCATTCTTCGTCGATCCGTTGGTTGAGTTCGAGCTGGTGCTGTTTCACTTTGCCGAGCAGCCTGTGCAGGCTGTCCAGGTCGCGCGGGCTCAGGCCTTCGAAGGCCTCGACGATCCAGCTCTCGTGCTGCTGGGCCATCTCGACGAAGCTGGCGCGGCCGTGCGGCGTGAGGCGCACGCGGAAGGCGCGCCGGTCGCCGTCCACGCCCATGCGCTCCACCAGGCCTTCGTTGACGAGCTGGTCGGTGATGCCGGTGATGTTGCCGCCGGTGACCATGAGCCGGTGCGAGAGCTCCTTCATCTTCAGCCCGTCGGGATGGCGTTCGAGCTGGGCCATGAGGTCGAAGCGCGGCAGCGTGGTGTCGAACTGCTCGCGCAGGCCGGCGCGCACGCGTTTCTCGATCAGTTGCGAGCAGGTCAGCAGCCGCAGCCACAGGCGCAGCTCGTGCGCGTGTTCGCTGTGGGCGCGGGCTTCGAGGTCGAGCGGTGAAGGAGGGGTCATGGTGCTGGGGCGTTGAGGGCTTGCTGGCGTGCGATCTCACGGTAGAGCTGGTCGCGCCCGCTCTCGTAGGGGCGCGGCCATTCGATGGCGCGGGTCTGCAGTTTGGCGGCCTCGTGCAGCGTCCAGGCCGGGTCGGCCAGGTGCGGGCGCGCCACGGCGCAGAGGTCGGCGCGGCCGGCCGCGATGATGCTGTTGGCGTGGTCGGCTTCGGTGATCGCGCCCACCGCCATGGTGAGGATGCCGGCCTCATTGCGCACGCGGTCCGCGAACGGCGTCTGGTACATGCGGCCGTACACCGGTTTGGCCGCGCGCGTGGTCTGGCCCGAGGAGACGTCGATCAGGTCGCAGCCGGCGGCTTTGAAGAGGCGCGCGATCTCGACCGCGTCGTCGGGCGTGTTGCCGCCCGGCGCCCAGTCGTGCGCGGAGATGCGCACGCTGAAAGGCCGGTCGGCCGGCCACGCCGCGCGCATGGCGGTGAACACCTCCAGCGGGTAGCGGCAGCGGTTGGCGAGCGAGCCGCCGTATTCGTCGGTGCGCTGGTTGGTCAGCGGGGTGATGAAGCTGGACAGCAGGTAGCCATGGGCCGCGTGCAGTTCCAGCCAGTCGAAGCCGGCCTCGGCCGCGCGCTGGGTGGACGCGACGAAGGCCGCCGTCATGGCGTCCATGTCGGCGCGCGTCATGGCGCGCGGCACCTGGTTCTGTTCGCCATACGGCACGGCGCTGGCCGAGAGCAGCGGCCAGTTGCCGCTGGGCAGGGGCTCGTCGATCTGCTCCCAGCCGAGCTGGGTCGAGCCCTTGGCGCCACTGTGGCCCAGCTGCAGGCCGATCTTGGCGCTGCTGTGGCCGTGCACGAAATCGACGATGCGTTTCAGGCCGGCCTGTTGTTCGTCGTTCCACAGGCCCGGGCAGCCGGGCGTGATGCGGCCTTCGGGCGTGGGGCTGGTCATCTCCACCATCACCAGCGCGGCGCCGCCCATGGCGCGCGCGCCCAGGTGCACCAGGTGGTAGTCGCCCACCACGCCATCGACCGCGCTGTACTGCGCCATCGGCGAGACCACGATGCGGTTCTTGAGCGTGAGGCCGCGCACCGTGAGCGGCAGCAGCATGGGCGGCGTGGGGTGCTTCTTCACCGGCACGCCGGGCTGGGCCTGGGTCTGCAGCCAGGCTTCATAACCTTCCAGCCATTTCGCGTCGCGCAGGCGCAGGTTTTCGTGGCTGATGCGCTGGCTGCGCGTGAGCAGCGAATAGGCGAACTGCTCGACCTCCATGCCGGTGTAGCGGTCCACGTTCTCGAACCACTCGGTGGAGTTGCGCGCGGCGTTCTGGATCTTGAGCACCTCCACGCTGCGGCGCGCCTCGTAGCCCTGCAGCACCTCGGCCACGTCGGCGTTCGCGTGGCGAGAGAACTCGTCGGCCAGGTCGATCGCGTCTTCCAGCGCGAGCTTGGTGCCGCTGCCGATGGAGAAGTGCGCGGTGTGCGCGGCGTCGCCCATGAGGACGATCGGGGTTCTGCGGCCGGCGATGTCTTGCCAACGCACCCAGGTGTGGCAGATCACGCGCGGGAAACGGATCCAGATCGCCGAGCCGCGCAGGTGCGAGGCGTTGCTGATGAGCGCGTGGCCATCCAGATAGGGGGCGAACAGCTTCTCGCAGAAGGCCACGCCGTCTTCCTGGCTCATCTGGTCGATGCCGTGCGCTTTCCAGACTTCCTCGGGCGTTTCCACGATGAAGGTGGAGGTCTCGCCGTCGAACTTGTAGGCGTGCGCCTGGAACCAGCCGTGTTCGGTCTGCACGAAGGCGAAGGTGAAGGCGTCGAAGGTCTTTTTGGTGCCGAGCCAGACGAAGCGGCATTGCCGGGTGTCGATGTCGGGCTGGAAGGTGTCGGCGTAGCGCGTGCGGATGCGGCTGTTCAGGCCGTCGCTGGCGATCACCAGGTCGGCCTCGTATTGCGCCGCGAGCGCCTGGTCGTCGGTCACGTCGGTCTCGAACACCAGGTTCACGCCCAGCGCCAGGCAACGCTCCTGCAGGATGTTGAGCAGCTTCTTGCGGCCGATGCCGCAGAAGCCGTGGCCGCCCGAGCGCACGCGGCCGCCCTTGAAGAAGACCTCGATGTCGTCCCAGTGGTTGAAGGCCTCACCGATCAGCGCGGCCGACTCGGGGTCGGCCTCGCGCAGGTTGCCCAGGGTCTGGTCCGACAGCACCACGCCCCAGCCGAAGGTGTCGAACGGCCGGTTGCGCTCAACCACGGTGACGGTGAGCGCGGGGTCGCGCCGCTTCATGAGCAGAGCGAAGTACAGGCCCGCCGGGCCGCCACCGATGCACAGGATGCGCCGCAGCGCTGGAACGGGTGTTTTCATGCTTAATTAGTTTAGGTTTAAAATATATAACTCCAATCGGGTAAACCCGTAGCCCAAACCGCTGCTGTGATGCCCGGACCATTCCGTCCTACATACCTCGGGACGTTCTCCTACAAATCCGCTGGTTTTCCAGGGCGTGTCGGTGCAAGAATGGCTTCACCTCACCACCCCCGGAGGCACTCATGTCTGTGTATCGATTCAAGTCCCGTGAAACGGGCGACCTCGTCATGCTGCAACAGCACGGTCAACGCATGCTCGAGATCCTGGGCAAGCGTCTGACAGGTCCCGGCATCATCCAGCCGAGCGAAATGGATGCGGCGGTACAGAAGATCCGCGCCGCCGTGGCGGCGGACGACGCGGCCCGTCAGAAACAGAAAGAGAAAGCGGAAGAGGACGGCCACCACGACGACGCGCAGACCGACCCGGTGAGCCTGCGCATGCGCGCCGCACCTTTCATCGAGATGCTGGAGCGCTGCGAGAAGGCGAACGTCGAGATCGTCTGGGGAGTGTGACGGGGAACTCCCCCCTGCGCCGCTGCGCGGCTTCCCCCCTCCGTGGCGCGCCTTCGGCGCTTCGAGGGGGGACGGCATCTCGGGCCGGCGGAGCCGGACCCTGGATGCCTCTGGAGGGGGCACTTCTTTCGCTGGGGTGTCTTCAGTCCACGCGGGCGCCGGAGGCCTTGACCACGCCAGCCCACTTGGTGGTTTCCGCATCGATGAGGCGGGCGAATTCGGCCGGGGTGTTGCCGCCCGGAATGGCGCCCTGGGCCAGCAGCCGCTCCTTCACCGCCGGCAGGTTCAGGGCCTTGGCGGTCTCCTGATGCAGCCGGTTCACCACCTCGGTCGGCGTGCCGGTGGGCGCGAGCAGGCCGAACCACGAGCTGGCTTCGAAGCCTGGCAGGTTGCCCGCCTCGGCCACCGTGGGCACGTCGGGCAGGGCCGATGAACGCACCGCGCTGGTGACCGCGAACGCCTTGAGGTTGCCGGCCTGGATGTGTGGCATGGCCGAGGGCAGGTTGTCGAACATCACGTCGATCGCGCCCGCCAGCAGGTCGGTCAGCGCGGGGCCGGAGCCGCGGTAGGGAATGTGCGTCATGAAGATGCCGGTGCGCGACTTGAACAGTTCACCCGCCAGGTGGATGGAGGTGCCGTTGCCGCTGGAGGCCATGTTCAGCCGGCCGGGGTGTGCCTTGGCGTACTTGACGAAGTCGGCCACGCTGGTGATGCCCAGCGCCTGCGCCCGCTTGGTGCCCATCACCATCACGTTGGGCACGCCGGCCACCAGGGTGATGGGCGCGAAGTCCTTCTGCGGGTCGTAGGGCAGCTTGTCGTAAAGCGACTTGTTGATGCCGTGCGTGCCCACCGTGCCCATGAGCAGGGTGTAGCCGTCGCCCGGCGACTTGGCGACCACCTCGGCGCCGATGTTGCCGCCAGCGCCCGCGCGGTTTTCCACCACGAAGGACTGCCCCAGGGTCTTGCTCAGCTCGGGCGCCAGCACACGGGCCAGGATGTCGGTGGTGCCGCCGGGCGCGAACGGCACGACGATGCGCACGGGTTTGCCTGGCCAGGCGGCCTGCGTCCAGCCAAGACCTGGCAGGCCCAGGGCGACGGTGGCGGCGGTCAGGGTCCGCAGGTGGTGGCGGCGCGAGGCGGAAAATGACGGGTCGTCCATGCGGGGTCTCCTTGGGTGGCAAAAAGAAAAGCCGCCCGAGGGCGGCTTGCATGGAGCCGCCCTTTCGGGCGCGCGACACGAAATCAGTCGGCGTACTGGCCGGCGCCGTCGATGGCCGCCTTGAGCTTGGTGATTTCGCTGGCCACGAAAGCCTTGTGGCCGGCCTGCGTGACACGGTTGTCGGTCACCACGATGGCGCCCAGGTCGATCTGGCTCTTGATGAAGGCCGGGTCCTTCAGGGCCACCTGCAGGGCTTCGTTGAGCTTCTTGGTCACATCAGGCGGCGTGCCCTTGGGCGCGTACAGGCCGTGCCAGATGGTCAGGTTGAAGTCCTTGAGGCCCATTTCCTGCAGCGAGGGGTAGTCCTTGAGCAGCTTGTGGTTGTCCAGGCGCTTGGCGGTGGTGACCGCGAAGGCCTTCACGCGGCCGGCTTCGATCTGCGAGGTGGTGTTGGTGGTCTGATCGCACATCACATCGACGTTGCCGCCGATGAGGTCGTTCATGGCTGGCGCGGTGCCGCCATAGGGGATGGTGGTCAGCGACTTGTCGAGCTTCATGGCCGACTGCCACATCAGGCCGCAGATGTGCGACGCGGAACCCAGGCCGGCGTGGGCCAGGTTGAGCTTGCCGCCGTTGGCGCGGATGTAGGCCTCGAAGTCGCGGTAGGTGTTGGCGTTGAGCTTGTTGCTGCCCAGCAGGGTCATGGGCACGTCGTTGATCGCGCCCAGGTACTCGAAGTCTTCGAGCGGCTTGAAGGTCTGCTTGCGGTACAGGCTGGTGGTGGCGGCCATGCCGATGTGCCAGACCAGCAGGGTGTAGCCGTCCGGCGCGGCCCGGGCCACCTTGGTGGCACCGATGGTGCCGCCGGCGCCGGCGGCGTTTTCCACCACGATGTTGGCACCGCCCAGGGGCTTGCGCATGGCTTCGGCGAGGCGGCGCGCCACCAGGTCCGTCGGTCCGCCCGCAGCGAAGGGCACCACGAAGGAGATGGGCTTGTTGGGGAAGCCCTGCGCGAAGGCGCCTGACGAAATGCTTGCGGCCAAGGCCGCCAGGGCGAGGATCTTCTTCATACGGTGCTCCTTGAGAGGTTGATTACCGGGCGATCGTAGCCCCGCCATCCCTTGTCCGTATCGCGGAAATTACTTAGCACCGGGCCGGGGAAAACCCTCGTTGGCGCACTTTTGGCGTCAGTTTGGCGTCAGTTCCGCCATGGTTGCGGGGCTTTTCCTACTGGTAGCTGCGCGCGTCCTCGATCACCTTGCCGTCGTTGGGCAGGGAGCCTGGCTGGACGAGCTCGACCTGGGCGCGCAGCTTGGTGACCTCGCGCACGGCGGCCTCGATCTGCTGCTGCAGAGCGCTGTCGGCCTCGCTGGCCTCCACGCGCAGGCACATCTGGTCGTTGGCCATCTCGCCGCTGACGACCAGGCGGGCCTTCTTCACCTGCGGGAAGCGCCGCGCGATGTCGGCCACCTGGGCCGGGTGCACGAACATGCCGCGCACCTTGGTGGTCTGGTCGGCGCGCCCCATCCAGCCCTTGATGCGCGGTGCAGTGCGCCCGGTGGGGCAGGCGCCGGGCAGGATGGCCGAGAGGTCGCCGGTGCCGAAGCGGATGAGCGGGTAGGCCGGGTTCAGGGTGGTGACCACCAGCTCGCCCACCTCGCCCTCGGGCACGGGTTCTCCGGTGCCCGGGCGCACGATCTCGACGATGACGCCCTCGTCCACCACCAGGCCCTCGCGCGCGCTCGTCTCGTAGGCCACCAGGCCCAGGTCGGCGGTGGCGTAGCTCTGGTAGACCGCCACACCGCGCTCGGCGAACCAGTCGCGCAGGCTGGGCGGCAATGCCTCGCCGCCCACCACGGCCTTGCGCATGCTGCCGATGTCGATGCCCTCGGCCTGGGCCTTCTCCACCAGGATGCGCAGGAAGCTGGGCGTGCCGGTGTAGGCCTCGGGCTGGAGTTCGGTGATGGCCTGCAGCTGCTGTTCGGTCTGGCCGGTGCCGGCGGGGAAGACCGAGCAGCCCACGGCGTGGGCGCCGGACTCCAGGATGAAGGCGCCCGGGGTCATGTGGTAGCTGAAGGCGTTGTGCACCAGCTCGCCGGCACGGAAGCCCGCCGCGTAGAGGCAGCGCCCAGCGCGCCAGTAGTCGCGCGTGGCGCCCTCGGGTTCGTAGATCGGGCCGGGCGAGGCGTAGACGCGCGCCATGGCCGGGCCGCGGCGCAGCGTGGAGAAACCGCCGAAGGGGTCGCTGGCGCGCGAGGCCTTCTGGCGTTCGAGCAGCTCGGTCTTGCGCGTGACGGGCAGGCGCGCCAGGGCCGCGCGGCTGTTCACCGCCTGCGCGTCCACGCCGCGCAGGATCTCGGCGAAGGCGGTGCTGTGCCGCTGGGCGTGCGCCACCTGGGTGGCCAGCTCGCCCATCTGCTCGCGCTCGCGTTGCTCGGGCGATCGGGTTTCCAGGGCGTCGAAGAATTCAGGCTGTGCCATGGCTGCGATGTGTGAAGGTGAAGTGACTGAAACCAGGATGCCGCGGAACCGGCTTTG
>JAGKSX010000105.1 GCA_018993155.1 Hydrogenophaga sp.
GGTTGGGCAGGCCGGCGTTGGGGTAGCAGCTGATGAAGGTGTCGCCTGCGGCCTTGGCCAGTTCCTGGATGTAGGGACGCATCAGCGCTGCGCCCAGCGCGCAGTTCAGGCCCACGGCCAGCGGCTGCAGGTGGCGCACGCTGGCCCAGAAGGCGGTCACGGTCTGGCCGCTGAGGATGCGGCCGGAGGCGTCGGTCACGGTGCCGCTGATGATCAGCGGCAGGCGCAGGCCCGACTGTTCGAAGAACTCGTCCACCGCGAACAGCGCGGCCTTGGCGTTGAGGGTGTCGAAGATGGTCTCGACCAGCAGCACATCGGCCCCGCCTTCGACCAGGGCCTCGATCTGCTCCAGGTAGGCCGCGCGCAGCTGCTCGAAGGTGACGTTGCGCGCGCCGGCGTCGTTCACGTCGGGGCTGATGCTCGCGGTCTTGGGCGTGGGGCCCAGGGCGCCGGCCACGAAGCGCGGCTTGTCGGGCGTGCTGAATTTGTCGCAGGCCTCGCGGGCCAGGCGGGCCGAGGCCAGGTTCATCTCGCGCGCGAGGTGCCCCATCTCGTAGTCGTCCTGCGCGATGGTGGTGGCGCCGAAGGTGTTGGTCTCGATCAGGTCGGCACCGGCGGCCAGATAACCCTCGTGGATGTCGCGGATCACGTCCGGGCGCGTGAGGCTGAGCAGCTCGTTGTTGCCCTTGACGTCCTTGTGGAAGTCCTTGAAACGCTCGCCCCGGTACTCGACCTCACCGAGCTTGAAGCGCTGGATCATGGTGCCCATGGCGCCATCGAGGATGGCGATGCGGTGCTTCAGGATCTCGGGCAGCGCCTGGGCGCGGGTGTAGGCAGGGGCGTTCATGCCCTGGATTGTAGGTAGCCTCCCCGGCCCAGGGCCCAAGGTCATCCGGGCGGCCCTGCGAATTCCCCGACAATACCCGCCATGAAACACCTCACGCCCCAACAGGCCTGGGCCTGGCTGCAGGCCGAACGCGAGCAGCGCGCGGCCCGTGGCGAAGAGCCCCCGCTGTTTGTCGACGTGCGCATGGAGATCGAGTCGCTCTACGTGGGCCGCCCGCCCGGCGTGGAGAACATTCCCTGGTACGAATACCCCGACCTCACGCCCGACCCGGCGCGCTTCGCGTCGTCGGTCGAACAGGAGGCGGGCGACAAGCACCGGCCGATCCTGCTGATCTGCCGCAGCGGCAAACGCACGCTGGACGCGGGCCTGGCCCTGGAGGCCGCCGGCTTCAGCGACGTGGCGCACGTGCTGCACGGCTTCGAGGGCGAACTCAACGACGACTTCAAGCGCTCCAGCCTCAACGGCTGGCGCCACGACGGCCTGCCCTGGGAGCAGATGTAAAACGGATGACCGAAGCCATCGACATCGCCCCCGGCAGCGAAATCCTGGAAACCAGCCTCGGCGTGTTGCACGAGGTGTTCGGCTACGACGCCTTCCGGGGCCCGCAGGCCGACATCGTCTCGCACGTCGGCGCCGGTGGCGATGCGCTGGTGCTCATGCCCACGGGTGGCGGCAAGTCCCTGTGTTACCAGGTGCCGGCCATCGTGCGCGAGCGCGCCGGCCAGGGCCTGACGGTGGTGGTTTCGCCCCTGATCGCGCTCATGCACGACCAGGTGGGCGCGCTGATCGAGGCCGGCGTGGCTGCGGCGTTCCTCAATTCCAGCCTGTCGCTGGAAGACGCGCAGCAGGTCGAGAAGCAGATGCTGCGCGGCGAGCTCACCCTGCTCTACGCGGCGCCCGAGCGCCTGACCACGCCCCGTTTCCTGGCCCTGCTGGACTCGCTGCACGAACGCGGCAAGCTCAGCCTGTTCGCGATCGACGAGGCGCATTGCGTGAGCCAGTGGGGCCACGACTTCCGCCCCGAGTACCGCGCCCTGGTGGTGCTGCACGAGCGCTACGCCGGCGTGCCACGCGTGGCCCTGACGGCCACCGCCGACGACCTCACGCGCGCCGACATCGTCGAGCGGCTGCAGTTGCAGGAAGCGCGCACCTTCATCAGCAGCTTCGACCGGCCCAACATCCGCTACCAGCTGGTGGAGAAGAAGGACGCCACGACCCAGCTGCAGCGCTTCATCCGCGACGAGCACACCGGTGCGGACGGCCACGACGCGGGCATCGTCTACTGCCAGTCGCGCCGCCGGGTCGAGGAAGTGGCTGCGATGCTGTGCGAGGCCGGCTTCAACGCACTGCCGTACCACGCGGGCCTGGACGCCGCCGTGCGCCAGCGCCACCAGGACCGGTTCCTGCGCGAGGAGGGCCTGATCATGGTGGCCACGATCGCGTTCGGCATGGGCATCGACAAGCCCGACGTGCGCTTCGTCGCGCACCTGGACATGCCCAAGAACATCGAGGGCTACTACCAGGAGACCGGCCGCGCGGGCCGCGACGGCGAGCCCGCCAACGCCTGGATGGCCTACGGCCTGCAGGACGTGGTGAACCAGCGCCGCATGATCGATGAAAGTCCGGCGGCGGACGAATTCAAGCAGGTGCTGCGCGGCAAGCTCGACGCCCTGCTCACGCTGGCCGAAGCCAGCGACTGCCGGCGCGTGCGCCTGCTGTCGTACTTCGGCGAAGCCAGCCAGCCTTGCGGCAACTGCGACAACTGCCTCACGCCACCCGAGCTGCACGACGCGACCGAATCGGCGCGCAAGCTGCTCTCGTGCATCTACCGCGTGCAGCAGGCCAGCGGCACCGCCTTCGGTGCCGGCCACATCATGGACATCCTGCGCGGCAAGGCCACCGACAAGGTCAAGCAGTACGGCCACGAGAGGCTGTCCACCTTCGGCATCGGCGCCGACCTCTCCGAAACGCAGTGGCGCGCGCTGTTGCGCCAGCTGATCGCCCGCGAAGCGGTGCAGGTGCACGATGCGCCCTACAACACCTTGCACCTGGCCGACGCGGCGCGCGACATCCTCAAGGGCCAGAGCCCGGTGTGGCTCAAATCGCTGGCGGACAAGGCCACCGGCTCGGCGCGCAGCGGCCGCCAGCGCGCCTCACGCGCCACCGCCAAGGACGACGGCGTGCCGCTGAGCCTGTCCGAACGCGAATGCCTGGAGGCCCTCAAGGCCTGGCGCGCGGGCGTGGCGCGCGAACACAACCTGCCGGCCTTCGTGATCTTCCACGACGCCACCCTGCGCGCGATCGCCGGCCGCAAGCCCGAAACCCTGGCCGATCTGGACGGCATTGCCGGCATCGGCCAGAAAAAACGCGAAGCCTACGGCTCGGATGTGCTCCGGGTCGTGAGTGCTTTCGTCTGATGCCAGCCGCGGGCTTTTCCGGCCTTTGATTACCTAGGTTCTAGGCCTTCAACCGCCTGTCGGCGCACCGTCTGTCGGGCCCCGCTGCCGCTCAAGCTTGCGCCCGCCGCGCCGATGTTTCAGATGTAGCCGGAGGACTTCTTGTCCCCTCGGCCTGAGACCCACGAAACGGAGCGCGTCATGTTTTTCAGATTGCCATGGTTTGGCAAATCCCGGCAGGTACAGCCGCAGTACCACGACACCCAGGTGCTGGAACTGGATTTTCTGGTTGACGAGTTCCATGAAGCCATGGCCGACATCAAGGACCCGGTGCGCCAGCGCGTGCACGCCGCGCTGATGTCCTGCCAGACGCCCAAGGATCTCTGGTTCCTGCGCAGCAAGCTGTTCAGCCTGATTTCCAAGCACCACTGCGAAAGCGTGGCCAACAGCCGTGTCGCCCGGCTCGACCAGAAGCTGCGCTTCTTCGTCTCCAACCACCCCGAGTACTCGGCGGACGACCTGCCCAGCGGCCCGATGGCCTTGTTGCACTGACCCCCAGGGGGCGGCGGCAGCAGCCCGGCAAAGCCGGTTCCGCGCCGCCCTGGACAAAGAAAGGCCACCCTCGGGTGGCCTTTCTTTTTGGCGTGCCTGCTCAGTGCACGAAGCCGATGCCCCTCGCTTCGCGCACCTCGGGCTTGATGCGGTGCTCGGCCTCCAGCTGGGCCATGAATTCCTCTGGCGCGAGCGCTTCGGCCAGGATCTCCACCTGCCGCTTCACCGCCGCGAAGTCGCCCGGGCAGAGCTGCTCCAGCTTCGCCAACCGGGTGCCCAACTCGGGGCTCAGGCGCGAGGCATCGCCCTCCAGGGCTTCCACCACGAACATGGTCTCGCGCTGCCTCGCCGTGAGCGGCTTGAAGCGGATCTTGAAGGTGAAGCGCCGCAGTGCCGCCTGGTCGATGCTGTCCATCAGGTTGGTGGTGCAGATGAAGATGCCGGCGAAGCGCTCCATGCCCTGCAGCATCTCGTTGACCTCGGTCACCTCGTAGGTGCGCTGCGCGCCGCGCCGGTCCTGCAGGAAGCTGTCGGCCTCATCGAGCAGCAGCACCGCCTTCTCAGCCTCGGCCTCGCGGAACATGGCCGCCATCTGCTGTTCGGTCTCGCCCACGAACTTGCTCACCAGGTCGCTCGCGCGGCGGATCATCAGCGGACGGTCCAGCTGCTGGGCCATGTGCTCGGCCAGCGCGGTCTTGCCGGTGCCGGGCGCGCCGTGGAAACACAGGCAGCCATGGCCGCGCGCCTTGAGCGCGGCGATCACGCGCGGCAACTCGTAGCGCGATTCGACGTTGAGCATGTCCAGGCTGTATTGCGTCGCGCTGGGCCGTTGCACCAGATCGGGCTTGCGGCCCAGGGCCAGGTCGGCGTTCTTGAGCTGGCGTTCGATCAATTCGTCGAGCACCGGCGGCGCTGCTTCGACCGCCCGCGCCTTGCCACCGCGCCGGGGCGCCGGCTGGCCCGCCAACTGGGCAAACCGCAGCGCGGTGCGAATCTGCGCGGGCGTGAGGCCCTTGCGTTCGGTCAGTCGCGCCACCAGGCCATCGGACACCGGCGCGCCTTCCAGCGTCTTGCGCACCAGCTGTTCGCGCGCGCCGGGCGGCGGGCTCTTGAGTTCGAGGTGGTAGGCAAAGCGGCGGCGGAAGGCCGGGTCGATCTGCTCGATGCGGTTGGTCACCCACAGCGTGGGCACGGCGTTGGTCTCCAGGATCTGGTTGACCCAGGCCTTGCCGCTGACGCTGCCGGTGTGCGCGGCCGCCACGTGTTCGGCTCGCGCCATGATCTGCGCCGCCTCGCTGGAGATCGGCGGGAACACGTCTTCCACCTCGTCGAACAGCAGCGCCGAGTGCGCCGTGCCCTTGAGGAAGACCTGGGCGATCTGCAGCGAGCGGTAGCGGTCGCGGCCCGAGAGCGCGTTGCCGTCGCGGTCGGCGTACTCCACCTCGAAGAGTTCCAGGCCGGCGGCCTGCGCCACCACGCGCGCGAGTTCGGTCTTGCCGGTGCCGGGCGGGCCGTACATCAGCACGTTCACACCCGGCTCCTTGCGCGCCACGGCCTCGCGCAGCAGACCGCAGAGCAGGCGCACGTCCTCGCCCACATAGTCGAAGTCTTTCGCGGTCAGCGCCGAGCGCGCGGCCGGCCGGGTGAACACGGCCATGAGCTCGCTTTGCGTGCGGTACTCGCGCATCAGCACTGGCGGCAGCTTCTCGCTCACTTTCATGAGGTCGGCCAGGTCGGTGATGTTGTGCTCGGAGATCAGGTTCTCCACCATGCCGATGCGCTCCAGGCGCGAACCCGCGCGCAGCGCCTCACCCACTTCGCTGGCCTTCACGCCGGCCACGTCTGCGATGGCCGCGTAGGCCTCGGGCGCGTTGTTGACCTTGAACTCGACCAGGATGGAGCGCAGGTCGCGCTGGTAGCGCGCGAGCGTGCCGTACAGCAGCAGCGCGCGCTCGGCGCGGTTGAGTTGCAGCAGGCTGGCCAGCGCGTCGATGTTCTTCTCCACCAGCGTGGACTGCTTCTTGAGCGAGTGGCTGAGCCAGTCGCCGGTGACGGCCAGCACCGACAGCAGGTCCTTGGGCGATTCCTTGGCGTACTCGTCCAGGTAGAAGAACAGCGTACCTTCTTCGTATGGGCCGCGCCACACGCCGTAGCGCTCCATGAAGGCGTTGGTGGTCAGGCCGTCGTGGCCGCTCCAGAGTTCGTTGTCCTTGCAGCGGCGCTGCAGGAACTCGCGCAGGCGCAGCAGCACGGTGTGGGGCCACACCAGGTGGCGGCCGGCGAGCGAGAGCAGGGTGTTGAGGTCGCGCCGCACGTTGAAGCGCGGGCCCTGGCGCGCGGCCAGCGTGAGCACGAAATGCGAGCACATGAGGTCGAGCACGGGCGCCTGGCGCAGGCCATGGGGCACGAAAACGCGCCCCTCGCCCGCGAGAGGGGCACGGCCTTCGCGTGCATCGAGTACGGTGCGGGCCGCCGATGCAGCGGACTGCAGCGAGCGCTTGGTCATCCAGACACCTCCAGAAATGCCTTCCCGTGACGCCATGTCAGGGGAGCCGACATTTCAGCGGACCATAACCCAGCTTGATGAATCATGGAAGAGAGTGATACGAACGGTTTGAGCAATTTGTCGGGCTTTGCCCTCGCACCACACCGTCATGGCCGGTACACAATCGCGCCATGCTGCAACTACACGACATCCAGACCGCCGCTGGTCGCCTCGCCGGCCAGGTGCTGGACACGCCCTTCGTCGAATCGCGCACCATCTCCCAGCTCACCGGCTGTCAGGTGTTCCTGAAATTCGAGAACCTGCAGTACACCGCCTCTTTCAAGGAACGAGGCGCCTGCAACAAGCTGGCGCAGCTCACGCCCGAGGAGCGCTCGCGCGGCGTGGTGGCCATGAGCGCGGGCAACCATGCCCAGGGCGTGGCCTACCACGCGCACCGGCTGGGCGTGCGCGCGGTGATCGTCATGCCGCGCTTCACGCCGGGCGTGAAGGTGGAGCGCACGCGCGGCTTCGGCGCCGAGGTGCTGCTGCACGGCGACACGCTGGATGCGGCTCGCGCGCACGCCCGTGAGCTGGCGCAGCAGCAGGGCCTGGTGTTCGTTCACCCGTACGACGACGAGGCCATCGTCGCCGGCCAGGGCACGGTGGCGCTGGAAATGCTGCGCGAGCAGCCCGACCTGGACACGCTGGTGATCGCCATCGGCGGCGGGGGCCTGATCGCCGGCATCGCCACGGCCGCCAAGGCAATCCGGCCCGACATCGAGATCGTGGGCGTGCAGACCGAGCGCTTTGCCGCCATGGTCAACGCGATCAAGGGCACGAACCTGCCGCAGGGCACGAGCACGATCGCCGAGGGCATCGCGGTGGGCACGCCGGGCGTGGTCACCGAGGCCATCATCCGCCAGCGGGTGGACGACCTGCTGCTGGTCGATGAGGGCGACATCGAGCAGGCCATCGTGATGCTGCTGGAAATCGAGAAGACGCTGGTGGAAGGCGCGGGCGCCGCCGGCCTGGCCGCGCTCATCAAGCACCCGCAGCGTTTCGCGGGCAAGCGCGTGGGTCTGGTGCTGAGCGGCGGCAACATCGACCCGATGCTGCTGGCCTCCATCATCGAGCGCGGCATGGTGCGCGCGGGCCGCCTGGCGCGCATCCAGGTCAACGCGCGCGACGTGCCCGGCAACCTGGCACGCATCACGGCGACCGTGGCCGAGGCCGGCGCCAACATCGACGAAGTGCACCACCAGCGCGCCTTCACGCTGCTGGCGGCGCAGAACGTGGCGATCGAACTCGTGCTGCAGACGCGTGGGCGCGAGCACATCGAGCAGGTCATCGAGCGCCTGCGCGAAGCGGGCTTCGACACCACCCTGCTCTGACCCGCGCGCCCACCGGTTGACGCTGCGGCAAGGCCTCCGGCATCATCGGCCGATCAACGGCCAACGCGACAGGAGGTAGGGCATGGACACGAACACGCTGTGGAACTCGCTGCAAAGCACGCTGGGCACCCACATCCCGCAACTGCTCGGCGCGCTGGCCATCTTCATCCTGGGCTGGCTCATCGCGGTGCTGGTGCGCGCCGCGACCCGCAAGAGCCTGGGCTTCGTGGGCGTCAACCACCGCTTCGGCAAACTCACCAACACGCGCGTGGACATCGAAGGCGCAGTCGCCCTCGCGCTGTTCTGGATCGTGATCCTGCTCACCCTGGTGGCGGTGTTCAACTCGCTGAACCTCGCCATCGTCTCCGGCCCGTTCTCGGTCTTCACCACGCAGCTCTTCGAGTACGCGCCGCGCCTGCTGGGCGGCCTGCTGCTGGCGCTGGTGGCCTGGCTGGTGGCCGGCGTGGTGCGCGCGCTCTCACAGAAGCTGCTGGACAAGACCACGCTCGACGAAAAGCTCTCGGAGCACGCCGACATGGCGCCCATCAGCGACAGCCTGTCTGGCGCGCTGTTCTGGCTGGTGATCCTGCTGTTCGTGCCGGCCATCCTCGGTGCGCTGCAGATGGACGGCCTGCTCGACCCCCTGCGCGCCATGGTCACCAAGACCCTGGACATGCTGCCCAACGCGGTGGCGGCGTTCGTGATTGGCGGCGTGGGCTGGATCGTGGCCACGGTGTTGCGCAACCTCACCACCCACCTGAGCCGCACCGCCGGCGTGGACCAGCTCGGCAGCCGCGCCGGGCTGGCCGACACGGTGCAGCTCTCGCGGGTGATCGGCATGCTGGTGTTCGTGGCGGTGTTCCTGCCGTCGCTGATCGCCGCGCTCGACGCACTCAAGATCGAGGCCATCTCGCGCCCGGCCACCGACATGCTCAACACCTTGCTGCAGGCCGTGCCCAACCTGATCGCCGCCGCGCTGATCCTGGTCGTCACCTGGCTGGTGGCCTCGTTCGCCAGCAAGCTGTTGGCGACCCTGCTGGCCACGCTGGGCTTTGACACCCTGCCCGCGCGCGTGAACATGGCGCATGCCTTCGAGAAGACCAGCGCCTCCGCCGCCGTGGGCCGGGTCGTGCTGTTCTTCGCCATGCTGTTCGCCACCGTGGAGGCGGCCGCGCAGCTCGGTTTCGGGCAGGTCAGCAGCATCGTGGCCAGCTTCATCCGCTTTGGTGGCGACATCCTGCTGGGCTCGGCCATCCTCGTGATCGGCTTCTGGCTCGCCAACCTGGCCTACGACGCGATCGACCGTGCCAGCGGCCCGGGCACCAAGGGCCTGGCGCGCATCGGGCGCTACGCCATTCTGGCACTGGTGATCGCCATGGGCCTGCGCGCCATGGGCATCGCCGACGACATCGTCAACCTGGCCTTCGGCCTCACGCTGGGCGCGGTGGCCGTGGCGGTGGCACTGTCCTTCGGCCTGGGCGGGCGCGAGGCCGCTGGCAAGCTGATGGACCACTGGCTCTCCAAATTCCGCCGCGAGGACTGAGCGCATGACGCAGAACCCCGAGACCCCCGTCACCGTTGACTTGCTTCAAGGCCTGCTGGCCGACTGGTTCGCGCCCTGGATCCAGGCCATGGGCCTTCGGGTCGAGTCCTTCGCCGAGGGCGAAGTCACCCTGCGCCTGCCGCAGAGCGACCAGCTCTCGCGCGTGGGCGGCATGCTGTGCGGCCAGGCCATGATGTCGGCCGCCGACACCGCCATGGTGCTGGCCATCGTCACCCAGCTCGGCACCCGCCGTCCCATGACCACGGTGCAACTCAACACCAGCTTCCTCAAGCCGCTCTCCGGCCAGGACGCGCGCATCACCGCGCGCGTGGTGCGCGCGGGCAAGAGCCTGGTGTTCGGCGAGATCGACATCAGCGGCGCCAGCGACGGCAAAAGCGTGTGCCGCGCGAGCACCACCTATGCCCTGCTCTGAGCCTGCCGCGCCGCTTCCCTTAGAATCCCGGGAGTTTTGAACCCTTTGACGGAGCGTCATATGTCCAGCCACAACCACAACACCCCCAGCGAGCAGTCCCAGGACATGGTGGAATCCATCGTTCCCTACATGCCTGTTGTGCTGCCGGTCGCCGGTGGCGTGCTGATGTTCCTGCTCGCTTTCATCGCGATCTACATGGCCTGAACCCACCCGGGTTGGCGCCAGGCCGAACGCCCGCCGGGGCCTTCGGCCTTTCTTTTTGGCCCCCCGGCCCGACACCCGGCCCAACCGTTTAATGCATCACGTTATGCGGGTTTTGCATGTAACCGCCTCGTAACGGCGCGGTCGCTTTCTTAAAATCAGGGCATTGGCCGACACGCTGATCAAGCCCGGATCCACCCACCGGGTTTCATCTCTCCCCTGCTGCCCCGCCATCCGCACCGCAGCCCCCACGCGCCGACCGCCCCTTTTTTCGCCGAAGGGACCCCTTGGACAGCCGCCCCGTCATCTGCATGACGCCCGCGGCTGTCGGTGTCTCTGAAGCACGCCGGTTTACAAACTTCTGGAGCGACTCCATGAACTCACCCGTGATGCAGGGCCTGGCCCTCAACACCCCCTCCTATGTGAAGAACGCCCGGCTGATCGCCTGGGTGGCCGACATGGCCGCCCTGTGCAAGCCCGACAGCATCTACTGGTGCGATGGCAGCGAAGAGGAGTACGCCCGCCTGTGCCAGCAGCTGGTGGACGCCGGCACGCTCAAGAGGCTCGACCCGGTCAAACGCCCCAACAGCTTCCTCGCCTGCTCCGACCCCTCGGACGTCGCGCGCGTGGAGGACCGCACCTTCATCTGCTCGGAAAAGCAGGAAGACGCCGGCCCGACCAACAACTGGAAGGCGCCCGCCGAGATGCGAGCGACCCTGCAACCGCTGTTTGACGGCTGCATGCGCGGCCGCACCATGTACGTGGTGCCGTTCAGCATGGGCCCGCTGGGCAGCCCGATCGCCCACATCGGCATCGAGCTCTCCGACAGTGCCTACGTGGCGGTCAACATGAAGCTCATGACCCGCATGGGCAAGGCCGTGTTCGACGTGCTCGGCGCCGACGGCGAGTTCGTGCCCTGCGTGCACACCGTGGGCGCACCCCTGGCCGAAGGTGAAACCGATCAGACCACCTGGCCCTGCAACCCGACCACCAAGTACATCGTCCACTACCCCGAAACGCGCGAGATCTGGAGCTACGGCTCGGGCTACGGCGGCAACGCCCTGCTGGGCAAGAAGTGCTTTGCGCTGCGCATTGCGTCCAACATGGGCCGCCAGCAGGGCTGGCTGGCCGAGCACATGCTGATCCTGGGCGTGACCAACCCCCAGGGCAAGAAGTACCACGTGGCCGCCGCCTTCCCCAGCGCCTGCGGCAAGACCAACTTCGCCATGCTGATCCCGCCCAAGGGCTTCGAGGGCTGGAGCGTGACGACCATCGGCGATGACATCGCCTGGATCAAGCCCGGCAAGGACGGCCGCCTGTACGCCATCAACCCCGAGGCCGGTTACTTCGGCGTGGCGCCGGGCACCAACACGGCGACCAACCCGAACTGCATGGCCAGCCTGGACCGCGACGTGATCTTCACCAACGTCGCGCTGACCGACGACGGCGACGTGTGGTGGGAAGGCATGAGCGAAGCCCCGGCCCACGCCATCGATTGGCAAGGCAAGGACTGGACGCCCCAGATCGCCAAGGAAACCGGCGCCAAGGCTGCGCATCCGAACGCGCGCTTCACCGTGGCCGCCACCAACAACCCCGCACTCGACCCGGCCTGGGACGACCCCAAGGGCGTGGCCATCGACGCCTTCATCTTCGGCGGCCGCCGTTCGACCACCGTGCCGCTGGTGACCGAGGCCCGCAACTGGACCGAAGGCGTCTACATGGCCGCCACCATGGGTTCGGAAACCACCGCCGCCGCCTTTGGCGCGCAAGGCGTGGTGCGCCGCGACCCGTTCGCCATGCTGCCCTTCACGGGCTACAACATGAGCGACTATTTCCAGCACTGGCTCGACGTGGGCGGCAAGCTGGCCAGCCAGGGCGCGAAGCTGCCGGCGATCTACTGCGTGAACTGGTTCCGCAAGGACGAGGCCGGCAAGTTCGTCTGGCCCGGCTTCGGCGAGAACATGCGCGTGCTCAAGTGGATGATCGACCGCCTCGAAGGCCAGGCCGGCGCCGGCACCGAACACGCCTTCGGCGTGAGCCCGCGCTTCGAAGACATCCACTGGAACGGCCTGGACTTCTCCGCCGACCAGTACCGCACCGTGACCCACATCGACCGCGCCGCCTGGGCCCAGGAACTCGAGCTGCACGCCGAGTTGTTCACCCAGCTGGCCTACCACTTGCCCCGGGAACTCGAGGAGACCAAAGCGCAGATCGAGAAGCGCCTGGCGGCCTGAGACAGGCCGCACTCGATCACACCGGCGGTCCGCAAGATCTGCGGCCCACCGGCGCGCCCCGGACCCACCGGCCAGGGCAAAAAAAAGCCACCGGACCCGGTGGCTTTTTTGTGGGCGCGTGGACCGCTCAGATGTAGTACATCAGGCGGTTGCGCGCGCGGGCGGTGCCCAGGCGTTCCCAGTAGCCCACCTGCGGTTCAGCGGCCTGGGTGGCTTCGGGCAGGCCCAGCGGCGCCAGGGCTTCGGTGAAGGACGTCGCCTGCACCACCGGGGCCTGGACCTCGCTTTCGTCCGCAGCGCGGGCACGGGCGGCCATCAGCTCGTTCATCAGGCGGTGGTCCATGCGGGCCATTTCCCAGAGGCGGGTCTCGGCGCGCGCTTCGGCCAGGGCTTGCGACCAGCCGTCCAGCGAAACCACCGCGCGACGGGCCAGCGAGCGGGCCGTGTCGGCAAACAGGGCCATGCCGGCGAAGACCACCACCCACAGGAAGACCCAGGCCAGGAACAGCTGGCCGTCGGCCCAGGTGCTGATCAGGCGATCGGCGACCACGACCATGGCAGCCACGACGGCCGCCAGCAGCATGACGGAAAGACCACGCGCACTGTCGTTGCGGCGCTGAATGCCGTCGACACCCTTGTGCGCGGGCGTGGATGCCGGGCGCAGGCCCAGCGGGGCAGAAGGAAGGGATGCGTATGTGCTCATGGCGAACTCCAGAAATAGAAAAATGTCTTTTGGACAAGCGAATATTAGGGTTTGCCCTAGTATTTAGCCACTTTATCTTTGTGATGTCTTATATTCACTCGGGTGATAAATGGCCTGAATTTCCGCACCCTTGACCTGAACCTCCTGCGCGTCTTCGACGAGGTGATGACCGAGCGCAGCCTCACCCGCGCGGCCCACAACCTGGCCATGACGCAACCTGCGGTGAGCAATGCGCTGCGCCGCCTGCGCGAGGTGATGGGCGACGAACTGGTGCGCCGCTCGGGCTACGGCGTGGAGCCCACGCCGGTGGCGCTGGCCCTGTGGCCCACGGTGCGCGATGCCCTGCACATGCTGCGCGAGTCGCTCGCCCCGGGCGCCTTCGACCCGGCGAGCGCGCGCAACGCCTTCGTGCTCGCCATGGCCGACGCCACCGCCGCCAAGCTCATCCCCGGGCTGATGGACCTGCTGGAAAGCGAGGCGCCCGGCGTGAACCTGCGCGTGCTGCCGCTGACCACGCGCGACCCGCGCGGCCTGCTGGAGTCGGGCACGGTGGATCTGGCGATCGGGCACTTTCCCGGCGTGCTGGCCGAACTGGGCGCCATGCACCTGCAGGAAAACGACCCGCACTTCCACCACCAGCGCCTGTACGACGGCGAGTACGTGGTCGTCATGCGGCGCGGTCACCCGCTGGCCGGCCAACCCTTGAGCCTGGACAGCTATTGCGATGCGCGCCACATGCTGGTGAGCTTCTCGGGCCGCCCTTTCGGTTTCGTGGACGAGGCGCTCGCGGCTGTCTCGCGCCAGCGCCGCGTCGTGATCACCGTCAACCAGTTCTTCACCGCCGGCAGGGTGGTGGCCACAACCGACCTGCTCACGGTGCTGCCGCGCCACTTCGTCGGCGCCACCGGCATGGAGCACGAGCTGGCGCTGTGCGACCTGCCCCTGCAGGTGCCCCCCGTGCACGTGGACTCGCTGTGGCACCGCCAGGCCACACAGAACACGGCGCACCGCTGGCTGCGGGAAACGGTGGCGCGCGCCGCCAACATCGGTTTTCGTCCTGCCCCACCCAGCAACGCACCACCGCCGCAACGCCCCCGCAAGCCCAAGGCTTGAGCGCCTGGACCACAATGCGCGCATGAAACTCCAGCTGCTCAGCGACCTGCACCTCGAAGCCAACCCCGACTTTGTGCCCACGCCGGCACCGGGTGCCGACCTGCTGGTGCTGGCCGGGGATGTCGGCTCGTACCAGCTGCGCCGCGATGGCAGTGCCATGAACGAAGCCGATTGGGGCCTGGGCCGTTTTGCCGACTGGCCGGTACCCGTGCTGTTCGTGCCGGGCAACCACGAGTACGACGCGCTCGATGTGGACGACGCCCATCACCGCCTGCGCGAGACCTGTGAGCGCCTGGGCCTGATGTGGCTGGAGCGCGAGACGCGCGTGATGCAGGGCGTGCGCTTCGTGGGCACGACGCTGTGGAGCGATTACGACGTGCTTGGCGAACGCGAGAAGGCCTACCGCGCCGCCAACCACTACCTCGTGAAGATGGCCGGCCAGCGCGACGGGCAACTGTTCGACGCCGAGGCCATGCGCGCCCTCGCCCTGGAGTGCCAGCACTGGCTGCGCGGCGCCCTGGCCGAACCGTTCGACGGCCCCACCGTCGTCGTCACCCACTTCGCGCCCACCCTGCACAGCGCCGACCCACGCTACGGCCTGAGCCCGGGCACGGCCGGCTTCTGCAACGGGCTGGACGCCTGGCTGCCACAGGCCGACCTCTGGTTGCACGGGCACCTGCATTGCCCCACGGACGTGCAGGTCGGGCGTTGCCGCATCGTGGCCAACCCGCTCGGCTATGCGGTGAAAAACGAACAGGACGGTTTTCTGCCGGACCAGCTGATCGACGTGCCGGCGCGACCGGGCCTTGCCGCTGTTTGAGCCAGCGCAAGGTCCTTGTGTGCCAAGGACATACACTGCGCACTGATTCAACCTAGAAGGAGAGAACCTATGAAGATTCTGCTGGCTGTCGATGGCAGCGCTTACACCAAGAAGATGCTGGCCTACCTGGCCACGCACGGCGAGATGTTCGGCTCGAACAACAGCTTCTCGATGATCACCGTGCAAGCCCCGCTGCCACCCCGCGCACGCGCGGCCGTGGGCGCCGCGGCGGCCAACGAGTACTACGAGGAAGAATCCGCCAAGGTCACCGGCACGGTGGCCAAGTTCCTCAAGCGCCATGGCATCGATGCCAAGGCGATCCACAAGGTCGGCTCGCCCGGCGAGCAGATTTCCAAGGCGGCCGACGGCGGCAAGTTCGACCTGCTGGTGATGGGCTCGCACGGCCACAGCGCCCTGGGCAACCTGGTGATGGGTTCGGTCGCCACGCAGGTGCTGGCCCACTGCGGTGTGCCGGTGCTGCTGGTGCGCTGACATCCCCCGCTCTCACGCAGAAAGGGCCGCAGATGCGGCCCTTTTTCATGGTCGTGCGACCAGCGCCGTCAGCGCGCCCGCAGCCCGTCGAAGCAGGTGCTCAGCACCATCTGGATGATCTGCTCGTTGTCGTACTGCTCGCTGCCTTTGAGGAAACCCAGCACCGGGTCGCAGGCGCGTGCGTACAAGGTGTAGAGCACGGCAATGGGCGGCAGGGCCGGGTTCAGGCTGCCGTCGGCCTGCGCCGCCGTGATCCAGGCGCCCAGGCGCTCGCTCACCTCCATGAGGCCATCCACGTAGGCTTTGTTGGTGGTCAGCGCGGCGCGCAGGCTGGAGTTTTCGCTCGGCAGCGACGGCATTTCACCGGCCAGTTGCACTTCCATGGTCCAGCGCGCCACGGCCTTGAGCTGATCGATCGGTCGCGCGCCGGTGGACTCGCCCTGCAGCCTGTCAAGAAACGCCAGGGCGCGCTCCATCACCCGCACCATGGCCGCCGCCGCGAGGTCTTCCTTGCTGGAGAAATGCTTGTAAAGGCTGGCCTTGGCGATGCCCACCTCGATCGCCACCTCGTCCAGGGTCATGGCCTCGAAGCCCTTTTCGGCCAGCAGGCGGTTCACCGCCGTGATGATCGCGTCCTCGCGCGCCAGGTGCATCTGGGCGCGGAAGCTGCGCTTGAGTGAGGTTTCGGGGGGCGATTTGAGAACGGCGCTGACCATGGACGACCTTTTGACAGAACTCAAATTTTGCCCGAAATCGACGGCCTCGTCGATAACCATACCAATAAGTCGGAAAGTGACTGATCAGTATCTTTTTTTACCGACAAGGCTAACATTCGCGCCGGCCCGTGCCATTTCGCGCTGACCCAACTTGAATATGGAAGGACTCCACCATGAAAAAGACCCTGATCGCTTCGCTGCTCGCCCTGGGTGCCTTGAGCACCGCTCATGCCGCTGACATCGTGGACACCGCGGTAGCCGCCGGTTCATTCAAGACCCTGGTGACTGCCGTGCAGGCCGCAGGTCTGGTCGACACCCTCAAGGGGCCGGGTCCGTTCACGGTGTTCGCACCGACGGACGAAGCCTTCGCCAAAATCCCGAAGGCCACGCTGGACGCGCTGCTGAAAGACAAGGCAGCGCTCACCAAGGTGCTGACGTACCACGTCGTGCCAGGCAAGGTGATGGCCAAGGACGTGAAGCCGGGCATGGTCACCACCGTGCAAGGCAGCATGCTCACCGTGTCCACCACTGGCGGGGTGAAGGTGGACGCCGCCAACGTCGTGAAAACCGACATTGCCGCCGACAACGGTGTGATTCACGTGATCGACACGGTGATCATGCCCAAATAAGGCCTGCCCAACCCCGCCCGCAAGCCCCGCCCTGGCGGGGCTTTTTCACACCAGGCTCTTATCGGTCGGCCGCAGATTTTTGGCGGCGGCGACGCGCAGCGCCGTGCTCAGCGCATCGAGCACGTCGGAGTTGAGGTTCCAGCAATGCCAATGCAGCGCCACGCCCAGCCGATGGCGCGGCGCGAGGTTCACCAGCTCGCCGCGGGCCAACAGATCGCGCACGCGCAGTTCGGGCAGCACGCTCACGCCCCAGCCCGCCATCACCGCGCGCACCTGGCCTTCGCTGGACGGCACGAACAACTGCTTGAGCATCACGCGCGAAAGACCGAACGCCTTGGACACGAAGCCGTGCTGCAGGTTGTCCTTGCGGTTGAAGGCCACGAAGGGCACCTTGTGGAAGTTGTGCGCGTTCAGGCCCTTGGGCAAATGCTCGGCGGCGTAGGCGGCCTGCGCCACCACCACATAGTCCATGGTGCCAAGGGCTTCCATCTTGCAACCCCGCAAGGCCTGCCCCAGCGAGGTCACGCAGCCCAGCACCTGACCTTCGCGCAGCCACTCGTGAGTGAACTCCTGGTCGTCGGTGATGATCTCGATCGGCAGGCCGCCCTGCGCCAGGGCGTCAAGCGCTGGCAAGGCCCAGGTGGCGATGCTGTCGGCGTTGATCGCCACCGAAATGCGCTCGTCGTCCCGCCCGTTGCCGGTGGAACTGGGCGCGAGTTCCTTGAGGTCCTTCTCCAGGTCGGCGCGCAACAGCCGCATCATCTTGGCGTGCTTGAGCATGAGCTGCCCCGCCGCCGTGGGTTTGAGCGGGCGGCTGCGCACGATCAGCACCGTGCCGACCTGCGCCTCCAGCGCCCGCAGGCGCTGCGAGACGGCGGATTGCGTGATCGAGAGCCGCTGCGCAGCGCGCTCGAAACCGCCCTCTTCGATGATGGCGGCCAGGCATTCAAGGGCGTCTGGATCAAAGGTGCTCATGGGAAACCTCCGGCAGAGAGCGGCGTGCGCGGCTTGTGACCCGCACATAAGTCATTCTGATGAATGCGATTTTAGTTTAATTTCGCTTCACCAAGCACCCGATATTTTCCATACTGCGGCGCATTCACCACCTCTTTTTTGTGGAGCGGATCATGCAAGTCACGGTATTGGGCGCGGGCATCATCGGCGTCAGCACGGCGTGGCACCTGCTGCAGCGCGGTCATGAGGTCACCCTGGTCGACCGGCAACCCGACGCCGCGCTGGAGACCAGCTTCGCCAACGCGGCGCAGATCTCGGTGAGCTATTGCGAACCCTGGGCCAACAAGGACGCACCGCTCAAAACCCTGAAGTGGATGTTCTCCGACGAATCGCCGCTGCTGTTCCGCCCACAGCTCGACTGGGCGCAGTGGCGCTGGGGCCTGCAGTTCCTGGCCCAGTGCAACGACAAGGCCTTCGTGCGCAACGTGGCGCAACTGGTGGCGCTGGGCGCCTACAGCCATGCGGCCCTGAAAGACGTGGTGGCCGAGACCGGCATCGAATACAACCGCCTCGAACGCGGCATTGCGCACTACTACACCGACCAGAAATCCTTCGATGGCGCGGCCGACGCGGCCGCGGTGATGCAGCGCTTCGGCGTGCAGCGCCGCGTGGTCACACGCGACGAACTGCTCGCCATCGAACCGGCGCTCCAGGCCTTTGGCGATCGCATCGTGGGCGGCACCTACACCCAGAGCGACGAATCGGGCGACGCGCGCGTGTTCACACAGCAACTCGCGGCCCTGTGCGGCCAGCGCGGCGCGCGGCTGCTGTTCGGCCACGACATCGAACAGCTGGAAAGCGACGGCCGCGAAGTGCGCCAGGTGCGCGTGCGCGACCGCATCACCGGCCTGGCCAGCGTGCTCCAGGCCGACGCCTTCGTCGTGGCCTGTGGCTCCTACTCCACGCCGCTGCTTGCGTCGGTGGGTGTGAACGTGCCGATCTACCCTGGCAAAGGCTACAGCGCCACCCTGCCCTTGTTGAACCCCGAGCGCGCGCCCTCGGTGAGCCTGCTCGACGACCAGATGAAATGCGCCGTCTCGCGGCTGGGCAACCAGCTTCGCGTGGCCGGCACCATCGAACTCGGCGGCTTCGACCTCTCACTCGACACGCCACTGGCGCGCAAGCGCTGCGACATGCTGGTGCGCCGCATCGAGCAAGTGTTCCCCGGTGTGGCCGACACCCGCACGGCCGATGAAGGTGGCGACCCGCAGTTCTGGTGCGGCCTGCGCCCCGCCACGCCGACGAACATCCCCTTGATCGGCCGCACCAGGCTGCGCAAGCTGTGGATCAACGCCGGCCACGGCACGCTGGGCTGGACGCATGGCGCGGGCTCGGGCAAAGCGATGGCCGAACTCATCCACGGTGAACAACCGGCAATGAACTTCGGGTTCCAGGGCATGGGCACGCAAACCAGAGGCGCAACGCTGGCGGGCGTGCGGCGGTTGGAGGCGACTTCGCGGGGCTGAGCCCGTTTCGGCCTTTTTGCCATTGCTTCCTTCTCAGGGACGCCTTGTTCCCTCATAGCGATTCTTTGTCCCCGCCCACACCGGCCACGACTCACTCCCGGCAAACTGCTTGAAGGCAATTTGCCGTCGCGCAAACAACTTCACAAAACGCGTGCATGACCGACCAAAAGGGTCGATGTCACTCGCGATTGCGCAGGGAGGGAGGAAACATCAACGCTTGATTTAACTCAACCGCACTGCATTGCACGGCTGCATATCGCCGTGCCTCAACCTTGCTCATGCATCGGGGTTGAAGTCACCGTCTACGGACACTCCAAATTCTCAAGATCAACCACTGTTCACAAGACCGTGGTTTGAATTCGCACGTACTTTTATGGTCAATCTATCCATATCTCAACAACGCATTGCACTTTTGTCTGCCCTCCTGATTTCACTGCACATTGCCGGTTGTGGCGGTGGTGGAGGAGACAGCGCCTCTCCAGTTTCTCCGAGCAGCCCAATCAGCGCCGTTGAGCCTGCCTGTCAGTCCTGCGCCGCCACCAGCGCCACAACGTACGCGGGCAGCGGGACGGGCATCTGGCAGACCACCAACTCGGGCAGCGCCGCCAAGGAAATTCCCATCTCGATCTCGGGCCTAGCTGTGATGTCTCAATAGGTTGTT
>JAGKSX010000019.1 GCA_018993155.1 Hydrogenophaga sp.
GCGTTATACTGGCGTCATTGTATTTACGGTTGTCTCCTCTACCCTCCACGGGTGGATTCAAGCCCGGTCTGGTTCTGCCAGCCCGGGCTTTTTTTCGCCCCCGATATGATGTGCGGCGAGGAACACCATGCCGTCAGCCCGCCCCAAACAACACAACAACACCCCCAGAGCCTCGTCGACCACCACCATGGGGCCGGCGGACTACCTGAAAAAGATCCTGAATGCCCGGGTGTATGACGTCGCGGTGGAATCCGCGCTGGAGCCGGCAACCAACCTGAGCCGGCGGCTGCACAACACCGTGCTGCTCAAGCGGGAAGACCAGCAGCCCGTGTTCAGCTTCAAGTTGCGGGGCGCCTACAACAAGATGGCGCACCTCTCGCCAGAGCAGTTGAAGAAGGGCGTCATCTGTGCCTCGGCGGGCAACCATGCCCAGGGGGTGGCGCTGGGCGCGCGCAAACTCGGCGCGCGCGCGGTGATCGTGATGCCGACCACCACGCCCCAGGTCAAGGTCGACGCGGTCCGTGGTTTTGGTGGTGAAGTGGTCCTGTATGGCGACAGCTACTCCGACGCCTATACCCACTCCCTTACCCTGCAGAAGAAGCAGGGACTCACTTTCGTGCACCCTTTCGATGACCCGGACGTGATCGCGGGTCAGGGCACGATCGCCATGGAGATCCTGCGCCAGCTCCAGAGCCTAGGCTCGGACCACCTCGATGCCGTGTTCGTGGCGATCGGCGGCGGCGGTCTCATTTCGGGCGTGGCCAACTACATCAAGGCCGTGCGCCCCGAAATCAAGGTGATCGGTGTGCAGACGACCGACTCGGACGCGATGCTGCGCTCGGTCGAAGGGGGCGAGCGCGTTACCTTGGCCGACGTGGGTCTGTTCGCCGACGGCACGGCGGTCAAGCTGGTCGGCGAGGAAACCTTCCGCATCGCACGCGATCTGGTCGACGGATACATCACCGTGGACACAGACGCGGTGTGCGCCGCGATCAAGGACGTGTTCGTGGACACGCGCAGCATCGTCGAGCCCTCGGGGGCGCTCGCGGTCGCAGCCATCAAGCAATACGTGGCCCAGCACAAGACCCGCGGCGAAACCTATGCCGCCATCCTGTGCGGCGCCAACATGAACTTCGACCGGCTGCGCTTCGTGGCCGAGCGCGCCGAAGTGGGCGAGGAGCGCGAGGCGCTGTTTGCCGTCACCATCCCCGAGGAGCGGGGCAGCTTCCGCCGCTTCTGCGAAGCGATCGAAAAGCTGCCCGGCGGACCGCGCAACGTGACCGAGTTCAACTACCGCATCCACGACGGCAGCGCGGCCCATGTGTTCGTGGGCCTGACCACCCATGGCAAGGGCGAGTCCGGCAAGATCGCTGCCAACCTGATCAGGCACGGTTTCGAGACCCTGGACCTCACGCACGACGAACTGGCCAAGGAGCACATCCGGCACATGGTGGGCGGGCATTCGCCCCTGGCGCACGACGAGCGCCTGCTGCGCTTCGTGTTCCCGGAGCGGCCAGGTGCGCTGCTCAAATTCCTGAGTCTGATGCGCCCGGGCTGGAACATCAGCCTGTTCCACTACCGCAACCAGGGCGCCGACTACGGCCGCATCCTGGTCGGGCTTCAGGTGCCTGCAAAGGACCACAAGGCGTTCGACAAGTTTCTCGACACGCTGGGTTATCCGTACGTAGAGGAAACCAGCAATCCGGTGTACCGTCTGTTCCTCAAAAGCTGACCACCCGCCATGGCCCTCGACCCCGTCTTCGAACCCATCACCCGACGGGCACCCGAGTTGCCCGCGAACCTGAAGCTGCCCCACATCGCGGCCACGACGGACACGCTGCTGGATCACTCGGTGATGCTGCGCCTGGCGCCCGAAGGCATGCCGGAGCACTCGCTCGGCCGCATGGAAGCCCTGGTTCTGCAGCTGGCGCGGATCCAGCACGGCAGCCCCCTGCCCTTTGACCTGCTGGTCTTCGACTCACCGCAACTGGTGGTGTTCGCCGCCGACCACGGCATTGCCGACGAGGGCATGTCGGAAATGCCGCAGTCCATGACCTGCGAGCACGTGCTGCAACTGCTGCTCGGCGCCGCACCGGTCAATGCCCTGGCCCAGATGCACGGCTTCGACCTCACGGTGGTCGACGCTGGCGTGGCCTCCCACATCACCCTGCCCGACGATGCCCGGCGCAAGGCACCGCTGCTGCTGCGCAAGATCGGCTATGGCACCCGCAACCTGATGATCGGCCCGGCCATGTCACAGGCGCAGGCCGTGTCGGCTTTGCACGCGGGCATGGACGTGGTGCGCCACCTCCCCGGCAACGTGATTGCCCTGGGCGACGTGGGTGTGGCCAACAACGTCGCCGCCTCCCTGCTGCTCTCCCGGCTGTGTGGCGTGCCGCTGTCCGACGCCTGCGGACGCGACGATTTTCACGGCGCAGGCCCTCACGACGACCCGCACCCTCAGCGGATCGAAAAGCTCTCCGCTGCCGCCAGCCGGCACCGCAAGGCGCTGGGCCCGCTGGATTCGCTGGCCGCGCTCGGCGGGTTCGAGATCGCCATGATGGCCGGCGCCATGCTGCAAGCGGCCGCCGAGCGGCGCGTGGTGTTGGTAGACGGGTACGTGGCAAGCGCCGCCGCCCTGGTCGCGCGGGGCCTGGTGCCCGCCGTGGCCGATTACCTGGTGTTCGCGCACCGCTCGGCGGAAAGCGGCCACCGCCTCATGTTGATTCATCTGCAGGCCCAGCCCCTGCTGGACATGGGCATGCGCATGGGCCAGGGCACCGGCGCGCTGCTGGCGTGGCCCCTGCTGCTCGCGGCCCAGGGTCTGCTCGAACGCTGAGCCCGGAGTCAGGGCGCCGTGGCGGCCTCGGGCAGGGTGAGTTCCACCGAAGCGGGCGCCTCCAGCGAAGGGCCCAGATGCACGGCCCGGCGCGAGACGGATTGCAGCACCAACCCACCCTCCAGCGAAGCCCCGAGGCGGTAAGGCCGTGGTGGTTGGCCATCCACCGCGATCAGCGCGGCACCATCCCGGGTACCGACCGCGACCACCCCCAGCAAGTTGTAGCGGGGCGGCGCTGCGCTGGCCACCGCACCCGTGGACGCGGCAGCGGGCAAGGCACCCAGCGAGCGGGCCACGGAAGCCGTATCGGCCGCCACCTGCGCCGGTGCCATGGCCGACACCGGCGTCACCGGCGACCGGCCCCAGGCCAGCAACACCCAGTAACCCGCGCTCAGGCCCGCCGCCAGCCACAGGAGGCCTGCGGCGATGGTCGGCCCTCGCCGTCCTGCGGTCTGCAGGGCGGCTGGGCTTTCCATGAGGAAGCCGGAATGGCCGAACGCGGGTGCCTTGTTCATATGGGCGCATTATGATCGACGACCACCGGTTTCCGGCCTGGCCATCGGGCCGTTCCACAGGCCCTTGTTCGCGGGAGATTGATTTGCCACAACTGACCACCCCCACCCTGCGCACGCCAGCCTTCGCGGCCCGCCTGGCCCGCACCCTGCAACGCGGCTTCACTCTCATCGAGCTCATGGTGGTGCTGGTCATCATCGGTGTGCTCGCGGCGCTGATCGTGCCCAACGTGCTGGACCGTGCCGACGATGCGCGCGTGACCGCCGCCAAGACCGACGTCAACAACCTGATGCAGGCGCTCAAGCTGTACCGGCTGGACAACCAGCGCTACCCGACGAACGAACAAGGCCTGAACGCCCTGGTGGCCAAACCAACCGCCGGCCCCGTGCCGCCGAACTGGCGCCCCTACCTCGACAAGCTGCCCGGCGACCCGTGGGGCCGCCCTTATCAGTACATCAACCCGGGCCTGAGGGGCGAGGTGGACGTGCTGTCGCTCGGTGCCGACGGGCAAGCGGGTGGCGAGGGCAAGGACGCCGACATCGGCAGCTGGCAGTGAAAAACACGCCCCCCCGCTCCGCCGCTGCGCGGGTCGCTGCCCCCCAAGGGGGCTTGCCTTGCGTGGGGCGGCCCTGCGCGGCGACCATCGTCGGCCTTCCGGCAACGCGGTTTCCCTGATCATGGCCAGCAAGGCACACGGCTTCACCCTGCTCGAGCTCATGGTGGTGCTGGTGATCGTGGCCTTCGCCACCGCCGGTGTGACCGTGGCCTTGCGCGACGACGGCGCCACCCGCCTGGAGCGCGAGGGCCTGCGGCTGACGGCCATGCTGGAGTCCGCGCGTGCCCAGTCGCGCACCAGCGGGCTGCCAGTGGTCTGGCGCAGCCTGCCGCAAGGCTTCGAATTCCTCGGCCTGCCCACCCAGGCGGGCACCGGCTCGCTCACCGGACCGCGTCCCTGGCTCAACCAGGACACCCAGGCCCAGGTGCTGCAACCGCCAGGCGCGCAAACCCTGGTGCTCGGGCCCGAACCGCTGATCGCCGCGCAGCGGGTGATGCTGGTCCAGGGGGACCGGCGCATCACCCTGGGCACCGACGGCCTTTCGCCCTTCACCGTGCTGGCCGCCACACCATGACGCGCCCGCGCGGCTTCACACTGATCGAGGTGCTCGTCGCTCTCGCGGTGGTTGCCATCACCCTGGCCGCCGGGCTGCAGGCCACTGGCGCCCTCACCCGGGCATCCGGCAGGCAGAGCGACCAATGGCTGGCCCAGCTGTGCGCCGAGAACGAACTCACCCGCCTGCGCCTGCAGCGCCAGTTGCCCGGCACCGGCGACACCGACTCCGTGTGCACGCAGGCGGGGCGCGAGATGCGCGTGCGCTTGTCCGTGCTGCCCACGCCCAACCCGAACTTCCGGCGCGTGGACACGGTCGTCGAAGCCGCCGTGGATGGGGTGAACGTGCGCCTGCTCAGCCTCTCCACCGTGATGGGCCGGTATTGAGCATGATGAAACACGCACGCGGTTTCACCCTCGTCGAACTGCTGGTGGCCATCGTCGTGATGTCCATGCTCGCGCTGCTGAGCTGGCGTTCGCTCGACGGCATGACGCGCACCCAGAACATCACCCAGCAACGCGCCGACGACCTGCTTCGCATGCAGGCGGCCATGGGCCAGTGGGCCGCCGACCTGGACGCCCTGATCGACACCGGCGAAGTCAACGCGCTCGACTTCAATGGTCAGGTGCTGCGCATGACGCGGCGCGATAGCGGCGAAACCGGCCTGGACAGTCGAGGCATCCGCGTCGTGGCCTGGACGCGCCTGACCGGCGTGGCCTTGGCCGGCCTGCCGCAGATCTCATCGAGCATCCAGGCCAGCGGCCAATGGGTGCGCTGGCAATCCGGCCCCGTGCTGCGGCGCGACGAACTCGCGCGCGCCTGGCAGCGTGCCGGTGAATGGGGACGCGGCGCCTTGTCCTCACAGGCGGGCAACGCCAGCTCCGACAGCGCCATCGCCCTGCTCGGCATCGACAACTGGCAACTCTTCTACCACCGGGGCGAAACCTGGGGCAACCCGCAGTCCTCCACCGGCAACGAAGAACCCGTGGGTGGTCCGGAAGGTTCGCGCACCGGCAGCGTGCCCAATGGCGTGCGCCTGGAGCTGGTGCTCGGCACCGGCGAAGGCCTCAGCGGCAGTCTGGTGCGCGACTGGGTCCGCCCAACGCTCGAGGCCGGCCGCTGATGAAGCCCCCATGCTCCACCGCTGCGCGGGTCGCTGCCCCCCGAGGGGGCTGGCCTTGCTTGGGGCGGCCCGGCGCTGCGGCCGTTTCGACTTCGGGTCGAACCCAGAAGGGCGCCGCCCTGCTGCTCGCCATGCTCGTCGTCACGCTGGTGGCCACCCTGGCCTCGGCCGCGTTGTGGCAGCAGTGGCGCTCGGCCGAGGTCGAGCAGGCCGAGCGGCGCCGCGTGCAGGCTGGCTGGGTGTTGACCGGTGCGCTCGACTGGGCGCGCCTGATCCTGCGCGAGGACGCGCGCGACAACCAGAGCAGCGGCAACGCCGACCACCTGGGCGAGCCCTGGGCCATGCCGCTGGAGGAGGCACGCCTGTCCAGCTTTCTCGCCGCCGACAAGAACAACAACACCGACGGCATGCTGGAAGCCTTTCTCTCGGGCGAAGTGATCGACATGCAGTCGCGCATGAACTTCCTGAACGTGGTGCGCACCGTCGGCGCGGGCGCCCAGGCCAAGGTGGAACTCTCCGAAGCCGACATGCGCAGCTTCGCCAAGCTTTACGAACAACTTGGGCTGCCGGTCTCGGAACTCAATGCCGCCGCCAACGAGCTGCGCACCTCCATGAGCCTGGCGCTGAGCGACCCCCTGCCCTCGCGCACCGCCCTGCTGCCCCGGAAATACGCGCAGCTGGCCTGGCTCGGCATCAGCCGCAACAGCCTGGCCGTGCTCGAACCCCACGTCACCGTGCTGCCCTCCCGCTCCACGCTCAACCTCAACACCGCCAGCGCCCAGGCCATCTGCGCCAGCGTGCCAGGCCTGGACATGGCCCAGGCCCGGCAAATCACCAGCGCGCGCGAGCGCGAACCGTTCAAGAGCCTGGCGGATGCCAGCGCCGTGGTGCCGGCCATGACGGGCCAACTGTCGGATCTGTACCACGGTGTGCGCAGCAGCCACTTCGAGGTGCGCGGGCGCCTGCGGCTTGACGACACCATCATCGAAGAGCGCTCTCTCGTCGTGCGCAACAACCTCGATGTGCGCGTGAACTGGCGCGAACGCTTCGCCCGGCGCTGAGACGGCGTGTTTTCCCGGTGCACATCAGGCCCCTGAGAGTCACCCAGGGTCTCTAGAATGAGGGGCTCGCCGCCCTGTAACACCTTCGCATGACCGCATCACCGTGCTGATCGTCACTCCCTCGGACTTCTCCGCTGCGCCCCCTGCGGGACCCACGGCCCTTTTCGACTGGGCCACGTCCAGCAATGGCCAGCAGATCACCGACCACGGTCAGTGCGCGGCCGCGTTGCTGCCGCGAGACGACGATGTGGTGCTCGTGCTGCCGCCGCGCGCCGTCTCCTGGCACCGGGTCGCCCTGCCCAAGGTCGCCACCGCGCGCCTGCGGGCCGCGCTCGAAGGCTTGCTGGAAGACCGCCTGCTGGCCGACACGGCCGACCTGCACTTCGCCCTGGAGCCCGGTGGCCGTTCGGGCCAGACGGTGTGGGTCGCGGCCTGCCACAAGGTCTGGCTGCGCGGCTGGCTGCAGATCCTGGAGGGAGCGGCCCGCCCGGCCGGGCGCATCGCGCCGGCCCTGTGGCCGCTGTTGCCCTCCGAAACCCCCGGCGCCACGCCGGGCTCCTCGCGCAGTTTTGCGCTGGACGTGCCCTCCAACGTCCACTGGGCCTACAACGAGAACGGCGAGATCTGGCTGGGCAGCGCCGGCCTGCTCGGCGTGAGCTGCACACCGCTGCGGGAAACGCCCCTGGGCCATGGCACCGCGGGCGACATGGTGGTCACCGCGCTCATGCCCCCCGCCAGCGACGCGCCAGGCGAGCCTGGTGAATACGACGTCTGGCTGGCCGACCCGACCGTGGCCGCGCAGGCCGAGCAGATGCTGCAGCAGCGTTTTGAGCTCGTCGCCCTCCCCGCGTGGTTGCTGCGCTGCGCCCAGTCCGACTGGAACCTCGCGCAGTTCGACCTCAGCCTCTCGGCTGGCGCGCGGCGCGGCCAACGGCTCAAGCGCAGCTTCCGGCAATGGCGCAACGCCCCGGCCTGGCGACCCGCGCGCTGGGGCTTGGCGGCGCTGGTGGGCGTGCAGCTGGTGGGCCTGAACGCCGCCGCCTGGCACGAGCGCAGCGGCCTGGAAGCCAAGCAGAAGGCGGTGGTGCAGACCCTGCAGAAAAGCTTCCCGCAAGTCACGCTGGTGCTCGACGCACCGGTCCAGATGCAGCGCGAGGTCGCCCGCCTGCAACAGGCCACCGGCGCCCTGTCCGAAGGCGATCTGGAAACCCTGCTTGCGGCGATCGACCAGGCCTCGGCCGGCGAAGCCCTGCTGCCCTCCACCATCGCCTACAGCACGGGCGAAGGGCGCTTCTCGGGCTGGCGCGCCACCCAGGACCAATTGCGCGCCCTGCAACAGTCGCTGCAGAACAGCGGCTGGCGGGTGCGTTTCGATGGCAATGAGCTGGCCCTGCGCCCGCCGGAACCCTGACCATGGCCACCGCCTCTTCTTCCCCCTCCCCCATCGCCAGGCTCACCCTGGCCCTCTCGGTGGCGCTGGCCCGCCTCTCGTCCCGCGAGCGCAACGCGGTGACCATCGCCGCCTGGGTGATCGGCCTGGGCCTGGTGTGGTGGGTGGCCATCGCGCCCGCCCTGGAGACGCTGCGCCAGGCCCCCGCGCGCCACGCCCGACTGGATGCCCAGCTCGGGCAGATGCAGCGCATGGCCGCCACCGCCGACACCCTGCGCAGCCAGAACACCGCCCAACCCCCCGGCCGCGACGAGGTGTTGCGCGCCGTCGAGACCGCCACCAACGGCCTGTCTGGCACCGGCCAGCTTTCGGTGCTGGGTGAGCGCGCCACGCTGACCCTGCGCAACACCCCGCCCGAGGCCCTGGCCCAGTGGCTGGCCCAGGTGCGCATCAACGCCCGTCTGCTGCCGGTGGACAGCCAGATCCACCGCGAACCCGGCAGTCCCGGCTGGAGCGGTACCGTGGTCCTGACCGGCCCCGGCCTGGGTGGCACGCCATGAACGGCAACTGGCCCATCCGTCTGGCCTGGATCGGTGGCCTGCTCGGCCTGCTGTTCGCCGTCATCGTGTTCGCGCCCGCGCGCTGGCTCGCCAGCGGCGTGACTTCGGCCACCCAGGGCCAGTTGCAACTGGTCAATGCCCGCGGCACGGTCTGGAACGGCCAGGCCGATCTGGTGCTGACCGGCGGCGAAGGCAGCCGCACCCAGACCGCGCTGCCCCAGGGCCTGCAATGGCAGCTCGCGCCGCGCCTGGCCTCGGGATCGCCCGCGATGGCGCTGCGCCTGATGGCCCCCTGCTGCACCCCCGAGCCCCTGGCGATGACCTTCATTCCCCGCCTGGGCGGCGGCGAACTGCGCGTGGCCAGCTCCACCAGCCTGTGGCCGGCCGAACTGCTCAGCGGCCTGGGCACACCCTGGAACACCTTGCGCGTGGAAGGCCAGCTGGCCCTGCAGACCGCCGGCCTCACCCTGCGCTGGGACGAAGGCCGCGCCAGCATGCAGGGCGAGGCCGCCATCGACGCGCTCGACCTGGCCTCGCGCCTGTCCACCCTGCGCCCGCTGGGCAGCTACCGCATGACCGTGCGCGCCGACGCCGACGGCAACACCACCACGCTGAACCTGGAAACCCTCAGCGGCGCGCTCAAGCTGCAAGGCGCGGGCCGCTGGGTCGGTGGCAGGCTGCGCTTCGAAGGCGTGGCCGAGGCCGCGCCCGAAGCGGAAGCCGCACTGGGCAACCTGCTCAACATCATGGGCCGCCGCCAAGGCCCACGCTCGCTGCTCAACATTGGCTGACAACTGAGCGCGCCCCTCCTCCACACTTCAAGATACGATCCGACCATGAAACCGAACCCACTCCGTGTCGCCCCGGGCCGTGCAGCCCACGGCGGTGCGCTCACGGCGCTGGCACTGGTCCTGTGCCTGCTGTCGGGCAACGGCATCTCGCAGACGGCGCGCGCGCCGGCCGCCTCGAACGAGCCCGTCACCCTCAACTTCGTCGCCGCCGAAATCGAGGCGGTGGCGCGCACCATGGCCACCATCACGGGCCGCAACGTGGTGGTCGATCCGCGCGTGAAGGGCACCGTCAACCTCGTCACCGAACGCCCCGTCACCCCCACCGCCGCGCTCAACCAGTTCGCCGCCGTGCTGCGGCTGCAGGGCTTCTCGCTGGTGGACACCGGCGGCCTCTACAAGATCGTGCCCGAGGCCGACGCCAAGCTGCAGGGCAACGTGGTGAGCGCCGGCTCGGTGTCGGCCCTGCCCGCCTCCAACACCGTGGTCACGCAGATCTTCCGGCTCAACCACGAATCGGCCAACAACCTCGTGCCGGTGCTGCGCCCGCTGATCGGCCCGAACAACACCATCAACGTCAACCCAGGCAACAACTCGCTGGTCATCACCGACTACGCGGACAACCTGCAGCGCATCGGCCGCATCATCGCCTCGCTCGACGTCGCCGGCGCGACCGACGTGGAAATCATCCCGCTGCAACACGCCGTGGCGGCCGACATGGCCGCGCTCGTGACCCGGCTGATCGACCCCGCCACCGCCGGCGGTGGTGCGCAGGCCGACCAGTCGTACAAGACCACACTCGTGGCCGAACCGCGCAGCAACAGCCTGGTGCTGCGCGCGGCCAACCCCGCCCGCCTGGCGCTGGTGCGCTCACTGGTGGCCCGGCTGGACCAGCCTTCGTCCGACAAGCTCAGCGGCAACATCCACGTCGTCTACCTGAAGAACGCCGACGCCACCTCGCTGGCCAGCACCCTGCGCGCCGCGCTGGCGGGTGAGTCCTCCGGTGGGCTGAGCGGCGGTTCCCTGGGCGGTGGTGCGACTTCCCCGCTCAACCGAGCGGCCCTCACGCCCACCGGCACCGCCAGCGCGAACAACAACAACGCGGCCACCGCCGCCGTCACGCCCAGCGGCTCGCCATCGACCGGCGGCCAGATCCAGGCCGACCCGGCCACCAACTCGCTCATCATCACCGCGCCCGAGCCGCAGTACCGCCAGTTGCGCGCCGTGATCGACCAGCTCGACTCGCGCCGCGCCCAGGTCTACGTGGAAAGCCTGATCGCCGAAGTGAACGCCGAGAAGGCGGCCGAGTTCGGCATCCAGTGGCAAGGCGCGCTCGGCAGCTCGGGCGACCGCGTGATCGGCCTGCTGGGCACCAACTTCGGCACCGGTGGCCGCAACATCCTGGAACTGGCCCAGGGCAACGCCACGCCATCCCCCGGCATGAACCTGGGCCTGGCGCGCCGCACCAACGGCGTGTACGTGCTGGGCTTCCTCGCGCGCTTCCTGCAGGAGAACGGCGAAGGCAACGTGCTCTCCACCCCCAACCTGCTCACGCTGGACAACGAAGAAGCCAAGATCGTGATCGGCCAGAACGTGCCCTTCGTCACCGGCCAGTTCACCAACACCGGCAGCGGCGGCAACAACGGCTCGGTCAACCCTTTCCAGACCATCGAGCGCAAGGACGTGGGCCTGACGCTGCGCGTGAAGCCGCAGATCAGCGAGAACGGCACCATCAAGATGACCATCTACCAGGAGGTCAGCAACGTCGTGCCCTCCTCGGTCAACTCCACCACCGGCCTCATCACCAACAAGCGCACCATCGAATCGACCGTGCTGGTCGAGGACGGTGCGGTCGTGGTGCTGGGCGGCCTGTTGCAGGACGAGTACGCCGGCAACCAGGAAAAAGTGCCCGGCCTGGGCGACGTGCCGCTCTTCGGCAACCTGTTCCGCAGCGAAACCCGCTCGCGCAAGAAAACCAACCTGATGGTGTTCCTGCGCCCCGTGGTGATGCGCGACGGGAATGAAACCAGCAACCTGGCGCTCGACCGCTACGAACTCATGCGCGCCGTGCAGAAAGACGCACAACCCCGGCAGAGCGGCGTGCTGGGCGTGAACGAGGCCCCGGTCATGCCACCGCAACTGCCGCCGCGCGCGCCCTCGCCGGACGGGGCCGCGCCGGTGCGCTCGCTGGCCGATCCTCAGACGACGCCCCCGGTGAACCCGGCACCGCAGAACCCGGCGCCCCGGCAGTGAGGCGGCGGCCGTGAAGTACCCGCTGCCCTACGCCTTCGCCCGCGAGCACCACTGGCTCCTGGAAGACGACGGCACCGCGCTGACCCTGCTGGGCAGCAGCACGCCGGCCACCGACTCCGGCGCGCAGACGCGGCGCCTCTCGGCGCTCACCGAAATCCTGCGCGTGCACCCCGTCAACGACATCCTGTGGGAAGAAGGCGACGCCCTCAAGCAGCGCATCAGCGCGGCCTACGCCCAGGGCGAGTCCAGCGCCGCCGCCGTGGTGAGCGAGGTGCAGAGCGACGCCGACCTCAGCCGCATGATGCAGGAGCTGCCCGCGATCGAGGACTTGCTGGAGACCGCCGACGACGCGCCCATCATCCGCATGCTCAACGCCCTGCTCACGCAGGCCGCGCGCGACGGCGCGAGCGACATCCACATCGAACCCTACGAACGGCATTCCAGCGTGCGCTTCCGCGTCGACGGCTCGCTGCGCGAAGTGGTGCAGCCCAACCGCGCGCTGCACGCCGCGCTGATCTCGCGCCTGAAGATCATGGCCGAGCTCGACATCTCCGAGAAGCGCCTGCCGCAGGACGGCCGCATCTCGCTGCGCATCGGCACCCGCGCGGTGGACGTGCGCGTCTCCACCCTGCCCAGCGCCCACGGCGAACGCGCCGTGCTGCGCCTGCTGGACAAGAGCGAGAGCAAGCTCAGCCTGGAAGCCGTGGGCATGCAGGGCGATGTGCTCAACGCCTTTCGCAAGCTCATCGGCCAGCCGCACGGCATCATCCTCGTCACCGGCCCGACCGGCTCTGGCAAGACCACCACGCTGTACGCCGCGCTGCAGCGCCTGGACGCCAACGCCCAGAACATCATGACGGTGGAAGACCCGATCGAATACGAACTGCCCGGCGTGGGACAGACGCAGGTCAATGCCCGCATCGAACTGACCTTCGCCAAGGCCTTGCGCGCCATCCTGCGGCAGGACCCGGACGTGATCATGATCGGCGAGATCCGCGACTTCGAGACCGCGCAGATCGCCATCCAGGCCTCGCTCACCGGCCACCTCGTGCTCGCCACGCTGCACACCAACGACGCGCCCAGCGCCGTCACCCGCCTGACCGACATGGGCGTGGAGCCCTTCCTGCTGAGCTCCTCGCTGCTGGGTGTGCTCGCGCAGCGCCTGGTGCGCAAGCTCTGCCCGCACTGCCGCCGCGCCGACGACAAGGGCCATTGGCACCCGGTGGGTTGCGAGCAGTGCAACCACACCGGCTACAAGGGCCGCACCGGCATCTACGAGCTGATGGTGGCCGACGACACGATCCGCGCGCTGATCCACAACCGCGCCGCCGAGAGCAAGGTGTATGTGGCGGCCGAAGACGCCGGCCTGCGCTCGATGCGCGCCGACGGCCAGCGGCTGATCGATGCGGGCATCACCTCGCCGGAAGAAGTGATGTCCGTCACCAGAGACTGAGGCCAGGCTGTGCCCGCCTACACCTTCGAAGCCCTGGACGCCCAGGGCGCCACGCAGAAAGGCCTGATCGACGCCGACACCGCGCGCGCCGCGCGCAGCATGTTGCGCGCGCGCGCCCTGGTGCCGCTGCTGGTCGAGCCCGCCGCGGGCTCGCAGGGCACTTCGGCCGCGAAGGGCCTCAACATCACGCTCTGGGGCGGCCGCGCCTTCAGCGCCACCGCCCTCGCGGTCTGGACGCGCCAGCTCGCCGGCCTGGTGGCCGCCGGCCTGCCGCTGGAACGCGCGCTCTCGGCCCTGACCGAAGAATCCGAAGACGAAAAACAGCGCAACCTCATGGCCTCGCTGCGTTCCGAGGTCAACGGCGGCTCCACCTTCGCCCGCGCGCTCTCGCAACACCCGCGCGAGTTCTCCCCCATCTACACCGGCGTGATCGCCGCGGGCGAACAGAGCGGCCTGCTCGGCACCGTGCTCGAACGCCTGGCCGACGACCTGGAGGCGCGCGAAGCCCTCAAGAACAAGATCGTCGCGGCTTCGCTCTACCCGGCCATCGTCACGCTGGTGGCGATCGTGATCGTGGTGTTCCTCGTCTCCTACGTGGTGCCGCAGGTGGCCAACGTGTTCGCCGGCAGCAAGCGGGCCCTGCCCTTCCTCACCGTGGTCATGCTCGGCCTGAGCGACTTCGTGCGCTCCTACGGCTGGTTCATGCTGGCCCTGCTGGCGCTGGGCATCGGTGGTGTCGTGTTCGCGCGCCGCAACGAAGCCATCCGCCTGCGCATGGACGCCGCCTGGCTGCGCCTGCCGCTGGTGGGCCGCCTGGCGCGCGGCTACAACGCGGCCCGCTTCTCGGCCACGCTGGCCATGCTCGCGGCGGCCGGCGTGCCCATCCTGCGCGCGCTACAGACCGCCGCCGAAACCCTCTCCAACCAGGCCATGCGCGCCGACGCGCTCGACACCGTGGTGCTGGTGCGCGAAGGCGCGCCCCTGGCCTCGGCCCTGGGCAGCAAGAAGCGCTTTCCGCCGCTGGTGTCCATGTTCGCCCGGCTGGGCGAGCAGACCGGCCAGCTGCCCGCCATGCTGGACCGCGCCGCGAAACAGCTCGGCGACGAGGTGCAGCGCCGCGCCATGCACATGGCCACCATCCTGGAACCCCTGCTGATCGTGGGCATGGGCCTGGTGGTGATGCTGATCGTGCTGGCGGTGCTGATGCCCATCATCCAGCTCAACCAACTCGTTTCATGATCCCCCCTGCGCCGGCCCTTCGGACCGTCACCCCCCCAAGGGGGCAACGCCTGCGGCCTGGCAAAGCCAGTTCCGCGGCGTTTCTTGCAAGGGGGTCTGAGCGCCCCGACCATCTATGACCCAGGGACTTTTTTCATGGGTGTAACGCTCGAAGGCAAGCTCGTCGTTGCCATCTCTTCCCGCGCCCTGTTCGACTTCGAGGAAGAAAACCGCCTCTTCGAAACCGGCGACGACCGCGCCTACATGAAGCTGCAGCTCGACCGGCTGGACCAGCCGGCCGCACCCGGCGTGGCCTTCTCGCTGGTGCACAAGCTGCTCGCCTTCAACGACGCGCAGGCGCAGCGGGTGGAGGTGGTGATCCTCTCGCGCAACGACCCGGTCTCGGGCATGCGCGTGTTCCGCTCCGCCCAACACTACGGCCTGCCGATCCAGCGCGGCAGCTTCACGCGCGGCCAGCCGCCCTGGCGCTACCTGCGCCCGCTGCGCGCCAACCTGTTCCTCTCCACCCACCTGGCCGACGTGCGCGCCGCGCTCGAGGCCGGCGTGCCCGCCGCGCAGGTCTACCCCCAGTCGGTGCACGCCAGCAGCGAGCACCCCAACGAAGTGCGCATCGCCTTCGACGGCGACGCCGTGCTGTTCTCCGACGAGGCCGAGCGCGTCTACCAGGCGCAAGGGCTCTCGGCCTTCCAGGAACACGAGGCCAGCAAGGCCTCGCTGCCGCTGGCCGGCGGCCCCTTCAAGCCGCTGCTCGAAGCCCTGCACCGCCTGCAGAGCGAGGGCACGCCGATGATGCGCGTGCGCACCGCGCTGGTCACCGCGCGCAGCGCCCCGGCGCACGAGCGCGCGATCCGCACCCTGATGAACTGGAACATCGAAGTCGACGAAGCCATGTTCCTCGGCGGCCTGCCCAAGGGCGAGTTCCTGCGCGAGTTCGAGCCCGATTTCTTCTTCGACGACCAGACCGGCCACATCGAGTCGGCCGCGCTGCACGTGCCCGCAGGGCATGTGGCCAGCGGGGTCAGCAACGGTTGACAGAAGCTCCCCCCTGCGCCGCTGCGCGGCTTCCCCCCTCCGTGGCGCGCCTTCGGCGCTTCGAGGGGGGACGGCGTCTTGGTCCGGCGGAGCCGTCCCTCGATGCCTCTGGAGGGGCTGCTTCGTGCGGTGCGGGTTGGTTCAGGCTTGGCAGCACGGCATAAGTCCTGCCTCAGTGAAGCGGCCACAGGACCCGCTACGATGCGCGTCATGGGCGCCGTCTGCGCCTACCTGCACAGGGCCCTTTCATGACGACGACCACGAATCCAGCCCCCGCCCACCGGCCGCCTTCCCTGTGGCCCACCCTCAAGAACATCTGGGGGTTCGCGCTGCCGTATTTCAAATCAAGCGAAAAATGGCGCGCGCGCGGCCTCCTGCTGGCCGTGGTGCTGCTCAACCTCGGCACGGTCTACATGCTGGTGCAGATCAACGAGTGGTACCGCGTCTTCTACGACGCCCTGCAGGCCAAGGACCAGCCCGTGTTCTGGCAGCAGATCGGGCGCTTCGGCTGGCTGGCGCTGATCTACATCGTGCTCGCGGTCTACAAGTTCTACCTCACGCAGATCCTGCAGCTGCGCTGGCGCGTCTGGCTCACCGACCACTACATGGGCCGCTGGCTGGCCAACAAGGCCTTCTACCGCATGGAGCTGGCGCGCTTCACCGCCGACGAACACGGCAACCCCGACAACCCGGACCAGCGCATCCAGGAAGACCTCAACCTCTTCACCAGCTACACCGTGTCGCTGTCCATGGGCATGTTCAACGCGCTCATCACCCTGGTGAGTTTCGTCGGCATCCTCTGGACCTTGAGCGGCTCCATCAGCGTCCCGCTGCCCGGCTTCCTGGGCGGTGGCGAACTGGAAATCGTCGGCTACATGGTGTGGGCCGCCGTGCTGTATTGCGCGGTGGGCAGCGCCATCGCGCACTGGATCGGCCGGCCGCAGGTGCGACTGAACTTCCAGCAGCAGATGCTGGAAGCCAACTTCCGCCACCACATGGTGCGTGTGCGCGAATACAGCGAATCCATCGCACTTGACGGCGGCGAGCAGGTGGAGCGCCGCCACCTGGATGTGCGCTTCCGCGACGTGATGGGCAATTACTTCGCCCTCATCCGCAACCAGAAACAGCTCACCTGGTTCAGCAGTTTCTTCTCGCAAGCCGCCATCATCTTCCCCATGATCGTCGCCGCGCCGCGCTATTTCAGCGGCGCCATCCAGCTCGGCCAGCTGATGCAGATCAACTCCGCCTTCGGCCGCGTGCAGGACTCGCTGTCCTGGCTGGTCGACAACTACATGGCCCTGGCGGTCTGGAAAGCCACCACCGACCGCCTGGTGGGCTTCGAGGCCAGCCTGTCGCACCAGTCGCAGACGCGCGACGGCCTGTCGCTCAACGAGTCGGCCGACGGCATCCACGCGCAAGACCTCACCGTGGCCCTGCCCGGCGGCAGCACGCTGCTGGCCGGTGTGGACCTGGACGTGAAAACGGGCGACACCGTGCTGCTGCACGGCCCCTCGGGCAGCGGCAAGTCCAGCCTGTTCCGCGCCCTCGCCGGCATCTGGCCCCACGCGCTGGGCCGCGTGGGCCTGCCCAAGGACACCATGTTCATCCCGCAGCGGCCCTACTTCCCCGACGGCCGCCTGCGCGACGCCCTGGCCTACCCCGACCCGGCGGAGAACTACACCGACGAAGCCCTGCGCGACGCCCTGAACGAGGCCCTGCTGCCGGCGCTGACCGACCAGCTCGACCGCGAAGACGCCTGGAGCCAGAAACTCTCGGGCGGCGAACGCCAGCGCCTGGCGATCGCGCGCGTGATGCTCAAGAAGCCGGCCTGGGTGCTGGCCGACGAAGCCACCAGCGCGCTCGACGAAGAAGCCGAAGCCACGATTTACCAGCGCCTGGTGGAACGGGTGAAGCAGGCGCACGGCGCCATCGTCTCCATCGCCCACCGCTCCACCCTGGCGGCGCACCACCGGCAGCGCTGGGCGCTGCGGGCCAACGAGCAGGCGGCGGCGGGCGGGGCGCGTTACCGGCTGGACATCAGCCGCGCCGACGGCGCCTGATCAGGCCTGCGGCGCGGCGTAAGCCGCCCACCCCCTCGCCCGCAACTCACAGGCCGGGCACCCGCCACACCCGTACCCCCAGGGCTGGCGGTGTTCGCGGTCGCCGAGGTAGCAGGTGTGGGTGTGTTCGACGATCAGGTCCACCAGGGCGTTGCCGCCGCCCACCAGCAGCGCGTTTTCGCCCAGCTCGTGTGCCAGGCGCCAGGTGGCGGCCTTGTCGATCCACATCAGCGGGGTGTCGATCAGGAAGCGGTGGTCCATGCCGAGCGAGAGCGCGACCTGCAGCGCCTTCATGGTGTCGTCGCGGCAGTCGGGGTAACCCGAGAAGTCGGTTTCGCACACGCCGGTGACGATGACCTGGATGCCACGCCGGTAGGCCAGGGCGGCGGCCAGCGTGAGGAACAGCAGGTTGCGCCCGGGCACGAAGGTGTTGGGCAGGCCGTTCTCTTCCATGCGGAAGGCCATGTCGCGCGTGAGCGAGGTTTCGCTGACCTTGCCGAGCACCCCGAGGTCGAGCACGTGGTCTTCGCCCAGGCGCTGCGACCACGCCGGAAAGCGCTGGCGCAGTTCGCGCAGCACGTTCAGGCGGGCGGTCATCTCCACGTTGTGGCGCTGGCCGTAGTCGAAACCGATGGTTTCCACGCGCGGGTAGCGCGAGAGCGCGTGCGCCAGGCAGGTGGTGGAGTCTTGTCCACCGGAGAACAGCACGAGCGCGCTGCTGTGGTGGGGGGTGGAGGCGGGGGGCGCGGAGGTCATGGGCATCATCGTAGCGCGCCGCCCGGGCTCACTAGGTCAAACGTTCGGACCTCGGGCTGGCGTGGTCGCGGCTGGTGGCCAGCATGCGGATGAGCGCGCGGTTGGCATGCTCCAGGCTGATGTCGTGGCGCTGGCACACCGCCGGCAGGCGGTGCAGCTGGGCGGGTTCGCCCAGGGCGCGCGCCACATCGAGCAGCGGGTGGTAGGGGCCGTCATGGCGCAGCACGGCGTCGAACACGCGGCCCGAGAGGGGCAACCGGTTGAGCAGTTCGCCCAGCGGCTGGTGCAGCAAGCGGTCGAGCTGCGAGAGCAGCGCGGTGGTGTAGACCTCGCCGCGCAGGTTGTCTTCGGAGCCGGTGGCCAGCAGGTGCTGGGCCAGGCGCGAGCGCATCACCATGGCGTAGCGCACGGGGTGCAGGTCGCGGTCGGGTTCGCTGTTGGGCAGCTGTTCGGCGAGCCAGCGGCCGAGCTCGCGAAAGCCCAGCATCATCAAGGCGTGGCGCAGCGAGCCGATTTCGTGGCGCCCGCCGAAGGCGGCGGAGTTGACCATCAGCAGGATGCGGTAGACCAGCACCGGGTCTTGCCGCACCAGGCGTTCCAGGTGTTCGATGGAGCAGTCTTCGTCGCCGATGGCCATGAGGATCTGCTTGACCACGGCGCCGTCGTAGTTCAGCGGCTGGTGGCGGTGCGCGTGCAGCACGTCGCTGTCGGGCCAGCCGAGCACGCCCCAGGCACCGGCGTCGTCCAGGCACTGGCGCGCCAGGGTTTGCGTGGCGACGCCTTCGACGAGCTGGCCGATCAGCCCGGCGGGCACGGATTCGGCGCCCAGCCGCAGCAGGTTGCGCGCATCGGCCGGGGCCACGGCCTGGCCGCGCACGGCGGCCAGGTCGGTGCGGCGCAGCAGCCGGTGCCCGCGCCGGGCGCCGGCCGTGAGGCGGGCCAGGGTGTCGGGTTGTTCGAACAGGGCGGCGGGCACTTCGAGCCAGGTGTTCTGCACGGGCGCGCAGGCCAGCGCCTGTTGCAGCAGCCGGGGGCTGTCCACGCTGAGGATGAGCACCGGCGCGCTGGCGGGCCAGTCGTCGCCCAGGGCCTGCATGAGGTGGGCCGCGTCGACGGATTCGGGGTGCACGGCGCGCACGCCCATGCGCACGGCGGCGAGTTCGCGCGCGCGGTTCCACACGGGCTCGTAGCCCAGTGCGATGCTGTCCAACACGGTGTGACTGATGATCATGAGAAAAGGGGAACGCAGGTCAATTGATCACCTGGAAGAGCGACAGGCGCTGCACCTGCGCGTAGGTCTTGATGGCGGCCTCCAGGCCGAGCTGCTGGGTCTGCAGGTCGGACAGGCCCTTGATCGGGTCGAGTTCGACCAGGCGGGCATTCTCGGTCTTGAGGGCAATCGAGCCGTCTTCCATCTGGGCGTTGAGCGAGTCGGCGCGGTTGAGCCACTCACCGGCGCGGCCGCGGGCGGCGAGCACGCGGTCGTGCCCGGCGTCCACCTCGGTCATGGCACGCGCCATGGCCTGGGCGTGGTACGCGCTCTCGTTGGGGCCGTTGTAGCGCAGCGCATCCACGGCGTTCTGCACGACCGAGAAGATGTCGGTGGTGGTGGTCACGGGCCGCAGTTCCACGCGGTCGCCGGCGGCGGGTTTGCCGCGCAGCTCCAGCGACATGCCGTCGAATTCGATGGTCTTGTTGGCCACATAGGGCTGGCCGACATGGCCGGGCACCGGCGTGCCGGTGGTGGCATTGGTCACGGTGTACTGCATCACGCCGCCGACTTCGGCGAAGGTGATGTCGTAGTCGTCGCCGGTGAGCGCGGCGGCGTTGGTGACGTTGCCCATGGTGGTGCTCACGTTGCCGGTGTTGCTGGTGGGCACGCCGAGCGTGAAGGTGCCGTTGCCCTGGGGCACGCGCATCCAGATGGCGTCGCCGTCGAGCGCCTGCGGCAGCGAGCTGTTGCCGGCGGCGGCCTGGCCGCGCTGGCCGTCGAACTGCACGCCGCTGCCGCTGGGGCCGTAGAGGTCCACGAAGGGCGTGGAAGAACCGCCCAGGCCGCCATAGAGGGTGCGGCCGGCGTTGTCCTTGCGGTTGGCCACGGCGATGAGCTGCTCGCGCAGGCCTTCGAGCTGTTTGGCCACGTCTTCGCGTTCGGCGTCGGTGAAGGTGGCGTTGCCGGCGGTCACCAGCAGGTCGCGCACGCGCTGGATCAGGTCACCCGATTCCTTCAGGCCGCTCTCGGCCTGCTGCAGGCTGGCGCGCGAGGCTTCCAGCGCGCGCATGTCGGCGGTGGTGCGGGCCAGGCGGTTGGCAGCGGTTTCGGCCAGCGTGGCGGCCACTGGGTCGTCGCTGGCTTTCTGCACACGCAGGCCGGTGGACACGCGCTCCTGCTGCGCGGCCAGTTCGGCCTGGCGGCGGGTCAGGATGGCGATGGTGTTGTCGTAGCTGTGGGCGGTGGAGATGCGCATGTTGGTTCCTCAATCTTTCCGAATCTCGACACGCAGCCGGACGCCGGTCAGGGGCATCGAGGGTCCGGCTCCGCCGGCCCAAGATGCCGTCCCCCCTCCAAGCGCCGAAGGCGCGCCAGAGAGGGGGGAAGCCGCAAAGCGGCGCAGGGGGGTGTTCATATCTAGCGACCCACGGTCTGCAACAGGCTGTCGAAGGTGCTCTGGGCGATCTGGAGGAATTTCGCCGAGGCCTGGTAGGCCTGCTGGTACTGCAGCAGGCGCGCGGCTTCTTCGTCGAGGTTGACCCCGGCCACGTTGGCGCGCGCGGTCTCGGCGGTGTTGGCGACGTTGGCCGAGAAGTCCGCGGCGAACTTGGCGCCCTGCACGCGCGTGCCGATGTCAGAGAACAGGCTGACGTAGCCATCGGAGAGCGGCACGCCGCCGTAGGTGGGCAGGTCGCGCAGGCCCAGCATGCCGGCGCTGTTGCCCGCGTTCTGCGAGATCGCGCCAGCGGGCGCGGCGCCGATGCTGAAGGTGTCGCCCGCGCCCGGGCTGCCGCGCATGGTGAGGCTCCAGCCGTTGAGGGTGATGGACTGGCCCGGCTTGAAGTTGTAGCTCGGCGGCGGGCCGGCGTTGTCGGGCGGCGGGTTGCCCGGGCCCAGGCCGGTGGCGGTGAAGCTGCCGTCGGCCAGGAAGGTGATGGTGACCGGGTCGGTGAGGTTGGGCGAGGCCGACGAGGCGTACAGGCTCTCCACGCTCAGGCCGCCAGAGTTGCCGGTGCCGGGCGTGACCATGACGGGGCTGGCGGCGGCCAGCTTGTCGGGCGAGCCGATGGCCACCTGCAGGTCGCGCGCGGCGGCGGCGTAGGGGCGCACCAGGATGCGGTCGCCGGGCGCGCCGGCGCCGTTGTCGAGGTTGAAGTTGAGGCCGTCGACCACGGCGGGGAGCGAGGTCACGGGGGTGGCGGTGCCGTCGGACAGGCGCACCACGCTCATGCCGCCGGCCTCGAAGCGCAGTTCGTAGTCGGAGGCGACGAGCGCGGTCGGGTCGGCCACGCTGGCGCTGATCTCGGCGCTGCCGGTATTGCCCGGCCGGGGCAGGCCCACGGCGGCGGCCGGCGGGTTGAAGAAGTTCTGGCCCGGGTTGCCCTGCAGGTCCACGCCCAGCTTGTGCTGGTTGTTCACCGTGGTGGCCGTGGCCAGGGCCATGCGGCCCAGCAGGTTCTGCACGTCGACCAGGTCTTCGTTCATGAAGCGCATCAGGCCGGCGAGTTCGCCGCCGCCCAGGCTGGCGTCGGGCACCGCGGTGCTCACGCCGCCCTGCACGAAAGAGAGCGCGACGCGCGAGCTGTCGGTGCTGTCCTGCCCCACGGCCAGCGCGTTGGCGCGCGTGCCCAGCACCAGCGGCTGGCTGCCGCCGATGAACACGCTCACGCTGCCGTCGGCGGCGGGCACGCTGGTGGTCTGCACGTACTTGTTGATGTCGCCCAGGATCTTGTCGCGCTGGTCGAGCAGGTCGTTGGGCGTGTGGCCGTTGCCCTGGCTCTCGGTGATGCGCGCGTTGACCTTGGCCAGGTCCTGCGCCAGGCCGTTGATGCGGTCGACCGCGCCCGCCACCTGCTGCTTGGTGGTGTGCTGCAGCGAGTCGATCTGGCTGGCGGTGTTGCGCAGGCGCGTGGCGAGTTCTTCGCCCTTGGCGATCACGACCACGCGCGCGGTCAGGTTGCCGGGGGAGGACGAGACATCGGTCCAGGCGTTGAGCATGTCGTTGAGCGCCGTGCCCAGGCCCGCCGAGCCGGTGGGGAAGGCGCTTTCCAGCTGCTGCAGGCGCGCATAGCGCAGCGCATCGGCGGAGGCCACGGAGCCGGCCTTCTGCGCTTCGCGCGTGAGGTACTGGTTGTGCGAACGTTCGACGGTGGCGATCTCCACGCCCATGCCGAAGTAGCCGTTGCCCATCTGCTGGTAGCCCGACGACTGCTGGATCACGTTCTGGCGCGAATAGCCGGGCGTGTTGACGTTGGCGATGTTGTTGCCGATGACCTGCAGGGCCGCGAGGTTGGCGTTGAGCGCGCGGGCGCCGATGTTGAGGGCGGACATGGCGTGCTCTCTTTCAGCCCTGCGCCCGCTGCAGGCTCAGGGTGGAGTTGATCGCGCGGCTGAGTTTGGCCGCGTACTGGGGGTCGGTGGCGTAGCCAGCTTTCTGCAGGCCGCTGGCAAAGCCTTGCACGGAATGCAGCTGGTCCATCACGCCTTCGTAGCGTGGGCTGTTGCCGATGAGGCGCGCGTAGTCGCGGAACGAATCGGCGTAGGAGTCGTAGGCGCGGAACTTGGCCGTCACCTTGCGCGGCTCGCCGTTGATGTATTCGGTGGTCGTGATCTCGGCGACCTTGCCCTTCCAGCTGTCCGTGGCCTTGATGCCGAACAGGTTGTGCGAGGGCGTGCCATCGGCGTGCCTGATCTCGCTGCGGCCCCAGCCGGTCTCGTGGCCGGCCTGGCCGATCATGAAGCTGGCGGGAATGCCAGACTCGCGCGCCACGGTGGCCGCGGCTTCGCTGTGCTGCTCCACGAAACCGGCCTGGCGCGGGCCCGCGTTCACGCGGCCCACGGTGCTGGTGTCGCCGGTGGCGGAGAGGGCGGCGCTGCCGCCACCCCGGGTGGCGTCGGTGGGGGTCATCTGGCGGCCGAGCTGGCGCTCGATCGCTTCGGACAGGCCGCCGGGCAGGCCGGAGAGCTGCACCGAGAACTGCTGGTCGAGCAGGTCCATGCCCAGGTTGCCGCCCTCGCCGTCCATCAGGCCCGACTTCTGCGTGGCTTCGCGCATGCTCTTGATGAGTTCGCGCATGAAGAGCGATTCGAACTGCTTGGCCGCTTCCTTGAGCGCGGCCTTGTCGTCGCCCTTGCCGTAGCGCAGCGCATTGAGCGCTGTCGGGTCGGCGGCCAGGCCGCTGGGCGTGAGGGCACGGGTGTTCATGCTCAGATGACTTCGAGTTCCGCGTTCATCGCACCGGAGGCCTTGATCGCCTGGAGGATGGCGAGCAGGTCCTGCGGCGTGGCGCCGAGCGAGTTCAGGGCGCGCACCACGTCGGAGAGCTGGGGCGCGGTGTCGATCTTGACGAGCGAGCCCTTGTCCTGGCGGATCTGGATGTCGGCCTTCTCGGTGACCACGGTCTGGCCACCGACCGACAGCGGGTTGGGCTGGCTGATCACCGGGGTGGAGCTGATGCTCACCGAGAGGTTGCCGTGCGAGACGGCGCAGGCGCCGAGGGTGACGGCCTGGTTCATGACGATGGAGCCGGTGCGCGAGTTGATGATCACGCGCGCGGTGGGGATGGTGGCGTCCAGGCGGATGTCTTCCACCTTGGCCAGGAAGCTCACGCGCTGGCTGGGGTCGGCCGGCGCGCGCAGGCGCACCACGCGGCCGTCCACGGCGCTGGCCACGCCCGAGCCCATGGCGCGGTTGATGGCGTCGGTCACGCGGCTGGCGGTCTGGAAGTCGTTCGAGTTCAGGCCCAGGTCGATGGTCTCGCCCAGCGCGAAGGGCGTGGCCACCGCGCGCTCGACCTGCGCGCCGCCGGGCACGCGCCCCGCGCTCAGGTGGTTGACCTGCACCTTGCTGCCGCCGGCGGAGGCGCCCGCACCGCCGACCAGCAGGTTGCCTTGCGCGAGCGCGTAGATCTCACCGTCGGCGCCTTTGAGGGGCGTGGTGATGAGGGTGCCGCCGCGCAGCGATTTGGCGTTGCCGATCGAGGACACGGTCACGTCGATGGCCTGGCCGGGTTGGGCGAAGGCGGGCAGCTGCGCGGTGACCATCACGGCCGCCACGTTCTTCAGCTGCATGTTGGTGCCGGGCGGCAGCGAGAGGCCGAGCTGCTGCAGGTAGTTGTTCAGGCTCTGCGTGGTGTAGGGCATCTGCGTGGTCTGGTCGCCCGTACCGTCAAGGCCCACCACCAGGCCGTAGCCGGTCAGCTGGTTGCTGCGCACGCCCTGCACGGCCGCGATTTCCTTGATGCGGATGGACTGGGCAGCCGCCGGCAGGCAGATCAGCACACTGCAAATCACCATCAAGTATCGGAAGAGCCGGTCGATATTCATTTCATTGGTTCCAGGGATCGGTGGCCCATGATGCAACGGCATCAGAAGGGGAGAACCGTCAAAAAGAACCGTGCCAACCAGCCAATTGAAAGCGCTTCGCCCTGCTGGCCGCGCCCGCGCGACTCGATGCGCACATTGGCCACCTGGGTGGAGGCGACCACGTTGCCGGGGCGGATCTGTTTCGGGTCCACCGTGCCGGAGAAACGCAGCACGTCCACGTTCTGGTTCACACCAATCTGTTTCTCGCCCACCACCAGCAGGTGGCCGTTGGGCAGCACCTCTTGCACCGTGGTGGTGATGGAGCCGGTGAAGGTGTTGGCGTTCTCGGTCTCGCCGTTGCCGGCGAACTTGTTGGACGAATTCGCGCCCACGTCGAGCTTGCCCAGCAGCGAGCTGCTGGGGCTGATGAAGGGCAGCGCGGAGACGCCGGCCGATGCGTTGGCGGTGCGGTCCACCGACGACGAGGACTTCTGCGTTGCGTTGATGCGCTCGGTGATCTGCACCGTGAGGATGTCGCCTGGCAGGCGCGCGCGCGGGTCTTCGAACGCAGGCCGGTAGCTCACGGCCTGGAACAGGCTGCCGCCGGGCGCGGCCGTGACGGCGGGCGCCGCCATCGGTGCCTGCTGCGCATAGCGCACCGGCTGGGCCGGCGCCAGGTCCACCTGGGGCGTGCGCTGCAGGGTTTCGCAACCGGAAGCGAGCACGGCGAGCGACAGGATGAGGGCGATGCGCAACATGGCGGTTCCTTACAGCTGGCTCAGACGCTGCAGCATCTGGTCAGAGGTTTGAATGGCTTTGGAATTCATCTCGTACGCGCGCTGGGTCTGGATCATGGTCACCAGTTCCTGCACCACGTTGACGTTGGAGGTTTCGACGTAGCCCTGCATCAGCGAGCCCATGCCGGTCGAGTTGGGCGCGCCGTTGATGGGGTTGCCCGAGGCCAGGCTTTCGGCGTACAGGTTCTGGCCCAGGGGCTCCAGGCCGGCCGGGTTGATGAAGCTGGCCAGCTCGATGTTGCCGATCTGCTGCGGCGCGGGGTTGCCCGGCAGCTTGACGGTGACCACACCGTCGGCGGACACCGTGACGCTCTGTGCCTGGGCCGGCACGGTGATGCCGGCGGTGAGGGGGTAGCCGCTGTTGGTGACGATGCGGCCCTGCGCATCGGCCTTGAAGCTGCCGTCGCGCGTGTAGGCGGTGGTACCGTCGGGCATCTCGACCTGGAAGAAGCCGTTGCCGTTGACGGCCAGGTCCAGCGGGTTGTCCGACTGCTGCAGGCTGCCCTGCGAGAAGTTGCGCGAGGTGGCGACGGTGCGCACCCCCAGGCCGACCTGCAGGCCGGTGGGCAGCTCGGCCTGCTCGGCCGTGTTGGCACCCACCTGGCGCAGGTTCTGGTACATCAGGTCCTCGAACACGGCGTTGGCGCGCTTGAAACCGTTGGTGGACACGTTGGCCAGGTTGTTCGAGATCACATCCAGCTGCATCTGCTGCGCCTGCATGCCGGTCTTGGAAATCATCAGCGAATTGATCATCTTGTGCTCCGCGATTTAAAGGGGGTTCAACCGTTCATGCTCAGCAGCTGGCTGGCGGTCTTGTCGTTGGTTTCGCCGTTCTGCAGCATGCGCATCTGCACCTCGAACTGGCGGGCCACGGCGATCATCCCGACCATGGCCTCCATGGGATTGACGTTGGAGCCTTCGAGCGCGCCGTCCTGCAGGCGCGCCACGTCGCTGGCAGGCAGCGGGTCGCCCTGCGGGCCGCGGAACAGGCCGTCCTCGCTGCGGCGCAGCGGGTTGTCGGCGTCGGGCGTGACCATCTTGAGGCGGCCCACGGTCTGCGAGGGCTGGTTGCCGATGCGCGTGCTCACGGTGCCGTCGGAAGCGATGTCCACGCGCGCACCCTCAGGAATCACGATCGGGCCGCCGTCGCCCAGCATGGGCAGGCCCTGGCCGCTGACCAGGGTGCCGTCCTGGTTGACTTCGAGCGCGCCCGCGCGGGTGTAGGCCTCGGTGCCGTCCAGCCCCTGCACCGCGAAATAGGCGTTGCCGCGCGCGGCCACGTCCAGGTTGCGGCCGGTGGCGGCGATCGAACCGGGCAGGTCGGAATGGCCGGGGGTGGCTTCCAGGGCGAACACGCGGGTGCTCGCACCGTCGCCGCGCACCGGCACGGCGCGGAAGGTGGAGAGCTCGGCGCGAAAGCCCGGCGTGGACACGTTGGCCAGGTTGTTGGCCAGCACCTGCTGCCGGTACTGCGCGGCGTTGGCGCCGGTCATCGCGGTGTAGATCATGCGGTCCATGCGGGGCTCCTTCGAATGCAGATGCCGATGCGCGCGCGAGGGCTTCGACCAGGGGCACCGCCGGGCCGGCTTTGCCGGACGGCCAGTGCCGCCCCCTTGAGGGGGTCGCGCGCAGCGCGGCAGGGGTGTTTCATGTTCAGCGCATGTTCAGGAGGGTGGTCAGCACCTGGTCCTGCGTCTTGATGGTCTGGGCGTTGGCCTGGTAGGTGCGCTGCGCGGTCATCATGTTGACCAGCTCGGCCGTGATGTCGACGTTGGAGTCTTCCAGCGCCCCCGAGCGCAGCGCGCCGAAGTTGCCCGTGCCCGGCTCGCCGTGCAGCGGGTCGCCCGAGGTGAAGGTGGCCGTCCAGTTGCCGCCGCCCATGGGCTGCAGGCCCTGGGTGTTGCGGAAGTTGACCAGCGCGATCTGGCCGGCGGCGCGGGTCTCGCCGTTGGAGTACTGGCCGCTGACCAGGCCGTCCTCGCCGATCTTCAGGCCCAGGAACTGGCCGGGGCGGTAGCCGTCCTGGTCCAGGTCGCTGACGGCGAAGTTGGTGCCGAACTGCGTCGCGGCGCCGAACTCGAGATCGACGTTGAAGGTCTGCGCGGGGTCGTTGGGCGAAGCCAGCGTGAGCTGCGGAATCACCGAGGCGGGGTCGAGCGAACCGTCGGGCAGGAAGTTCACGACGAAGGGCGTGGACAGCGCGGGGTCGGCGCCGTTGACGCCGGTGTAGACGTTCCACTGGTTGTTGCCGATCTTCTCGAAGCTCAGCGACACCGGGATCTCAAGCCCCTGCGAGTCGTAGGCGACCAGGGACGTGCCGTAGGTCGACAGCGGCGTGGGCGGCGTCTGCGTGGAGGCCACCGGCGCGCGGGCGTCGAGGTTGAATTCGGCCAGGATGCTGGTGGTCTGGCGCGCGGGAATCGGGCCGCCGGTGGGCAGGCGCAGCGGCTGCGAGTCGAAGCTCAGGCGCGTGCCATCGGGCGCGGTCGGGTAGCCCATGAGGTTGGCGCCGCCGTTGGTGATGATGCTGCCGCTGCTGTCGAGCTTGAACATGCCCGCGCGGCTGTAGGCGACCGTGCCGTTGGGCATGTTGAGTTCGAAGAAGCCCGAGCCGTTGATGGCCACGTCCAGGTCGTTGCCCGTCACCGTGATGTTGCCCTGCGTGAAATGCTGCGACACGGTGGTCAGCGCCACGCCGATGCCGGAGTTCACGCCGCCGGCCGCGTTCACGGAGCTGGCGTAGAGCTCGCCGAACTCGCCGCGCGAGCTCTTCATGCCCACCGTGTTGGCGTTGGCGATGTTGTGCCCGATCACGTCGAGGTTGCGGCTGGCGCTGTTCAGGCCGGAGAGTCCTTGCTGGAATGCCATGGTGATGTCCTTAGAAGGGGAAAGCGGTGTGTAAGGAAAGGCTCAGGCGCTCACATGAACGCGAGCACGTCGTTGTAGGCGCGGGTGCTGCCGTCCTGCAGCAGCATGTAGATGGAGCCGCCGGAGAAACTCACCGAGTCCACCGTCAGCCGCTGCAGGGACATGGCGTCCACGGCTTCGCTGCCGTCGACCGCGCGCACCTTGAAGCCCTTGACCGTGGCCGGGTCGACGCCCGCGGCTTCCCAGTTGAAGCGGTGCAGGCCGCCCCCGAGCGCACCCATCTCGATGGTCTTGATGACCTCGCCGTTGGTGCCCATGATGTCCACCTTCACATCGGTGGCCTTGGCGTCGAGCGAGAACGCGGCCTTGGCCGAGCCGTCCTTGAACGTGAGCTTGTCGCCGGGCAGCAGGGCCTCGCGGCCGATCAGCGAGGTGGCCTGCAGCGCCGTCTGCGACGAGAACTGCGCGGCCATGCTGGTGAGCGTCGCGTTGAGTTCCTGGATGCCGCTGACGGTGTTGATCTGCGCCATCTGGGTCGTCATCTGCGCGTTGTCCATCGGATTCAACGGATCCTGGTTGTTGAGCTGCGCGACCAGCAGCTTGAGGAACCGGTCTTGCGAGGCCTTCGGGTCCATGCTGTTCTGGGCCGAGGTGCCGGTGGTGCTGCCGGGCGTGTTGCCCAGCTGGCTGATGTCGATGGGGGTGATGTACATGGCTCAGGTCTTTCCAGGGATCGGGTTCACTGCCCCATTTGCAGGGTCTTGAGCAGCAGCGACTTGGCCGTGTTCATGACCTCGACGTTGTTCTGGTACGAGCGCGAGGCCGAGATCATGTTGACCATCTCCTCGACCGGGTTCACATTGGCGTGCGTCACATAGCCTTCGGCGTCGGCGCTGGGGTGCGTGGGGTTGTGCACGCGGCGGCCCGGGGCATCGCTCTCCACGATGTTCTGCACCTTCACGCCGGCGTTGCCCTCGCCGCCCATGGGCACGGTCTGGAACAGGATGTGGCGCGCCTTGTAGGTCTGGCCGTCCGGGCCGGCCACCGCGTCGGCATTGGCCAGGTTGGAGGCCACCACGTTGAGGCGCTGGGACTGCGCGCTGACCGCGCTGCCCGAGACACCGAAGATGGAGAACATCGACATACCAATTCCTTTCAATCACGCAACGCGTGAAAAGGTGCAAACCAGAAACACCGCGGAACCGGCTTTGCCGGGCCGCTGGTGTTGCCCCCCTATCAGGGGGGTGGCGCCGAAGGCGACGCGGGGGGTGTTCATGTTTATTGGCCGGTGATGGCGCTCAACATGGTCTTCACGTGACCATTGATGAAACGCAACGTGGACTCGTAGCGCACGCTGTTGTCCACGAAGTTGGCGCGCTCGCGGTCGAGGTCGACCGAGTTGCCGTCCTGGCTGGGCTGGGTCTGCACCGTGTAGGCCATGTCGGGTCGGGCCGGGCCCGCGCCGGTGGTGCCCAGGCGCATGTGCTGGGCATTGGTCTGGGTCACGCCTGCGGTCGCGCCAGCCTGCATGCCCGAGACGTTCTTGAGCGCGCTGGCGAAATCGAAGTCGCGCGCGACGTAGCCCGGCGTGTCGGCGTTGGCGATGTTGCTGGCGATCACCTGCTGGCGCTGCGAGCGCAGCAGCAGGGCGTTGGCATGGAAGTCCAGCCGGCCGGTCATCTGTTCAAGCATCGTTCACTCCAGCGGGTTTCGGGTCCGGCCGGGCCTGGGGAGAAGGTCCTGACACCGGGTGGGGGTTGGAAGGAGTATGGAAATCTTGAGGATTGGCGATGGCCGGAACAAGCGCCGCTTTTCAAGCCTTTTCCTGCCTTTGTCCGGCCGGCCCTCCACCTACAGTGCAGCCCTGACCCCCCATCGGAGACCGCCCATGCGCCCCACCCTGCACCGCCTGCTCGCCGCCTGCGGCTGGGCCCTGGCCCTGCTGCTGCCGGGCCTGGGCACGGCCCACGCGAACAACCAGACCGACGAACTGGAGAAGACCGCGCGCGCGTGGCTGCAGCCCGCGCTGGAAGCCGCGATCCCGAAAGACGAGGCCCTGCCTTTGCGCACCGAGGTCGTGATGGGCGCGCTCGACACCCGCCTGCGCCTGGCGCCCTGCGCCAGGGTCGAGCCCCACCTGCCGGCCGGCTCGCGCCTGTGGGGCCGCAGCCGCATCGGCCTGCGCTGCGTCGAGGGCCCTTCGCGCTGGAACGTCTTCGTGCCGGTCACGGTCAAGGCCTTCGGCCCGGCCTGGGTGATCAAGCGCCCGGTGGACGCCGGTGCCACCCTCACTCAAGAAGATGCCGAACTGGCCGAAGTGGATTGGGCGGCCAGCCCCGCCACGGTGCTGGCCCGCCCCGAAATGTGGATCGGCCAGGAAACCGCCTTCGCCCTCACCCCGGGCCTGGCGATCCGCCAGAACATGGTGCGCCCGACCAAGGCCTTCGCCGCGGGCGACCAGGTGCGGGTCAACAGCAGCGGCACCGGTTTCAGCATTTCCGTGACCGGCCTGGCGCTCACCGCCGGCCTGGTCGGGCAGTCCGCCCGCATCCGCCTGCCCGGCGGGCGGGTGGTCACCGGTCTGGTGCAGGAAGACCAGACCGTTGAGATGGCGCTTTGAGCCGGGCGTCCGCAACGGCCCCGCCAACGTGACGGATTGCCTGAACCGGCGCCTCAAAAATGCCTAAAGTTCGTTCCACCCAGGTCGATAGTTCTCACACATCACCCTGACTACGGGGTTTGGAGCGTGAAATGAAAGTCGATTCGTCACCCGATTCCTATATAGGTTCCGTGGCCGGTGGTCCCCAGAAGGCCGCCGAAAAACCCGCAGCGGTCGCCGAACTGGCCGCCGCAGGCGCTTCCACGGCCAAGCCTCAGGGCGTGACCGTGACGCTGTCCCCCTCCACCGTCTCGGCCCTGGGCTCGGGCGGCAACGAGGTGTTCAACACGGAAAAAGTCGAAGCCATGAAAGCGGCGATCGCCAACGGCACCTTCCAGGTGAACCCCGAGGCCATCGCCGACAAGATGCTGGCCAACGCCGCCGAAATGCTCAACGGCGCCAGGGCCTGATTCCCCCACCACCCACCGACCGCACCATGACCTCAGCCGCAACGACGACGCCCCACCAACCCTGGATCGACTCGTTGCAGGCCGAACTCGACGCGCTCGAAGCCGCCTTGCTGCGCGGCGACGCGCCCGGTGTGGAACAGGCCAGCGCGGCCATGCAGGCGGTGCTGCAGCAGGCCCCCCGCACGCCGGCTTTCACCGACCCCGACAGCCCACTGCGCCGCGACACCCAGAGCGCCGCGCAACGTTTTGCCCAGCTGCGCCAAGCCGTGCTGCGCTCCAACGCCCAGAACGAACGCGCGGTCGCCAGCCTGCTGCCCCAGCAGTCGCTGCAGCGCCAGCCCACCTACGGCCGCATGGTCAAACCCTCACCGCTCGGCGGCGCGGGGCGCGGTTTCCTGACCGCCTGATCCTCTCCTTCTCCCGTCAAAAACCGGCATCTGCCGGTTTTTTTGCGTCTACAGACGTCACTGGCACCCAAAAGTCGGTTTGAGAGATCGCCTCTGATATCTCATTAGCCAAACTGATGGATGTACCTTTTTAGCGGCAGCCCTTCTAAAATACGGGTTAACCCTAAGATTGAATGCCATGAACACCCTCATCACTTCCCTGTGGACCCGACTGGCTGGTGCCGTTGGCCACTTTTTCCGCCGCGCCGCCGCCGGCGCATCCGACGGGCTGGAGGAATACCTCAGCACCGCCAAGAGCCTTCACCAGCTGGAAGACATGCAACGCCGTTGGGACCAGGCCCACCGAGGCCACCACCACCATGGCGCCTTCTGACCCCCACCCCGATCCCGAGACCCACACCATGATCGAATTGCTCAAATCCTATTTCCAGACGCCCCAGTTCGCTGCCGGCGCCCGTGTCAACCGCCTTCACAAAGGCAGCCTGGACCGCGTGGATGGCCGCGTGGTGGCCCAGACCGAAGAAGGCGTGCTGGTCGAATGGCCCCGCAATGGCTCCGGCTGGGAACACCCGGGCGCGCTCTGCCAGCAAGGTTGACGCGCCCTCGCGCGAGCGCCAACATGACAGGCCCCCGATCTCCTTTTTCCCCTGCCATGAACGAGATTCACGCCCCGAACGGTTCGGACACCAGCGGCAACGGCGACACGGTGGAAGCCCGGGCCTGCATTGAGCGTTTCGCCACCGCCTTCAACGCCGAAGACCTGCCGGGCATGGATGCCGAACTGAACTTCCCGCACACCCTGCTTTCCGGCTCACACCGCCTGGAATGGTTCGCGCCGGGCCAGCTTCCGAGCGACTTTTTCGCCAGCCTGCGCGCCACCGGCTGGGCGCGCACACAAACCGAGTCGATCACCCCCGTGCTCACGAGCACCGACAAGGTGCACTTTCTCGTGGACTACACCCGGCGCACCGCGGCGGGCGAGGTGCTCAACCGGTACCACAACCTCTGGATCGTGACCCGTTCGGCGGGCCACTGGGGCATCGCGCTGCGCTCCTACTGAACACGGACGGCCCAGGCGCACGGCGGCATCGCGATGAACATTCAACTCGATCACCTGCTCGTGCCGTCCCGCGACAAGATCGCCGCCGCGCGGCAACTCGCCGAGCTGCTCGGCGTGCCCTGGTCCACCAGCGGCATCGGGCCATTCGCACCGGTTTATGTCAACGACGGCCTGACCCTCGACTTCGATCAGTGGGATGGGCCCGTGCCACCCATCCACTTCGCGTTTCGCGTGAGCGAGGACGCGTTCGACGCCATCCTCGCGCGCCTTCAGGCCGCCGGCATCCCCTACCGCAGCCTGGTGCACGGGCCGGTCGATTCGAAGGTGGACACGGCCCACGGCGGGCGCATCGTCTACTGGAACCAGCCCGACGGCCACCAGTGGGAAATGCTCACCGTGAGTTACGCGCGCGACGCGCGCTGAATCTTCAGGCCACGCGGCGCTGCTCGGCGGCCAGCCGCACCGCCAGCGCGGCCAACACACCGCCCATCACGTAGCGCTGCACCGCCAGCCAGCGGCGGTTGTGCTGGAACCAGCGCGCCAGCTTCGCTGCCGACAGGGCGATGCTCAGGTTGACGCTGAAACTGAACACGATCTGGGTCAGCCCCAGCACCACGCTCTGCACGAACACCGAGCCATGCTCGGGCGAGACGAACTGCGGAAAGATCGCGAGGTAGAACACCGCGATCTTGGGGTTGAGCAGGTTGGTGAGAAAGCCCATGGCGAACAGCTTGCGCGGCGAGTCCTGCGGCAGGTCGCGCGCCTCGAAGGGCGAGCGCGCGCCCGGCTTGACCGCCTGCCAGGCCAGGTACAGCAGGTAGGCCGCGCCGGCCCACTTCAGGATCTCGTAGGCCAAAGGCACGGCCATGAACAGCGCTGTGAGGCCCACCGCGGCGGTGAACATGTGCACCAGAAAGCCGGCCACCACGCCGAACAGCGAGATCACGCCGGCCCGTCGCCCCTGGCAGATCGAGCGCGAGATCAGATAGACCATGTTGGGGCCGGGCGTCAGCGCCATCAGCAGGGCCGCGCCGGCAAAGAGCAGCCAGTCGTTCAGGGGAACCATGAAAAAAGCCTCGGTGGGGTGGGGATCCCACATCCTAGGCCAGGCCGAACAACCCCATGCTCACCTCGCCCACCAGAACCAGCGCCCCAGTAAAAGCGCGAGCCAGCCGCCTCTTCGCGGCGTTCGCACGACGGGATCCGGCGCGCCCATCGCGCGCAGCCGTGCCTCCAGCGCCCCCAGACCCACCTGACGCGCGGCCTGCACCGGCGTGAGGTTGTCGAATTCGGAGTGCAGCAGCGGATCGGCGCCGTGGTCCAGCAGCAAACCGGCCACCACCTCCTGCCGCTCCAGGATGCAGGCCACCAGCGGCGTGGAGAGGAACTCCGGGTGCGCGTAGTTCAGGTCCACGCCATTGCGCGCGTGGTAGCGCACCAGCTCGATATGGCCCTCGCAGGCCGCCTTGAACAGCTCTTTCCAGTCACCACCCGACATCCCGTCTCCTTCGTGCTTCAATCGTTGACCGCCTGCCGGCATGCCGGCAAGGCCCTGCACCATAACCGGAGGTCTGCGCCATGACCATGAAACAAACCCTTGCCGCCCTTTGGCTGGCGCCATAGACCTTTCCCATGGCCCGCACCGACACCCGCACCCTCTGCTGGCAACCCACCTGGAACCCGGCCCGCGAGGGCCTGGGCATGGAACACCTGCTGCTGTCGGACAACGAAGCCAGCGCGGTGGTGCTGGCCTTCGATGAAGCCAGCGGCCCGTTCCGGCTCAGCTACCGGCTGGCCTGGGGGCGGTCGTGGCACCTGCGCCAGGCCGACCTGCTGGTAGACACCGACCAGGCCTCGCGCGCGCTGAGCCTGCGCACCGACGGCCAGGGCCATTGGCGCGATGGCCACAACCGCGCGCTGCGGGAGCTGGAAGGCTGCCTGGACATCGACATCTGGCCCACGCCCTTCACCAACAGCTTTCCGATCCGGCGCGAGCCGATGGCCGTGGGTGAGCGCCGCGAATTCCGCATGGCCTGGGTGAACGCCCCCGAGCTCACCGTACAGGCCAAGCCCCAGGCCTACACCAGGTTGGCCGAGCGGCTCTACCGCTTCGAGAGCCTGGACGGCAGCGGTTTCCAGGTGGATTTGCCGGTGGACGAAGACGGCATCGTGCTCGACTACCCAGGTCTGTTCACACGCATCTAAGGCATTGCCGGCGCGACACCAGCCAGAGGCGTCGAGGGTCCGGCTCCGCCGGCCCAAGACGCCGTCCCCCCTCGAAGCGCCGAAGGCGCGCCACGGAGGGGGGAAGCCGCGCCAGCGGCGCAGGGGGGTGTTCCTGTCAATGCGCGCGCAGCTTGGAGCGCAGGCGCGCGATCGACTGGCTGTGCAGCTGGCAGATGCGCGATTCGGTCACGCCCAGCACGGCCGCGATTTCCTTCAGGTTCATGTCGTGCTCGTAGTACATCGACATGATCTGCTGCTCGCGCTCGGGCAGCACCTTGATGGCGGCCACCAGGGCGGTGCGCATGCGGTGGTCCTGCAGCACGGCCGAGGGGTCGGCCTCGTGGTCGCCCATGTGGCGGTCCAGGAAGCCGTCTTCGTCGTCGCTGTTGCCGCTGATGTCCTCCAGGTACACGAGCTGGGTGCCGCGCACCTTGGCCAGCAGGTGCTGGTAGTCGGCCAGGCTCATGCCCATCTCGGCGGCGATCTCGCTTTCCTTGGGCACGCGGTGCAGCTTCTGCTGCAGGCGGTGCACGGCCTGCTCGATGTCTTTCTGGCTCTTGCGCGAGCCGCGCGACATCCAGTCGCCCTCGCGCAATTCGTCGATCATCGCGCCGCGGATGCGCTGGCTGGCGAAGGTCTCGAACTGCACGCCCTGGGTGGGCTCGAAGCGCGCGATGGCTTCGGTCAGGCCGATCATGCCGACCTGGATCAGGTCGTCGAGCTCCACGCTGGGCGGCAGCTTGGCGATCATGTGGTGAGCGAGGCGGCGCACCAGCGGGCTGTATTTGCGCAACTGGTCGTCCCGGTTGAGGGTGCCTTTGGCGGTGTACATCTTCAGCTCCAGAGAGAAGGGGCGGCGGCCGTGGAGCGGCCGGTGCGCGAGGCGCCGGGCACCAGGCCGTGGTAGCCGTGCGCATGGGTCGGGCGGGGCCGCTCGATCGCGCTTTCCTGCGCGCGCAGGGCCCAGGTGGCCACGGGCCAGCTGTCCAGCGACAGGCCGAGGTGGCGCTGCGCGGTGTCGATCACCGTGTGCACCACGGTCTGCAGCGCGGCGGGCGCGCCAGAGGCCAGCGGGGCGAGCACCGGCGCCAGGCCGGCCGCGTCCAGCAGCTTGACCGCGCCGTAGGCGTCGATGCTGGACTGCGGTTGTTCGATCACGGGCACCAGCGCGCGGGCACCCAGGCCGTGCAGCAAACCGGCCAGCGAGAAGGCGGGCGCGAACAGCAGCACCACCGCGCCCGAGGCGAACGGCGTCAGCAGGCGCGAGAGCGCGACCTGGCTGCCCGCGGCCTGCGCGGTTTCCTGCAAGGCCTGCAGGCCGGCGGCGCCGGGCATCACAAGCCAGTCGGCGCCATCCAGGGGGTGTTCCAGGTGAGCGATGGAGGGGTCTTGCAGCACGCGCATCAGGCCCAGGTGGGCGCCGTCGTGGCGGTCGCGGCTGCGGGCTTCGGTGGCCGTGCCATCGACGATCACCACCGCCCGGCCTTCGGCCGTGAGCGCGGTGGCCAGCGTGCAGAGCCATTCGTAGGCGCGCGCGGGCTGCGCCGGGCTGGACACCGGCACCAGCACCGGCCCGCCCACGGGCGGTTCGCCCCGCAAACCGGCGGCCTGGTCGAAGCCGGGTTCAAACATGGGCCGCCCCCAGGTCGATGCCGCGGCCGGAGGCCTGGGCAAAGAAGAAACCCATGTCGGTGGGTTGCGGGTCGTAGGCCGACTTGCCCTGCGTGCCCATGGACAGGCGCACCAGCGCGGCGGCATCGGCGTTCTGCCAGTCTTCGGGCACGCGCTGGCCGTTGGCCACGCCGCGCAGCACCACCTGGTGGCGGATCAGCGCGTCCAGCGACGGGCCGAGCTTGACGGCTTCGTCCACCTTGGAGAGCACCACACCGTGCAGCGAGCTCGCTTTGAACGAGGTCAGCACCTCGTCCAGCGTGTCACCTTGCGAGCCGGCGTTGAGCACCAGGGTCTTCTTGACCTTGGGGATGTCGAGCACGTCCAGCATGTCCTGGATGCGCTGGTCGCGCTGGCCCAGGCCGGCGGTGTCGATGATCACCAGGCGCTTGTTGCCCAGCAGGTTGAGCAGGTCCTTGAGCGCGGCGCGGTCGTGCGCCAGGTGGGCCACGACGCCCAGCATGCGGCCGAAGGCGCGCAGCTGCTCGAAGCCGGAGACGCGGTAGGTGTCCAGCGTGATCAGGCCCACGCTGCCGGCGCCGTATTGCTTGACACACTGCGCGGCCAGCTTGGCGGCGGTGGTGGTCTTGCCCACGCCGGTGGCACCCACCAGCGAGACCACGCCGCCTTCGTCGCACAGGCCGGCGCCGGGCGTGGCGACCTTGAGGTTGCGGGTGATCACATCCATCAGCCAGCGCACCGCTTCGGCGGCATTGGCCTCGGCCGGCACGCGCTCGAGCACGGCGCGCGACATCGCGGGCGAGTAGCCGGCGCGGATCATCTTGAGCATCAGGTTGGACTGGATCGGGTTCTGCTTGGACGAGCCGAGCCAGGCCAGGGTGTTGAAGCGCTCTTCGATCATGTCCTTGAGCGCCGAGAGCTCGACCGCCATGCGGCTGTCGTCGTGGCTGGGGAAGCGCGTGGACGGCGGCTGCGAGTCTTCCCACGCCGGCTCGCTGGAACGGGTGCGGATCGGGGCGGGCTTGCGCGCCACCATGGATTCGGGCTGGTTGAAGCGCTGCACCGGCACCTCGATCGGCTCGGGCCGGGCGACGATCTGCGGCGCGGCGACCGGGGCCGGCGCGCGGCGCTCGATGGCGGGCGCTGCGGTTTCGGCGGCTGCGGCGGGCGTGCCGTGCAGCGACTCACGGCGCTTGCGCAGCATGCGTTCGCGCACATAGTCCTGGAACGACAGCGTGCTCATCGCCAGCGTTTCGGTGTCGCTCTGCACCGACTGCGGCGCGGCCAGCGAAGCGCTGGTGGAGGCCTTGGGACGGGCGGGCGCGGCAGCGGCCGGCGCGGCGTTCGCGTGATCGGCTAGCGAAGCCAGGCTTTCCTCGGCGGCGGCCATCACCTCGAAACCTTCAGCGGTGTTGCGGGTGGAGAGGATCACGGCGCTGTCGCCAAAGGTCTTGCGCGCCTTGTTCATGGCTTCGCGGGACGTGGGGGCAATGAAGCGTTGGATGTTCATGCTGCAAGTTCTCCAAGGATCGGGCCGATGCGGATCAGGTGGGTTTCAGGTATTTCGCTGTGCGCCAGGACCTGCAGGCGCGGCGCGGCGCGGCGCAGCAGGCGGGACATGGCGTTGCGGATGGCGTCGGGCACCAGCAGGCAGGCGGGCACGCCCTTCTCTTCCTGGCGGTTGGCGATGTCGGTGGCGGATTTGCTCAGCATCTCGGCCACGCCCGGGTCCAGCGCGCCGTTGGCGCTGCCCGAGAGGGCCTGCATCAGCAGGCGCTCCAGGCCGGGCTCGATGGCAATCACTTCGAGCTCCTTCACCGGGCCGTAGATCTGCTGCACGATGGCCGGCGAGAGCGCCATGCGCACGCGGCGGGCCAGCTCGGCCGGGTCGGTGGTGTGGGGGGCGTGCTCGGCCAGCGATTCGATGATGGTGCGGATGTCGCGCACATGCACAGACTCTTCCAGCAGCAGCTGGAGGACTTTCTGGAAGGTGGCAACCGGGACCATTTTGGGCACGACTTCTTCGATCAGTTTGGGGGCCAGGCGGGTGACGTGTTCAACCAGGTCCTGGGTCTCCGTCCGGCTCAGCAACTTGGCCGCCTGGACTTGCATCAAGTGTGAAAGATGCGTGGCCAGCACGGTCTCGGAATCAACCACGGTAAAACCGGCCATTTGCGCGTTCTCGCGCTGCTTTTCGTCGATCCAGTGCGCGGGCAGGCCAAACGCCGGGTCGGTGGTGGGCGTGCCGATCAACGGCGTGCCGATGCCACCCGGATCGATTGCCAGGAACATGCCGGGGAACACCTCGCCCTCACCCACCACCACGCCGCGCAGGGTGATGCGGTAGGCGCTGGGGCGCAGCTCCAGGTTGTCGCGCACGTGCACCGCGGGCGGCAGGAAACCGACTTCCTGCGCGAACTTCTTGCGCACGCCCTTGATGCGGGTGAGCAGGTCGCCCTGGCGGGTCTTGTCCACCATGGCGATCAGGCGGTAACCCAGCTCCAGGCCCAGCAGATCGACCGGCTGCAGGTCATCCCAGGTGGCTTCGCCGTCGCCCTGCACGGCCGGCGCTTGCGGTTCGGGCGCGGGCTTGGCCTGCTCGCGCGCCACCCAGTAGGCCAGGCCCCCGGCGATGGCCGCGAAGCTCAGGAACACCAGGTGCGGCATGCCCGGCACGACGCCCAGCATGAACAGCACGGCGGCGGTGATGCCCAGCACCTTGGGCGAGAGGAACATCTGCTCCATCACCTGCACGCCCAGGTCTTCGTCCTTGCCCACGCGCGAGACCACCATGGCCGCGGCCACCGAGATCAGCAGCGAGGGAATCTGCGCCACCAGCGCGTCACCGACGGCCAGCAGGATGTAGTTGTCCGCCGCCTGGCCGGCCGACAGGCCGTGCTGCAGCACACCGATGATGAAGCCACCGATGATGTTGATGAACAGGATCAGGATGCCGGCAATGGCGTCGCCGCGCACGAACTTGGAGGCACCGTCCATGGAGCCGAAGAACTCGGCTTCCTCGCCCACTTCGCGGCGGCGGCGCTTGGCCTCCTTGTCGTCGATCAGGCCGGCGTTGAGGTCGGCGTCGATCGCCATCTGCTTGCCCGGCATGGCGTCCAGAGTGAAGCGGGCCGAGACCTCGGCGATGCGCTCCGAGCCCTTGGTGATCACCACGAAGTTGATCACCACCAGGATCGCGAAGACGATGAAACCGACCGCGAAGTTGCCGCCGATCAGGAAGTGGCCGAAGGCCTCGATCACCGCGCCGGCCGCGCCCGGGCCGGTGTGGCCTTCGAGCAGCACCACGCGGGTGGAGGCCACGTTGAGCGAGAGGCGCAGCAGCGTGGTGAGCAGCAGCACGGTGGGGAACACCGAGAAGTCCAGCGGGCGCTTCATGTAGGCCGCCACCATCATCACCACCAGCGCCAGCGCGATGTTGAGCGTGAAGAAGGTGTCCAGCAGCCAGGGCGGCAGCGGCAGCACCATCATCGACAGGATGGTGATGACCAGCATGGGCGCGGCCAGGCCGCCGGCCCAGCTGGCGTTGCGGTTCAACCATTGCTGCAGCGCTTGCAGGTTCATTCAGAGGCCTCTTTGGCGGGGGTTTTCTTGAAGTGCGGATCGAGCTCGGGCGGCACCAGGGGTTCGGGCTGCGCGGCGGGCATGGCGCCCTGGCCCTTCATGGCGGCCTTGAGCTGGTACACGTAGGCCAGCACCTGGGCCACGGCGGTGTAGAGCGCCGAAGGAATCTCGTCGTCGATCTCGGCGTGGGCATACAGCGCGCGCGCCAGCATGGGCGACTGCAGCACCGGCACCTTGTGGGCCTTGGCCACGTCGCGGATCTTCAAGGCCAGCAGGTCGGCGCCCTTGGCGATCACGCGCGGGGCGTTCATGCTGGCGTCGTCGTAGCGGATGGCCACGGCGTAGTGGGTCGGGTTCATGACCACCAGGTCGGCCTTGGGCACGGCGCCCACGCTGTTGCGCTGGGCCATCTCGCGCTGCATCGCGCGGCGCTTGGACTTGAAGTGCGGATCGCCTTCGGCTTCCTTGTGTTCCTGTTTCACTTCCTGGTGCGACATGCGCATGCGCTGCGCGTGCAGGAATTTCTGCGCGGGAAAGTCGATCACCGCGACCAGCGCCACCACCATCAGCAGCAGGCCCACACCGAGCATGAGCCAGTGGCCGAGCTGGCCCAGGCCCGACTCGAGCGGCTGCATCACCAGCATGGCGAAGTCCTGCACGTGGGACGAGAGGAACTGCCAGGCCACCAGCCCGACGATGGCGGAGATGGCGGCGAGCTTGGCGGTGTCGAAGAGCTGCTGCTTGGTGAAGAGGCGGCCGATGCCCTTGAGCGGGTTGAGACGGCTGAGGTCGGGCACCAGGGGTTTGGTGCTCAGGGCCCAGCTGCCGGAGGCGAAGGCCGTGAAAAGCACGAGGGCCAGCACGGCCACGCCCAGCGGCAGGTAGAGCAGGAGGCCTTGCGCGAAGCCGTCCACCAGGCGTTCGGTGGCGAGTTCGGGTTTGAGCAGGGTCTGGTGGTCGAAGCGCAGCTGGCCTTGCAGGGCGCTGCGCAGTTTTTCGAAACCGACGGGGGCGAGCGCAAGCAGGATGAGGGCGCCGCCGCCGAGCACGGCGAGGTTGGACAGGTCCTTGGAACGCGGCACCTGGCCGTCGTCGCGCGCCTTTTTCAGGCGCTGCGCGGTGGCTGGCAGGTTCTTGTCTTGGGCGGAAGAGTCCATGGGGCGGGTTCACACGATCGGTGAATCCGATTCTGGAATCCGCCAGGAAAAACTAAAGGGCGATAAGACGCGCTTCGGTGGCGCTTTTCTCTTTGGTCACCTTTCGCGGGCATCGGGGATGCCGGGCGCTCTGCTCCGCGGGT
>JAGKSX010000106.1 GCA_018993155.1 Hydrogenophaga sp.
GGCACCAAAACCGCCACCGAAGCCGCCGGAAAACCCCCCCCCCGCCCGAAGCCCGTCGCGGGCGTCCCCCGGCCCCCGCCCGGCCGTGGCCAGCGCGTGAGCCTGGGGCGGGGCGTGGCCGCGCGCAGCAAGAAGACCCCGGGCAAGCGCTCGAAGAGGGGCGGCTGATCGCCCCCTGGCCTACCCGGCCAGGCACCCGCCGGAAGGCCCGCATCGCGGGCCTTTTTGTTTTTTCGGCGCGGCTTTTTGGCCCTCTCGCGCTCGCGGGCTTTTTTGAAGCCAAGACAAATATTGCCTAGGCATGTATATTCGCGGCATGCCTCGCACCAAACCGACCCCCGCCTTCTACGACGGACACAACTTCACGCCCGACCAGAGCGTGGGGTACCTCATGAAGCGCGTGATGATGTCCATCGTCTACCAGGCCGACAAGCGCCTGTGCCTGCACGACCTCACCACCGCGCAGTGGGGTCCGCTGATGAAGCTGCGCATGCAGGGCACGGCCACCGTGGCCGAGCTCGCGCGCTGGTCGCAGATCGACGCCGGTGCCATGACGCGACTGCTCGACCGCCTGGAGAAGAAGGGCTTGTGCACGCGTGTGCGCTCCACCGAAGACCGCCGCGTGGTGGTGGTGGAACTCACGCCCGAGGGCAAAGCCGCGATGGAACACGTGCCCGAGGTGCTGGCCGATGTGATGAACCAGCACCTGGCCGGTTTCAGCAAGACCGAGTGGCAGGCGCTGCTGGGTTACCTGCGCCGCATGGTCGAGACGGGCGAGGCGCTGAAGGACTCCGGTTGACGGATCGCTTGTGAACGCCCGCCTCATCGACTTGTTGATCCCATTACTTGCCTAAGCAAATGAAGCCCTATCAAATATTCCCCGCACGCCGCACGGTGGCCACCCTGAGCACCCTGGCCCTGGCCGCCGTGCTCGCGGCCTGCGCCAGCAGCGCGGGCATTCAATCGCAATCCACGGTGCTGGAACCGCAGGCTGTTGGCCTGGCGCAGCCTGCCGGCAGCGGCGCGGCCACCGCCGAACCGGTGCCCGCCGACTGGTGGCGCGGCTGGGGCGATGCGTCCCTGACCCAGGTGATCGACCAAGCCCTGCAGGCCCAGCCTTCGCTGAGGGTGGCCGAGGCCCGCCTGCGGCGCGCCCAGGCCGCCACGGCCGGCGAAGAGGCCAACGACGGCCTGAAGATCAACGGCAGTGCCGACGCCACGCGCCAGCACTTCAGCGCCAACAGCATCTACCCGGCGCCGCTGGGCGGCTCCACGCGCACGCTGGCGAACGCGCAGATCGCCGGCAGCTGGGAGTTCGACTTCTTCGGCCTGCACCGCTCCGCGATCGAAGCCGCCGTGGGCAGCGAGCGCGCCGCCGCCGCCGACCTGCAGGCCGCGCGCAACGTGCTGGCCAGCAACGTGGCGCAGACCTATGTGCAGCTCGGCCGCCTGCTCGCGCAGCGCGAGGTGGCGCAGCAGGCGTTGACCCAGCGCGAGCAGATGCTGGGCCTGATCCGCCAGCGCGTGGACGCCGGGCTGGACACGCGCGTGGAGCTCAAGCAGGGCGAGGGTGCGCTGCCCGACGCGCGCGTGCAGATCGAGCAGCTGGACGAACAGATCGTGGCCACGCGCCACGCCCTGGCCGCGCTCGCGGCCCTGCCGCCGTCCAGCTACGACCAGTTGAAACCCGACCTGCAGGCCCTGCGCACCCTGGCGTTGCCCGAGGTGCTGCCGGCCGACCTGCTGGGTCGCCGCCCCGACATCACCGCCGCGCGCTGGCGCATGGAGGCGGCCACCAAGGGCGTGGACGTGTCCAAGGCGCAGTTCTATCCCAACGTGAGCCTCACCGCCTTCGTGGGCCTGTCCAGCATCGGGCTGGACCGCCTGGTGGACTCGGGCAGCCAGCACTACGGCATCGGCCCTGCGATCCACCTGCCGATCTTCGACGCCGGCCGCCTGCGCGCGCAGCTGCGCACCCGCACCGCCGACCTCGACGCCGCGGTGGAAAGCTACAACGGCGCGGTGCTCGAAGCCGTGCGCGAGACCGCCGACCAGCTCAACGCCCGCCAGTCGCTGGAGCGCCAGCGCGAGCAGCAGGCGCAGGCGCGCAGCGCCGCCGAGGCGGCCTACGACATCGCCACCCAGCGCTACCGGGCGGGCCTGAGCGGCTACCTCACGGTGCTCAGCGCCGAGACCTCGCTGTTCAGCCAGCGGCGCCAGACCGTGGAGCTGCAGGCGCGCGCCCTGTCCACCCAGGTGGCGCTGGTGCGCGCCCTGGGCGGCGGCTTCGAGACCGACGCCCCGGCCTCGCACTGACTTCCTTTTTTCTCATCTTGCTCACCGACCAACGGAGCCCCTCATGACGACCCCTTCCGACACCCCCGCACCGCAAGGCAACCCCGCCCGCAAGAAAGCCCTGACCGCCGTGAGCGCGGTCGTGCTCGCCGCCGGCCTGGGCTATGCCGCCTACTGGGCCCTGGTGCTCAACCACTTTGAGACCACCGACAACGCCTACGTGCAGGGCAACGTGGTGCAGATCACGCCGCAGGTGGCGGGCACCGTGGTGGCGATCAGCGCCAACGACAACGACCACGTGCAGGCCGGCCAGTGGCTGGTGCGCCTGGACCCGACGGACGCGAAGATCGCGCTCGAACAGGCCGAGGCCCAGCTGGCGCAGACCGTGCGCGAGGTGCGCACGCTGTACGCCAACAACCGCACCCAGGGCGCCCAGATCGCCCTGCGCGAAGCCGACCTGGCGCGCGCGCAGGCCGACCTGCAGCGCCTGCAGGACGACGTGGCGCGGCGCCAGCCGCTGGTGGCGTCCGGCGCCGTCGGCCAGGAAGAGTTCAAGCACGCGACGGCGCAGCTCGCCGCCGCGCGCAGCGCCACCGAGGCGGCCCGCGCGGCCGTGCTCGCCGCGAAGGAACAGCTGGCCTCGAACCAGACGCTGACCGAAGGCATCGCGGTGGACCAGCACCCCAGCGTGCTGCGCGCTTCGGCCCGCGTGCGCGAGGCCTATGTGGCGCTCAAGCGCGTCGAGCTGCAGGCGCCGGTGGCCGGCTACGTGGCGCGCCGCAACGTGCAGCTGGGCCAGCGCGTGCCGGCCGGTTCGCCGCTGCTGTCGGTGATCGCGCTCGACCAGGTCTGGGTGGACGCCAACTTCAAGGAAAGCCAGCTCAAGAACCTGCGGCTGGGCCAGCCGGTGGAGCTCAGCGCTGACGTGTACGGCAAGAACGTGAAATACCACGGCACCATCGAAGGCCTGGGCGCGGGCACCGGCGCGGCCTTCGCGCTCCTGCCGGCGCAGAACGCCACCGGCAACTGGATCAAGGTGGTGCAGCGCGTGCCGGTGCGCGTGCGCCTGGACGCCAGGGAACTGGTGGACCACCCGCTGCGCCTGGGCCTGTCGATGGAAGCCCGCGTGGACGTGAGCAAGACCGACGGCCGCATGCTGGCCGATGCGGCCGCCGCGCCGCAGGCGGTGCAGACCGCCGTGTTCGAACAGGACAACCGCGAAGCCGACACGCGCGTGCAACAGATCATCGGCCAGCACGGTGGTGGTGGGTCGCGCACGGCGGCCGCCACGCGGGCGCCCTCGGCCAAGCCTTCGGTGCCGGCCCTGCCGGCCGCCCCGGTGAGCACGGGCTCGGTGGCCCTGGCCCGCTGAACCGGCGCTGACCGCCATGGCCGACAGCCACGCTCTTCCCGCCTCGGGGGCCTTGCCCGCCGAGGCCCCACCGCCGGCGCGCGCGCCGAGCGCCTCGCCACCGGTGTTCGAGCCCCTCAAGGGCGCGCAGCTGGTGCTGGGCACGCTCGCCCTGTCGCTGGCCACGTTCATGAACGTGCTCGACACCTCGATCGCCAACGTGTCCATTCCCGCGATCGCGGGCGACATGGGCGTGAGCCCGGCGCAGGGCACCTGGGTCATCACCTCGTTCGCGGTGGCCAACGCCATCTCGGTGCCGCTCACCGGCTGGCTCACGCAGCGCTTCGGGCAGGTGCGCCTGTTCACCATGAGCGTGCTGCTGTTCGTGGTCGCCTCCTGGCTGTGCGGCCTGGCGCCCAACATCGGCCTGCTGATCGCGTTCCGCGTGCTGCAGGGCCTGGTGGCCGGCCCGATGATCCCGCTGTCGCAGACGCTGCTGCTGGCGAGCTACCCGCGCGCCAAGGCGGGCACCGCCATGGCCATGTGGGCCATGACCGTGCTGGTCGCGCCCGTGGCCGGGCCGCTGCTGGGTGGCTGGATCACCGACAACATCTCGTGGCCGTGGATCTTCTACATCAACATCCCGGTGGGCCTGGTGGCCGCCGCGCTCACCTGGTCCATCTACCGCAGCCGCGACCCCGGCCCGCGCCGCGTGCCGCTGGACGTGATCGGCCTGGTGCTGCTGGTGCTGTTCGTCGGCGCGATGCAGATCATGATCGACATGGGCAAGGAGCTGGACTGGTTCGAGTCGGGCGAGATCATCGCGCTGGCCGTGGTGGCGGTGGTGAGCTTCCTGTTCTTCCTGGCCTGGGAGCTGACCGACAAGCACCCCATCGTGGAGATCCGCCTGTTCGCGCGGCGCAACTTCGTCACCGGCACGCTCGCGCTGTCCATCGCCTACGGCCTGTTCTTCGGCAACGTGGTGCTGCTGCCGCTGTGGCTGCAGCAGCACATGGGCTACACGGCCACCTGGGCCGGCCTGGCGACGGCGCCGGTGGGCCTGCTGGCCATCGTGCTCTCGCCCTGGGTGGGCAAGAACGTGAGCCGCATCGACCCGCGCAAGCTCGCCACCGTGGCCTTCCTCGGCTTTGGCGCGGTGCTGTGGATGCGTTCGAACTTCAACACCCAGGCCGACTTCATGACCATCCTGATCCCCACGCTGTTGCAGGGGGCGGCCATGGCGTTCTTCTTCATTCCGCTGCAGGCCATCGTGTTCTCGGGCCTGCAGCCGCAGCAGACGCCGTCGGCCGCCGGTTTGTCCAACTTCGTGCGCATCACGGCCGGCGCGGTGGGCACCTCGCTGTTCACCACGCTGTGGGAAAGCCGGGCCTCGCTGCACCACTCACAACTGGTGGAGTCCATCCACACCGGCAACGCCACCGCCATGGCCACGCTGGACCAGCTCATGGGCAGCGGCTTGAGCCGCGAACAGGCGCTGGCGAACATCGACCGCATGATCAACCAGCAGGCCTTCACACTGGCGGTGACCGACCTGTTCTACCTCTCGGCAGCGCTGTTCTTCGTGCTGGTGGCGGTGATCTGGTTCTCCAAGCCGGTGCTCGGCGCGGCGGTGGACGCGGGCGGGGCGCACTAGAAGAGGCCCCCCCCTGCGCCGCTGCGCGGCTTCCCCCCTCTCTGGCGCGCCTTCGGCGCTTGGAGGGGGGACGGCACCTCGGGCCGGCGGAGCCGGACCCTCGGTGCCCTTGGAGGAGGCACCTCGTTGTCGGTGCCCTTGGATGAGGCACTTCGTTGTCGGTGCTGTGGGGTAGGGCGCTTCGTTTGTTGCCGCGCTACCATGCCCATGCACCCGCCGGGTGGTGCGTTCGCGGGAGTGATCACATGGGTTGGTTTTCCAAGAGCCAGGACGGCTTCTTTCTCAGCACGACCTTGCCCGAGGGCATCGAGCGGTCGCAGTACCTGGGCATCGTGCATGGCGAGGCCATCATCGGCGCCAATATCTTTCGCGACCTGTTTTCGTCGGTGCGCGACGTGGTGGGTGGGCGCGCCGGTGGCTACGAGCGCGCCCTCTCGGGCGCGCGCGACGCCGCCATGGAGGACCTCATGGAATCGGCGCGCGAGATGGGCGCCACCG
>JAGKSX010000107.1 GCA_018993155.1 Hydrogenophaga sp.
CAGCTCCCAGTGCGGCGCATCCCCCTGCGGATAAGCGCGATCCACCAGCGACTTGAAACGCTGGCGCAACTCGTCCTGCCGCGTCTGCGGCAAGGCGCTGGGCCGCAGAAACAAGCGGTCCAGCTGCTGCAAGCTCTGCTGACCCACATGCCGGTCCAGCGAATCCGGCACCTGGTGCGCCAGCGTCTGGCTCAACCACGGCACGCCCCACAACCACGCGGCCCCCAGGAACACCACCGAACCCGCGAGTGCCACCAGCGCGGCGCGCCAGCTCTGCATCCAACCCACCACCGCGCTGTCCTGCAACCCGCTGGCCCGCGCCCAGGCGTCCCACGCCGCCGCATCGGCGTGCTGGATGAGACCGCCGTCCGGCAACTCGGCCTGGCGCTGGCCGTGCGTGCGCCGCTCGGGCCAGCGCACGCGCGCCAGCGGGTAGCGCCGTGTGTCCTCACCCGCTTGCATGAGCAGCTCGCCCGCCTCCACGCGCAACGTCACCGAGCGCGGCCTGGGCGACTGGCCGTCGAACCACTGGCTTTGGAGCGAGGCAGGCGCAGCACCCATCAGAGCCCCATGTCCATGCCGAAGAAATCGCCGGCCGCGTCGCCCAGCACACCCTTGCCGACCTGCTGCGCGCTCGCCAGCCAGCCATCCACCGGCCCATCGACCGCCAACGACATGGCCTCGAGCTTCAGGCGCGCGGTGCGCACCTTCGCGAAGGGCCAGTACAGGCCCAGCGTGACCACGATCAACAACCAGTTGACCAGCGTGACGCGGAACAGGCTGCGAAAGCGCAGCGCGCTGTTGAAGCGGATCTTCTCGCTGCGCGTGCCGTTCCAAAGCAGGTCCTGGAAACGCGCGCCGAAGTACGGGGCGCTCACCAGCGGGATCAGCAGGTAGATCACCCCCAGCGCCACCGGCACCACCAGCGCGACCAGGGCCCGCCGCTGGCCGGCCGCCAGGTCGCCGAACATGCCACGCGCCAGCACGAACAGGACCAGGGCCACCAGCGCGGCACCCACCAGGCCCACCAGCAGGCTCACGCCACCCGTTTTCAGGAACAGCCCGTAGAAGCGGGCGGTGCGGGTGTCCAGCTGCGTGCGCTGCTGCGCGAACACATAGCCCCCATGCTGGTAACGTTTGATGCGCGCCATGAGCCAGGGCATGAGCGCCGTGAAGAGCAGCACCACCGAGCCGATCACGATGCCGCCGCGCCGGGCCACCTCGGGCGCCATCTCTTCGCCTTCGGTCACGGCGGGCAGGAACAGCACGAAGGCCAGCGCGGGCAGGAAGAAGGGCAGCATGCTGAGGTAGGCGCCCTTCAGATCCCCCGCGAAGCTCAGGCGCACACCGCGCCAGCTGGTGTTGCGCAGCCGGAACTGCAGCGAGGCGCGCCACAGCGCGGGCCAGAGCACCATGAAAGCCAGCAGCGCGACCCACGCCAGATGGGGCAGGAAGTTCGACACCGCCCAGTAACCCACGCCCAGCAGCAGCACCAGCAGGTAGCCGCGGAACATCTTCCAGGGGTCGGCGTGGAAGCCCAGCGGGTCGCCGCCGACCAGGGTGTTGTTCTGGAAATAGGCGATGCGCCGGGCGCGCGCGAAGGGCGCATACAAGGTAAGGGTGACCAGCGTGAGCAGCAGGTTCACGACCCAGATGCGGAAGTACTCGCTGCCCGAGCCGTTGAACCGGACGTCCAGTGCCTGCACCGCCGCCGCGCGCTCATCCGCCAGCGCCACGGTGGGCGCGAAATCGTCCTGTTGTGCCATCCCCGTCCCTTGAAATTGAAAAATTGGGAGGCATCCTAGCACCGCACCTCCATTCACGCCCGGCCCCCAAAACCGGCACACTCTGCACCATGCCCACCCCCTCCTCCGACCGCCCCAAAGCCGAATCGCCCACCTCGCTCGGGGGCCTGCTGCCCTTCATGCGGCCCTACCGCACCCAGATCGGGCTGGCGATGCTGTTCCTGGTGCTGGCGGCCGTTGCCACGCTGCTGTTTCCGGTGGCCCTGCGTGGCCTGATCGACGGCGGCCTGGTGGCGGGCGATCGCAGCGCGCAGGCCATGGGGCTGCGCGGCCACTTCCTCGAACTCTTCGCCGTCGCGGTGGCCCTGGGCGTGTTCTCCGCCGCGCGCTTCTACCTGGTGAGCTGGTTGGGCGAGCGCATCACGGCCGACCTGCGCCACGCGGTCTACAGCCACGTGCTGCGGCAGAGCCCGCAGTTCTTCGAGACCACACAGACCGGCGAGGTGCTCTCGCGCTTGACCACCGACACCACGCTGGTGCAGACCGTGGTGGGTTCCTCGCTCTCCATGGGCCTGCGCAACGGCGTGATGGGCATCGGCGCCCTCATCATGCTGGTGTGGACCAACCCCTACGTGATGCTGCAGGTGCTGCTGATCATCCTGCTGGTGGTGCTGCCCAGCATGTGGTTCGGCCGGCGCGTGCGCAAGCTCTCGCGCGCCAGCCAGGACCGCGTGGCCGACTCCAGCGCGATCGCGGCCGAGGTGCTCAACGCCATTCCCATCGTGCAGAGCTACACCGCCGAAGACCGCGAGGCCTCGCGCTTCAAGGACTCGACGGAGAGCGCCTTCGTCACCGCCATCCGCCGCACCAAGGCCCGCGCCGGCATGGTGGCCTTCATCATCATCAGCACCGCGGCGCTGCTGCTCTGGGGCCTGTACCAGGGCACGCAGGCGGTGCTGGCCGGCACCATCACGCCCGGCCACCTGGGGCAGACGGTGGTCTACATCATCATCCTGGCCGGTGCGGTGGGCGTGCTGGGCGAGGTCTATGGCGACCTGCTGCGCGCGGCCGGCGCGAGCGAGCGGCTGATGGAGCTGCTGGCCAGCGAGTCGCCGGTGCAGTCGCCCGCGCGGCCCTTGCAGGCGCCGGCACCGCAAGGGGGCAGCGCGCTGGCCTTCGACGACGTCACCTTCCACTACCCCTCACGCCCGGCGCAGGCGGCGCTCAGCGGTTTCACCCTGGCCGTGCAGCCGGGGCAGACGGTGGCGCTGGTCGGGCCCAGCGGCGCCGGCAAGACGACCGTGTTCGGCCTGCTGCTGCGCTACTACGACCCGGCGCTGGGCAGCATCCGGCTCGATGGCGTGCCGATCGACCAGCTCAGCCTGCACGACCTGCGCCAGCGCATCGGCATCGTGCCGCAGGACCCGGTGATCTTCTCCAGCAGCGCGATGGAGAACATCCGCTACGGCAAGCCCGGCGCGAGCGATGCCGAAGTGCGCGCGGCGGCGGCCGCCGCCTTCGCCGACGAGTTCATCGAGAAACTGCCCGAGGGCTACGACACCTTCCTGGGCGAGCGCGGCGTGCGCCTCTCGGGCGGGCAGCGCCAGCGCATCGCGATCGCACGCGCCATGCTCAAGAACCCGCCCCTGCTGCTGCTCGACGAAGCCACCAGCGCGCTGGACGCGCAGAGCGAGCGCATGGTGCAGGCCGCGCTGGAGTCCGCCATGAAGGACCGCACCACGCTCGTGATCGCCCACCGCCTGGCCACGGTGCAGCAGGCCGACCGCATCGTGGTGCTCGACCACGGGCGGCTGGTGGAACAAGGCACGCACGCCCAGCTGGTGGCGCAGGGCGGTGTGTACGCGGGGCTGGCGGCGTTGCAGTTCAACGCGTAGAACAAAGTTCAACTATGCAATCGATGCATAACACGATGGCATCATGGCCTTGGACATGAAGAGGCCATCTCCGTAAGCTTCCGCGTGTTGGCCCATCGGTGCATGGGCCACAACCCACAAGGAATCTTCCATGTCACAAACACCGCCCCTTCCGGCCGGCAGCGCCACCAGCGCCCCGGCCGTTTTCACGCAAGCCCTCCCCTCCTACCTCGACCCCAAGCACCTCGGCCCCTGGGGCGTCTACCTGCAACAGGTGGACCGCGTCGCGCCCTACCTGGGCCCGCTGGCGCGCTGGGTCGACACCCTCAAGCGGCCCAAGCGCACGCTGATCGTGGACGTGCCCATCCACCTGGACAACGGCACCGTGGCCCACTTCGAGGGTTACCGCGTGCAGCACAACACCTCGCGCGGCCCGGGCAAGGGTGGTGTTCGTTTCCACCAGGACGTGACGCTGTCCGAGGTGATGGCCCTGTCGGCCTGGATGTCGATCAAGAACGCGGCGGTGAACGTGCCCTACGGCGGCGCCAAGGGCGGCATCCGCGTGGACCCGCGCCAGCTCACGATCGGTGAGCTCGAGCGCGTGACGCGCCGCTACACCAGCGAGATCGGCATCATCATCGGCCCGACCAAGGACATCCCGGCGCCGGACGTGAACACGAACGAGCAGATCATGGCCTGGATGATGGACACCTACTCGATGAACGAGGGTGCCACCGCCACCGGCGTGGTCACCGGCAAGCCGGTGGACCTGGGCGGCTCGCTGGGCCGGCGCGAGGCCACGGGCCGCGGCGTGTTCACCGTGGGCGTGGAAGCGGCGCGCCGCATCGGCCTGGACGTGGCCACCGCGCGCGTGGCCGTGCAGGGTTTCGGCAACGTGGGGGGCGTGGCTGGCAAGCTGTTCGCCGAGGCCGGCGCCAAGGTGGTGGCGGTGCAGGACCACGGCGGCACCATCTACCGCGAGGCTGGCCTCGACGTGCCCGCGCTGCTCGACCATGTGAAACGCGCCGGCACGGTGGCGGGTTTTGCCGGTGCCGAAGTGATGGCCAACGACGCCTTCTGGGACGTGCCCTGCGACATCCTCATCCCCGCCGCGCTCGAATCGCAGATCACCGAGGCCAACGCCGGCCGCATCCGGGCGCGCATGGTGATCGAGGGCGCCAATGGCCCGACCACGCCGCAGGCCGACGACATCCTGCACGAGCGCAACGTGCTGGTGCTGCCCGACGTGATCGCCAACGCCGGCGGCGTGACGGTGAGCTACTTCGAGTGGGTGCAGGACTTCTCCAGCTTCTTCTGGAGCGAGGACGAGATCAACGCCCGCCTGGTCAAGATCATGAAGGACGCCTTCGCCGCCGTGTGGCAGGTGGCCGACGAGAACAAGGTGAGCCTGCGCACGGCGACCTTCATCGTGGCCTGCAAGCGCATCCTGCATGCGCGCGACCTGCGCGGACTGTATCCGTAACACCCCCTGGTATCCGTAACCCCCCCCTGCGCCGCTGACGCGGCTTCCCCCCTCTCTGGCGCGCCTTCGGCGCTTGGAGGGGGGACGACAGCTGGGGCCGGCGTAGCCGTCCCTCGCTGTCTCTGGATGGCGTTACTTCAAGCGCGGCACCTTGGTCCTCCGCTCTCCGGAGCGCGTGCCTGAACCCAGAGATGCCGTGGAACCGGCTCTGCCGGGCCACTGGCATCGTCCCCCCTCCAAGCGCCGAAGGCGCGCCAGAGAGGGGGGAAGCCGCGCAGCGGCGCAGGGGGGTGTTCCCTGTCTACTGCAGCGTTTCCTTGATGCCGGGCACCGAAGGCAGGGCGATCACTTCGATGCCCTCTTCCATGAGTTCCAGCGCTTCCTGCGGGCTGGCCTGGCCCCGGATCTGCCGATGCTCGACCTCGCCATGGTGCATGGCCCGGGCTTCGTCGGCGAAACGTTCACCCACGTCTTCGGTGTTCGCCATCACCTCGCGCAGCGCCTGCATGATGCGCGCCTGCATGGCCACGAGGTCGGGCTGACCACCGTGGTTGCTCATGGCCACCGCCGTGCCGGCGGCCGGTTCGGCCGGCGCCTGCGGCTCCTGACGGCCGGCGCGCAGGTTCAGCCTCGGTGCCGAGAGCTTCTTCTGGATGTGCACATCGCCACACATCGGGCACGACACCAGGCCGCGCTCGAGCTGGCTCGTGTAGTCGTCTTCGGAGCCGAACCAGCCTTCGAATTCGTGCTGGTGCGCGCACTGCAGGTTGAGGACCTTCATGCCCCGGATTGTCCCGCATCCGCCCCATCCGGGTGGGCGGCCCATTCCAGAACCCATTCGCCGCGCTGCACGTTCTGCAGCCACATGGAGCCGATCAGGGTCTTGCAGTCGATCACCTCGCCGCTGAAGCACCAGGCCTGCAGCTCGGCGGGCGTGGCGGCGAACACGTCCAGGAATTCGCCTTCGTCGAGCTGGCGCTCACCGAGCGTGAGGCCGCGCGCGAACCAGATGTCGATGACTTCGTCGGAATAGGCGATGGTGGGCGCGAGCCGGCCGGCAAAGGCCCACTCGCGGGCGCTGTAGCCGGTTTCTTCGAGCAGCTCGCGCCGCGCGCAGGCCAGGCTGCCCTCGCCCGCGTCGAGCTTGCCGGCGGGGAATTCGATCATCACCGCCTGCATGGGGTGACGGAACTGCCGCTCCATCACCACACGGCCATCGTCCAGCAGGCCGATCACCATCACGGCGCCCGGGTGCAGCACGAACTCGCGCGTGGCGTGGGCGCCATCGGGCATGCGCACGGTGTCGCGCACCACGTGCAGGAAATGGCCGCGCAGCAACTCGGTGCGCGACAGCGGGGTTTCTCGGAGGTGGCTGTCGTCGGCCATGGGCAGCTCGGCCATCAGCCGCGGCGGCGGAACAGGTAGCGGTAGACGAAGCCAGGGAAGGCCAGGGTCAGGAACAGCGAGCCCGTGGTGGCGTAGAACTCCCAGCCCTGAGGGGCGATCTGGCCGGCGTCGCGTTCGAGCGCCAGGCCCAACGCACCGACCAAGAAGTACAGCAGCACCAGTTCACCCACGCGCATCCACAGCGTCTTGGGCGCGCGGCGCGGCAGCACGGCCAGCCAACGGTTGTTGAGGAAAGGCAGGTTGGCCGCGACGAAGGCGGTGATCAGCACCAGCCAGACAGAGAGTGTGTGGGTCATGGAACGGTGTGAGCCGGCGGCCACCGGCAAGTTCACCGGTGCGCCGCCAACGCGATCAGGCCAGCAGTTGCGCCACGGCCTGGGCACACAGGGTCATGAGGCCGCCAGGCACGATGCCCAGCGCCAGCACCAGCAGGCCGTTGACCGAGAGCACCGCGCGCGCGTCCAGCCCGGCCTCGATCTCGGCGGTCTGCGTGGGCGCATCGAAGTACATGATCTTGACCACGCGCAGGTAGTAGAACGCGCCGATCAGCGACATGATCACCGCGAACACGGCCAGGCCCACATAGAAGGCGGCGCTCGAAGCCAGCAGCGCCTGCAGCACGGCGAGCTTGGCGTAGAAACCCACCAGCGGCGGCACGCCGGCCAGCGAGAACATGCAGACCGCCATGACGCCGGCGTACAGCGGGCTGCGCTGGTTCAGGCCGGCCAGGTCGCTGATGTTCTCCGACTCGAAGCCGCTGCGCGAGAGCAGCAGGATCACACCGAAGGTGCCCAGCGTGGTCAGCACGTAGGTGACGACATAGAACATGGACGAGCCGTAGGCGTTGGCCATGTTGCTGCTGTCCAGGCCGTCGGCGCCCTGCACCACGCCCGCGAGCAGGCCCAGCATCAGGAAGCCCATCTGCGCGATGGTCGAGAAGGCCAGCATGCGCTTGAGGTTGTTCTGCGCGATGGCGGCGAGGTTGCCCACCAGCAGCGACATGACGGCGAGCACGGCGAGCATCTGCTGCCAGTCCACGGCCAGCGGCTGCAGGCCTTCGACCAGCAGGCGGATCACGATGGCGAAGGCGGCCAGCTTGGGTGCGCCACCGATCATCAGGGTGATGGCGGTCGGGGCACCGTGGTACACATCGGGCACCCACATGTGGAAGGGCACCACGCCGAGCTTGAAGGCCAGGCCGGCCACCACGAACACCAGGCCAAGGGTGAGCACCTGCGGCGAGCCCACGAGCGTGTCGTCGCCGCCCGCGATGGTGAGCATCACCTCGGTGAGGTTCAGCGAACCGGTGGCGCCATAGACCATGGACAGGCCGTAGAGCAGGAAACCGCTGGCCAGCGCGCCCAGCACGAAGTACTTCATGGCCGCTTCCGTGGCCTTCACGTCGTCGCGGCGCAGCGCAACCAGGGCGTAGCTGGAGAGCGTGAGCAGCTCCAGACCGAGGTAGATCACCAGGAAGTGGTGGCTGGAGATCATGACGAACATGCCCAGCAGCGCGAACATGCCCAGGCTGAACAGCTCGCCGCCGCGCAGCATGTCGCGCTGGCCGGCGTAGGCACGGCCGTACACGAAGGTGACCATCATGGCGATGGAGGCGAAGCACTTGAGCCAGTTGCCCATGGGGTCGCTGACGATCATGCCGCCGAAGCCGTAGACGGTGTTGCCCGAGCTCGCGGCCAGGCCCTGCAGCACCGCGATGACGCCCAGCGTCAGCAGCGTCAGGCCGTAGGTGATGCCGCGCAGCGGCGTCTTCACCGCCAGATCGACCAGCGCGATCACGCAGGCCATCGTCATCAGGAGGATTTCCGGGTAGGCCGCGACCCAGCTGAGCTTGTCAATCATGTGAGCGTTCTCTCGTGTAGCGTGAGCTCAGTTCAGTTTGGAGATGGCGACGTGGCGCAGCAGTTCGGCCACGGACGCGTCCATCACGTCGGTGAAGGGCTTGGGATAGACACCCATGTAGAGCACGGCCAGCGCCAGCACGCCCAGCACCAGGAATTCGCGCGCGTTGATGTCGACCAGGGCCTTGACATTGTCGTTGCCCACGCTGCCGAGGTAGACCCGCTTGTACATCCACAGCGAGTACGCGGCGCCGAAGATCAGGGCCGAGGCGGCCAGCAGGCCGATCCAGAAGTTGGCCTTGACGGCGGCGATGATGACCATCCACTCGCCCACGAAACCGGCGGTGCCCGGCAGGCCGCAGTTGGCCATGGTGAACAGCAGCGCGAAGGCGGCGAACTTGGGCATGGTGTTGACCACGCCCCCGTAGTCGGCGATCTCGCGCGAGTGCACGCGGTCGTACAGCACGCCGATGCCCAGGAACATGGCGGCTGAGACGAAGCCGTGGGCGATCATCTGCACGATTGCACCGGACACGCCGAGGTCGCTGAAGACGAAGAAGCCCAGGGTGACGAAGCCCATGTGCGCGACCGACGAGTAGGCCACGAGTTTCTTCATGTCCTGCTGCACCATGGCGACCAGACCCACGTAGATCACGGCGATGAGCGAGAGTGCGATCATCAGCCAGGCCCATTCGTGCGCGGCATCGGGAAGGATGGGCAGCGAGAAGCGCAGGAAACCGTAGGCACCCAGCTTGAGCATGATGGCCGCCAGCACGGCGGAACCGCCGGTGGGGGCTTCCACGTGCACGTCGGGCAGCCAGGTGTGCACCGGCCACATCGGCACCTTCACCGCAAAGGCGGCGAAGAAGGCGAAGAACAGCAGGGTCTGCGCGGTGCCGCCCAGGGGCAGCTTGTACCAGTCGGCCAGCGCGAAGCTGCCACCGGACTGCGTGTACAGGTAGATCAGGGCCACCAGCATGAGCAGCGAGCCCAGCAGGGTGTACAGGAAGAACTTGAAGGCCGCGTAGATCTTGTTCGGGCCGCCCCAGATACCGATGATCAGGTACATCGGGATCAGCGTGGCTTCGAAGAACACGTAGAACAGCATCGCGTCCTGCGCGCTGAAGACGCCGATCATCAGCCCCGAGAGGATCAGGAAGGCGCCCATGTACTGGTTGACGCGCGAGGTGATCGACTCCCAGCTCGCCACCACCACCACCACGTTGATGAAGGCGGTCAGCAAGATCAGCCAGAGCGAGATGCCGTCCACGCCCAGGTGGTAGTTGACGTTGAAGTTCTCGATCCAGGCGCGCTTCTCGACGAACTGCATGGCGGCGGTGCCCAGCTCGAAGCCGGTGTACAGCGGCACGGTGACAGCCAGGCCGGCAATGGCGCCCACCAGCGCGACCCAGCGCACCACGTGCGCCTGATCGTCGCGGCCCAGGGCCAGCAGCACGACGCCGAAGAAGATCGGCGTCCAGATTGCAAGGCTCAGCAAACCCATCTTGTTATCCCTCTTCTTATTTGGCGAGCCAGACGAAATACGTCATGAACAGCAGCACGCCCACGATCATCATGAGCGCGTAGTGGTAGAGGTAACCGGTCTGCGCGCGGCGCACGACCGAGGACACCACACCCACCAGCTTCCAGCTGGCGTTGACCACGCCACCTTCGATCACGCCCCGGTCGCCGCCCTTCCAGAGGCCGACACCCAGCGCGCGCGCGCCACGGGCCAGCACGTTCTCGTTGAACCAGTCCAGGTAGTACTTGTTCTCCAGCACCACGATCAGCGGGCGCAGCGCGCGCGCGATGGCGGCCGGCACGGCCGGGTTGATCAGGTACATGTACCAGGCGCACACCGCGCCGGCCAGGGCCAGGTACAGCGGCGCGGTCGAAAGCGCGTGGGTCGCCATGGCCAGGGGCCCGTGGAACATCTCGCCGAACTTCACCATGGCCGGGTGGGCCGCGGTGTTGATGGTGATGGCGTCCTTGAAGAAGTCACCGAACAGCATGGGCTGGATGGTGATGAAACCGATCACCACCGAAGGAATGGCCAGCAGCAGCAGCGGCACCGTCACCACCCAGGGCGACTCGTGAGGCTTGCCATCGCCGTGGCCGTGCCCATGGTCGTCGTGGTGGTCGCCATGGTCGCCATGGTCGTCGTGGTGGCCGTGGTGGGCGTCCGGGTTCTGGTCGTAGCGCTCCTTGCCGTGGAACACCAGGAAGTAGAGCCGGAACGAATAGAACGAGGTGACGAACACGCCCGCGAGCACCGCGAAGTGCGCGAAGCCGGCGGCGGGCAGGTTGCTGAAGTGCACCGCCTCGATGATGCTGTCCTTGGAATAGAAGCCGGAGAACAGCGGCGTGCCGATCAGGGCCAGCGTGCCCAGCAGCGAGGTGATCCAGGTGATGGGCATGTACTTGCGCACCCCACCCATCCAGCGGATGTCCTGGTTGTGGTGCAGGCCCATGATGACCGAGCCGGCGGCCAGGAACAGCAGCGCCTTGAAGAAGGCGTGGGTCATCAGGTGGAACACGGCGACCGAGTAGGCCGAGGCGCCCAGCGCGACCGTCATGTAGCCCAGCTGCGAGAGCGTGGAGTACGCCACCACGCGCTTGATGTCGTTCTGGATGATGCCCAGGAAGCCCATGAACAGCGCGGTGATCGCGCCGATGACCAGGATGAAGTTGAGCGCGGTGTCCGACAGCTCGAACAGCGGCGACATGCGCGCGACCATGAAGATGCCGGCCGTCACCATGGTGGCGGCGTGGATCAGCGCAGAGATGGGCGTGGGGCCTTCCATGGAGTCAGGCAGCCAGACGTGCAGCGGGAATTGCGCGCTCTTGCCCATGGCGCCGATGAACAGGCAGATGCAGATCACGGTGATCAGCATCCAGTCGGTGCCTGGGAAGCCCAGCGTGCCGAGTTCGGGCGCCTTGGCGAACACCTCGGTGTAGTTCATGGTGCCGGCATAGGCCACGATCAGGCCGATGCCGAGGATGAAGCCGAAGTCGCCCACGCGGTTGACCAGGAAGGCCTTCATGTTGGCGAAGATGGCCGTGGGCTTGTTGAACCAGAACCCGATCAGCAGGTAGGACACCAGACCCACCGCCTCCCAGCCGAAGAACAGCTGCAGCAGGTTGTTGCTCATGACCAGCATGAGCATGGAGAAGGTGAACAGCGAGATGTAGGCGAAGAAGCGGTTGTAGCCGTCGTCTTCCTCCATGTAGCCGATGGTGTAGAGGTGCACCATGAGCGAGACGAAGGTGACGACCACCATCATCATGGCGGTGAGGCCATCGACCAGGAAGCCGATCTCCATCTTCAGGCCGCCCACCACCATCCAGGTGTAGATGGTCTCGTTGAAGCGCGCACCGTCCACGGCCACGCTCTTGAGCGTCATGGCCGAGAGGATGAAGGCCACCAGCACGCCCAGGATGGTGAAGGTGTGCGAGGCGCGGCGGCCGATCACGTTGCCGCCGAAGGTGGTGCCCAGGATGCCGGCGATCGCCGAACCCAGCAATGGGGCCAGCGGAACGGCGAGCAAGGTGCTTGCAGAGAGGGTGGTGCTCATGGGGTTCTTGCCTGAGTTCTCGTGTGGGGTGGCCCTGGCCTCAACCCTTGAGGGTGTTGAGTTCTTCGACGCTGATCGACGACTTGTTGCGGAACAGCAGCACCAGAATGGCCAGACCGATCGCCGATTCGGCGGCGGCCACGGTCAGGATGAAAAACACGAAGACCTGGCCGTGCATGTCGCCCAGGAAATGAGAGAAGGCCACGAAGTTCATGTTCACGGCCAGCAGCATCAGTTCGATGGCCATGAGCAGAACGATGAGGTTCTTGCGGTTCAGGAAGATGCCCACGACCGAGATCGCGAACAGGATCGCGCCGACGGCGAGGAAATGGCCCAGCGAGACGGTCATGGTTTCTGGCCCTCCTGGGCGGCTGCCGCGTCGGCGGCGGGAGCGGCTTTCTGCGTGGCGTTCATGGGCAGCACCACCAGGCGGTCGCTGGCGCGCACGTGCACCTGCAGATTGGGGTTGATGGCCTTGCTGTCCTTGCGCTGGCGCAGGGTCAGCGCGATGGCGGCGATCATGGCCACCAGCAGGATCACGGCGGCCACTTCGATCGGGTACAGGTACTCGGTGTACAGCAGCACGCCCAGTTCACGGGTGTTGGAATAGCCCGGGTCGGCCGCCACCGCGCCCGGATTGCCCGTGACCGTGGGGAAACCGGCCCACAGCACGGCGATGAGTTCGGCCGCCACGAAGGCGCCGAGCAAGGCCGCCACCGGGAAGTGCTTCCAGAAACCCTGGCGCACCGTGTCCAGGTTGATGTCCAGCATCATCACGACGAAGAGGAACAGCACCATCACCGCGCCCAGGTACACCAGCACCAGCGTGATGCCCAGGAACTCGGCGCGCAGCAACAGCCACAGCGCCGCCGCCTGCGAGAACGCGAGCATGAGGTGCAGCACGGCATGCACCGGGTTGCGCGCGGTGATCACGCGGTAGCCTGCGTACAGCAGCACCGCGGAGAACAGGTAGAAAAAGCCGGTCTGGTAATCCATGGCGTCGTGGTTCTTGTGTCGTCTGGTCCGGCCGAGTCGGGTCAGCCCTGATCAGCGGTAGGGGGCGTCGGAGGCCCGGGCGGCGGCGATCTCGGATTCGTAGCGGTCGCCCACGGCCAGCAGCATCTCCTTGGTGAAGTACAGGTCGCCGCGCTTTTCGCCGTGGTACTCGAGGACATGCGTCTCGACGATGGAGTCGACCGGGCAGCTTTCTTCGCAGAAGCCGCAGAAGATGCACTTGGTCAGGTCGATGTCGTAGCGCGTGGTGCGGCGCGAACCATCGGCGCGCACATCGGATTCGATGGTGATCGCCATCGCCGGGCAGACGGCTTCGCAGAGCTTGCAGGCGATGCAGCGCTCTTCACCGTTCTCATAACGGCGCAGGGCGTGCAGGCCACGGAAGCGTGGCGACAGCGGCGTCTTCTCCTCGGGGAACTGCACCGTGACCTTGCGCTTGAAGGCGTAGCGGCCCGTCAGGGCCATGCCCTTGAACAGCTCCACCAGCAGAAAGCTGTTGAAGAAATCGCGGAAAGAGAACGGCGCGGCGTGCGCGGACGGCGCGGTGGAATTGGCGGTGGTGGTGGACATGGTCGTGCGCCCGGCTTATTTCCAGAGGTTCCACGGGGTCTGCATGAGCGCGCCCACGAGGAGCAGCCAGATCAGCGTGACAGGGATGAAGATCTTCCAGCCCAGACGCATGATCTGGTCGTAGCGGAAGCGGGGGAAGGTGGCGCGGATCCAGATGAACATGGACACCACCACGCAGGTCTTGATGCCGAGCCAGATCCAGCCGGGGATGAAGTCGAGCGCGGCGATCGGCGACAGCCAGCCGCCCAGGAACATCAGCACGGCCAGCACGGACACCAGCCACATGCTGGCGTACTCGGCCAGGAAGAAGATGGCGAAGCCCATGCCCGAGTACTCGACCATGTGGCCCGCCACGATCTCGGCCTCGCCTTCGACCACGTCGAAGGGGTGGCGGTTGGTTTCGGCCACGCCGGAGATCAGGTAGACGAAGAAGATCGGCAGCAGGGGCAGCCAGTTCCAGGACAGGAAGCCCAGGCCCATGTTGGCGCCCATGCCGCGCGCCTGCGAGGCCACGATCTCCCCCAGGTGCAGGCTGCCGGCGGTCATGACCACCACCAGGAAGCAGAAGCCGATGGCGATTTCGTAGCTCACCATCTGCGCCGAGGCGCGCAGCGCGCCCAGGAAGGCGTACTTGGAGTTGGACGCCCAGCCGGCGATGATCACACCGTAGACCTCGATCGAGGTGATGGCCAGGATCACGAGCAGGCCGGCGTTCACGTTGGCGATGATCGCCTCCGGGCCGAAAGGAATCGCAACCCACGCGGCCAACGCCGGCATGATGGCCATGACGGGGCCGAGGCGGAACAGCCCGTTGCTGGCCGCGCTGGGGCGGATCAGTTCCTTGGTCAGCAGCTTGAGCGCGTCGGCGATCGGCTGCAGCAGGCCGAAGGGGCCCACGCGGTTGGGACCGTGGCGCACCTGGATCCAGCCGAGCAGCTTGCGCTCCCACAGCGTGAGGTAGGCCACCGCGCCCATCAGGGGCGCGAGCACGACCACGATCTTGATCAGGTTCCAGATGACGGGCCAGGCACCGGTGGCCCACCAGTCGGCGGCGATCAGGCCCAGGCCGCCGTTGTACATCGCATCGATCACGCTGCGGCTCCTTCCAGGGCTTGAGCGGTCCGCGCATCGGCGGTGAGTTGCAGGGCGGTCGAGCGGCGCACCAGGCCGTCGAGCTGGTAGATGGAGGCCACGCAGGGCGCCACTTCGGCCGGCGACGTGTCGATCGCCGCGCTGCTCGCGTTGGACAGGCGGGCGGCATCGACCACGCTGCCGTTGCTCACACCCGGCAGCGCCGCGGCCAGCACGGCCTGCGACGAATCGGCGTCGAAGCCCGGCAGGTCCAGCAGGTTGCCGAGCACGCGCAGCACCTTCCAGGCCGGGCGCGTGTCGCCCAGCGGGCGCACGACGGCGTGGAAGCCTTGCAGGCGGCCTTCGGCGTTCACGAAGGAGCCCGAGGTTTCGGTGAACGGAGCGATGGGCAGGAGCACGTCGCTCACGTCGAGGTTGGTCTTGAAGGGGCTCAGGGTGACGACCATGTCGGCCGCTGCCAGACCCGTGGCACCGACGGCGGTGTCCTGGGCAGGCTCGGTGTTGAGCAGGATGGCGGCCTTGAGCTTGCCCACCAGCATCTGGCTGGCGTTCAGACCGCCCTGCCCCGGCAGCGCGTTCACCAGCTGCGCGCCCACGGTGTTCGCGGCTTCGGTGAGGTAGCCCACCGTGGCACCGGTCTGCTGGGCGATCCAGTTGGCCAGCGCGAGCAGGCTCGACGCCTTGGCATGGTGTGCCGCCGCATTGCCCAGCAGGATGGCCTTCTGTTCGCCGCCCAGCAGGGACTTGGCGACCGCGCGGTGCGCGTCCGTGGCTTCGCCGCTCACGGGCGCCGCGGCACCCGTTTCAGCGCCAATGGCGGCCGCGATGCCGGCCAGCGCCGACACCCACAGGCGGCTGTCGGCCAGCACGGTGTTCTTTATCGGCATGGCCCAGTCCTGCGCCTTGGCGTTGAGCACGTTGACCTGTGCGCCCTTGCGCTGGGCCTGGCGGATGCGCTGCGCGAACAGCGGGTGGTCCTTGCGCAGGTTGGAGCCGATCACGAGCACGCGTTGCAGCGTGGAGAGCGATGCGATCGGCAGACCCAGCCAGCGGGCCGCGCCTGCCGGCGCGGTGTTCGAGAAATCGGCGTGGCGCAGGCGCGCGTCGATATTCTGGCTGCCCAGGCCGCGCACCAGCGCACCGGCCAGGGCCAGCTCTTCGAGCGTGCTGTGCGGGCTGGACAGCAGGCCGATGGCGTTGGCACCGTGATCGGCCTTGACCTGCTTCAGGCCATTGGCCACGTATTCGAGCGCGGTCTGCCAGTCGACCGTCTTCCACTCGCCGCCCTGTTTGAGCATGGGCGAGGTCAGGCGCTCTTCGCTGTTGACGGCCTCGTACGAGAAGCGGTCGCGGTCGGCGATCCAGCATTCATTGACAGCCTCGTTCTCCAGCGGCACCACGCGCATGACCTTGTGGTTTTTCACCTGGACGATCAGGTTGGCACCGGTGGAATCGTGCGGGCTCACGCTCTTGCGGCGCGACAGCTCCCAGGTCCGGGCGCTGTAGCGGAACGGCTTGCTGGTGAGCGCGCCGACCGGGCAGATGTCGATCATGTTGCCCGAGAGCTCGGAGTCCACCGTATCGCCCAGGAAGGTCTCGATTTCGGCGTGTTCGCCGCGGTGCGACATGCCCAGCTCCATCACGCCGGCCACTTCCTGGCCGAAGCGCACGCAGCGGGTGCAGTGGATGCAGCGGCTCATCTCCTCCATGGAGATCAGCGGGCCCACGTCCTTGTGGAAGACCACGCGCTTTTCTTCTTCGTAGCGCGAACCGGAGCCGCCATAGCCCACGGCCAGATCCTGCAGCTGGCACTCGCCGCCCTGGTCGCAGATGGGGCAGTCCAGCGGGTGGTTGATGAGCAGGAACTCCATCACCGACTGCTGGGCCTTGATCGCCTTGTCGCTCTGGGTGCGCACGATCATGCCCTGTGTGACCGGCGTGGCGCAGGCGGGCATGGGCTTGGGCGCCTTTTCCACGTCAACCAGGCACATGCGGCAGTTGGCCGCGATGGACAGCTTCTTGTGGTAGCAGAAGTGGGGGATGTAGGTGCCCGCCTTCTCGGCCGCATGCATGACCATGCTGCCCGGGGGCACTTCCACCTTCTTGCCGTCGAGTTCGATTTCAACCATGGGAATGTCTTCTCTTAAGCGGCCTTGACGGGCGTCTGAGCAGCCGCGATCTTGGCCTCGAACTCATGCCGGAAGTGTTTGATCATGGCGCGCACCGGCATGGCCGCCGCATCGCCCAGGGCGCAGATGGTGCGGCCCATGATGTTCTCGGCCACGTTGTCGAGCAGCGCCATGTCGGCGGGCTTGCCCAGGCCGCGGTCGATGCGATCCACCATGCGCCAGAGCCAGCCCGTGCCTTCGCGGCAAGGCGTGCACTGGCCGCAGGATTCGTGCATGTAGAAATAGGACAGGCGCTTGAGCGACTCGACCATGCAGCGAGAGTCGTCCATCACGATGACGGCACCCGAGCCCAGCATGGAGCCGGCCTTGGCGATGGAGTCGTAGTCCATCGTGCACTCCATCATGATGTGCGCAGGCAGCACCGGGGCCGACGAGCCACCGGGAATCACGGCCTTGAGCGTGCGGCCCTTGCGCACGCCACCGGCGAGCTCCAGCAGCTTGCTGAACGGCGTGCCCAGCGGCACCTCGTAGTTGCCCGGCATCTCCACGTCGCCCGAGACCGAATAGATCTTGGTGCCGCCGTTGTTCGGCTTGCCGCAGGCCAGGTAGGCCGCGCCGCCGTTGCGGATGATCCAGGGCACCGCCGCGAAGGTCTCGGTGTTGTTGATGGTGGTGGGCTTGCCGTACAGGCCGAAGCTGGCCGGGAACGGCGGCTTGAAGCGGGGCTGGCCCTTCTTGCCTTCGAGCGATTCGAGCAGCGCGGTTTCTTCACCGCAGATGTAGGCGCCGAAGCCGTGCGCGGCGTGCAGCTGGAAGTTGAAGCCACTGCCCATGATGCCGTCACCCAGGAAGCCGGCGGCGCGCGCCTCTTCCAGCGCGGCCTCGAAGCGCTCATAGGCTTCGAAGATCTCGCCGTGGATGTAGTTGTAGCCCACGCTGATGCCCATCGCATACGCCGCGATGGCCATGCCTTCGATCACGATGTGCGGGTTGTACAGCAGGATGTCCCGGTCCTTGCAGGTGCCGGGCTCGCCTTCGTCCGAGTTGCAAACCAGGTACTTCTGGCCCGGGAACTGGCGCGGCATGAAGCTCCACTTCAGGCCCGTGGGGAAGCCCGCGCCGCCCCGGCCGCGCAAGGCCGATTCCTTCAGCGTGGCGATCACCTGGTCCTGCGTCATGCCCACGACGGGCGGATCACCGGCCGGCGGTGCGCCGTCCTGGCCCAGCACCTTGCGCAGGGCCTGGTAGCCACCGCGGGCCACGTAGTCCTTGAGCGACCAGTTGCTGCCATCGAGGCCGGCGTAGATCTGCGGTTCGATGTGGCGGCCGTGGAAGCAGGTCTGCACGCCGGTGGCGCGGAACTGCGAGAGGATCTGCTCGGCGTTCATGCTTGTCCTTCCGAGGCCTGCACGGACGATTTGAGGCCGTCGACCAGCTGGTCCAGCTTCTCGTTGCTCATGAAGCTGCACATGTGGCGGTCGTTGACCAGCATCACGGGGGAGTCGGCGCAGGCACCCAGGCATTCGCTCTGCTGCAGCGTGAACAGGCCGTCGGCCGTGGTCTCGCCCATGGTGATGCCCAGCTTCTGCTCCAGGTGGTGCAGGGCCTTGTTGCCGTCGCGCAGCTGGCACGGCAGGTTGGTGCAGACGTTGAGCTTGAACTTGCCCACCGGCCGCTGGTTGTACATGTTGTAGAAGGTCGTGACCTCGTGCACCGCGATCGGTTCGACGCGCAGGTAGGCGGCCAGCGCCACCTCGGCTTCAGGGCTCACGTGGCCCGCTTCCTGCTGGATGATGGACAGGCAGGCCATCACCGCGGAAATGCGCTGCTCGTCGGGGTACTTCGCGACCTCGCGGTCGAAGCGCCGGATCGTGGCCTCGTGGAAGGACTCGGGCGTGACGGTGCTCATCGGTCGATCTCTCCGAAAACGATGTCCATGGTGCCGATGATGGCCACCGCATCGGCCAGCATGTGGCCGCGCGCCATCTCGTCCATGGTGGCGAGGTGCGCGAAACCGGGCGCGCGGATCTTCAGGCGGTAGGGCTTGTTGGCGCCGTCGCTCACGAGGTAGATGCCGAACTCGCCCTTGGGGTGTTCGACCGCCGCGTAGGCCTCGCCTTCGGGCACGTGGAAGCCTTCGGTGAAAAGCTTGAAGTGGTGGATCAGCTCTTCCATGTTGGCCTTCATGGCCTCACGGGCGGGCGCCGCCACCTTGTGGTTGTCGGTGATCACCGGGCCGGGGTTGGCGCGCAGCCACTTCACGCACTGCTCGATGATGCGGTTGGACTGCTTCATCTCCTCCATGCGCACGAGGTAGCGGTCGTAGCAGTCGCCGGTCTTGCCCACCGGGATGTCGAAGTCCATCTGGCCGTACACGTCGTACGGCTGCTTCTTGCGCAGGTCCCAGGCGATGCCGGAGCCGCGCAGCATGGGACCGGTCATGCCGAGGTTGAGCGCGCGCTCGGGCGTGACCACGCCGATGCCGACGGTGCGCTGCTTCCAGATGCGGTTGTCGGTCAGCAGCGTGTGGTACTCGGCCAGGTAGGTCGGGAAGCGCTTGGTGAAATCGTCGATGAAGTCGAGCAGCGAACCCTGGCGGTTCGTGTTCATCTGCTCCATGGCACGCGCGTTGCGGATCTTGCTGTGCTTGTACTGCGGCATGCTGTCCGGCAGGTCGCGGTACACGCCGCCCGGACGGAAATAGGCCGCGTGCATGCGCGCGCCGGACACGGCCTCGTACATGTCGAACAGGTCTTCACGCTCGCGGAACGCGTAGATCAGGATGGTCGAGCTGCCGCAATCGTTGCCGTGCGAGCCCAGCCACATCAGGTGGTTGAGCAGGCGTGTGATCTCGCTGAACATCACGCGGATGTACTGCGCGCGGATCGGCACCTCGATGCCCAGCAGCTTCTCGATGGCCAGGCAGTAGGAGTGCTCGTTGCACATCATGGAGACGTAGTCCAGTCGGTCCATGTAGGGCAGCGACTGGATGTAGGTCTTGTGCTCGGCCAGCTTCTCCGTGGCGCGGTGCAGCAGGCCGATGTGCGGGTCGGCGCGTTGCACGACCTCGCCGTCCAGCTCCAGCACGAGGCGCAGCACGCCGTGCGCGGCCGGGTGCTGCGGACCGAAGTTCAGGGTGAACTTGCGGTCGTCCATGGCCCGCGCATGGTCGTTGCGGGTGTCGACGGCCCAGTCGCCGGCCGTCTGCACAGGGGGGTTGGCGCCGTCAGCCATCAGACAGATCCTCGTCCAGAGACTCGCGCCGCCGCGTCAGCGCCACCAGCCAGCCGAGCGCCAGCGTCAGCACGCCCATGCCCGAGACTGCAGCGGTCGAGATTTCCCAGTCGCCGGTCAGCACGGCGATCGCCAGCGGAGTCGACAGCAGCACCGCCGAGGCGCCCAACAGCGCGCTCTGCAGTTCGCCGGCCGACAGCCGCCGGATGCCCGCGCCCACGGCCAGACAGACCACGGCGACCATGATCGCCACGCCCAGCGCCTGCAGCTGCTCCGGCGCCACCTCGGGCGCGCGGGTGAACCAGCCCGTGAGCCGCGCCCCGAGCGTGAACAGGAAGGCCGTCGAGAAGGTCACCAGGAAGAAGGAGGCTGCAGACCGGACGGCGGAGCGTGTCATGGCCGGTCATCCCTTCCCCTTGCCCTTGCCCTTCGCCTTCGACGCGGCGGGGGCTGGAGACGGCGCGGGCGGCGGCGGCGGGGCCGCCTTTTCGTCGCCCGGCAGGACCGGCGCCGGATACTCGGCGCCTTCCCACGGCGACAGGAAGTCGAAGTTGCGGAACTCCTGCTGCAGGCGCACCGGCTCGTAGACGACCCGCTTCTGGGCCTCGTCGTAGCGCACCTCGACATAACCCGTCATCGGGAAGTCCTTGCGCAGCGGGTGCCCCTCGAAGCCGTAATCGGTGAGGATGCGGCGCAGGTCCGGATGACCCGAGAACAGCATGCCGTACATGTCGAACGCCTCGCGCTCGAACCAGTCGGCGGCCGGATACACGCTGACGGCGCTCGGCACCGGCGTGGTCTCGTCGGTCGACACCTTGACCCGCACCCGGGCGTTCCGGGTCAGGCTGAGCAGGTGGTAGACCACCTCGAACCGCTCGGCGCGATCCGGGTAGTCGACGCCGCAAACGTCGATCAGCTGCTGGAAGCCGAAGCGGTCGCGCAGCGCCGTCAGCACCTCGACGATCCGCTCGCGCGCGGCGACCAGCGTCAGCTCGCCGAAGGCCACCTGGGCCTCGACGCCGAGCTCGGCGACCATCTCCGTTCCCAGCGGGGTCAGCGTCGCCTCGGTGGCCGCGATCTGCTCCAGCGCGTTCATCGCTCGATCGTCCCCGTGCGGCGAATCTTCTTCTGCAGCTGCAGCAGGCCGTAGATCAGGGCCTCGGCGGTCGGCGGACAGCCGGGCACATAGACGTCGACCGGCACGATCCGGTCGCAGCCGCGCACGACGCTGTAGCTGTAGTGGTAGTAGCCGCCGCCGTTGGCGCAGCTGCCCATCGACAGGACGTAGCGCGGGTCCGGCATCTGGTCGTAGACCTTGCGCAGGGCCGGGGCCATCTTGTTGGTCAGGGTGCCGGCGACGATCATCAGGTCCGACTGGCGCGGGCTGGCGCGCGGCGCCATGCCGAACCGCTCCATGTCGAAGCGCGGCATCGAGGCCTGCATCATCTCCACGGCGCAGCAGGCCAGGCCGAAGGTCATCCACATCAGCGAGCCGGTGCGCGCCCAGGTGATGACGTCGTCCAGCGCGGCCGTCAGGAAGCCGTGCTCGGCCAGCTCGGTGTTGACCGCCTCGAAGAACTTGTCGTGGACGGCCGGGTCGTAGCCCTCGACCGACGAGCGCGCGCCGGTCCCGTAGGGCGTCAGCGCCGAGGTCGGCCCCTGCAGTCCGGGGGTGATCACTCCCATTCCAGCGCGCCCTTCTTCCACTCGTAGAGGAACCCGACCGTCAGCACGACCAGGAAGGTGAAGCCCGACCAGAAGGCGAAAATCATGCCCTCGCGGCTCAGGTCGAACATCGACACGGCCCAGGGGAACAGGAACGCCACTTCGAGGTCGAAGATGATGAACAGGATCGACACCAGATAGAAGCGCACGTCGAACTTCATGCGGGCGTCGTCGAAGGCGTTGAACCCGCACTCATAGGCGGAGAGCTTCTCGCTGTCGGGGTTCTTCGGGGCCAGCACCAGCGCCGCCACGATGAACAGCAGGCCCAGCACCGCCGCGATCCCCAGAAAGATCACGATCGGCAGATATTCGAGAAGGAATTCGGTCATCGGAACGCCTCGGGCCGCCGAGGGGGAGGCGGCGGATTCGGCGCTTTCTAGACCTACTCCCCGCGCCGTTCAAACCCATGCGTCGAAACGTTTTTCTTGCGACCGGCTCGCAAATTCCCGCGGATTCGCGCTTGCCAAGCCAAGCTGCTGACGTTCCTTATCTCTCCCGCCAGTTTCAGCCAGTCACGGGAGGCATGCTTGGGCATCGGCAACGGGATTCTCACCTTCGTCGAAAAGGCGGGCAACCGCCTGCCCGACCCGGTCTTCATCTTCGTCTGGCTGATCGGGGCGCTGGTGGTCGGCAGCGTCGCCGCCGCCGCCTATAATCTGAGCGCCATCAACCCGGTCGACGGTCAGGCCGTCGTCGCCCAGAGCCTGCTCTCGAGCGAGAATCTTCGCCGGCTGTTCGTGGACATGCCCCGAACCCTGACCGGCTTCGCGCCGCTGGGGTACGTGCTGGTGGTCATGCTGGGGGCCGGCGTGGCCGAGCGCACGGGGCTGTTCTCGGCGGTGATGCGCGCCGGCATTCGTGACGCGCCCAAGGCCTTCCTGACGCCGATCGTGGTGTTCGTCGGCATCGTCTCCAACCACGCCGCCGACGCCGGTTATGTGGTGCTGGTGCCGCTGGCGGGCCTGATCTTCGCCGCCGCCGGACGCCACCCGGTGGCCGGCATCGCCGCCGGCTTCGCCGCCGTCTCCGGCGGCTTCTCGGCCAACCTTTTCCCGGGCCACCTCGACGCCCTGCTGCTGGGCATCACCCAGCCGGCGGCGCAGCTGATCGAGCCTGGCTGGACCGCCAACATCGCCGGCAACCACTTCTTCATCGTGGGCATGACCTTCGTCTTCGTGCCGCTGGCCTGGTTCGTCACCGACAAGATCGTCGAGCCGCGGCTCGGCCCGTGGACCCCGTCCGCGGACGCCCCGATCCAGCTCAGCGAATCGGCGCTCACCGGCGCGGAGAAGCGCGGTCTGATCTGGGCCGGCCTGGTGACGGCGCTCGTCATCGGCGCCTGGGCGGCCATGACCCTGCTGCCCGACGCGGCCCTGATCAACGCCGAGGGGCCGGCGGACGAGCGCCTCAACCCCTTCTACAACTCGCTGGTGGCCGGCTTCTTCGTTCTGTTCCTCGCCGCCGGCGTGGCCTACGGCGCCGCGGCCGGCACCCTGAAGAACCATCGCGAGCTGGTGCGGATGATGACCGAATCGATGGCGGTCATGGCCCCGTATATCGTGCTGGCCTTCGTCGCGGCCCACTTCGTGGCCATGTTCAACTGGTCGAACCTCGGGGTGATCACGGCGATTACCGGGGCCGAGCAGCTCAAGGCCAGCGGACTGGAGTCCTGGCAGCTGCTGGTGGCCATCGTGCTGCTCGCGGCGGCCATCAACCTGCTGGTCGGGTCCGCCTCGGCCAAGTGGGCCGCGATGGCCCCTGTCCTGGTGCCGATGCTGATGCTGCTCGGCGTCAGCCCGGAGATGACCACGGCGGCATTCCGCATGGGCGACTCGGTGACCAACATCATCACGCCCCTGATGGTCTATTTCCCGCTGA
>JAGKSX010000108.1 GCA_018993155.1 Hydrogenophaga sp.
CCGGCCCGTCTGCGTTTCGCGCCTTGCGCATGGCCTTTTTGATCCGCAACGCATCTTGAAAAAATAGTGTGAACAGGCCCTAGCGCCCTCGCTGATCCAGAACGCGCTTGGCCTTGCCCTGGCTGCGTTCGACACCACCTTCGGGCTTGAGCTGCACCATCACGCTGCTGCCCACGAACACCTTGATGTCGTGCTGCAGCAGGCGCGCGGCCCCCTGGGCCTCCTCGCTCTCCGGTGACAGGCCCGAGCGCGTCTCCACCACCACGGTGAGGTCGTCCATCGGCCCCTGGCGCGTGAGCACGCACTGGTAGTGCGCGCTGAGTTCGGCGCGCTTGAGGATGAGCTCCTCGATCTGCGTGGGAAACACGTTGACGCCGCGCACGATCATCATGTCGTCGCTGCGGCCGGTGATCTTTTCCATGCGGCGCATGGGGCGCGCCGTGCCCGGCAGCAGGCGCGTGAGGTCGCGCGTGCGGTAGCGGATGATGGGCAGCGCCTCCTTGGTCAGGCTGGTGAACACCAGCTCGCCCAGCTCGCCGTCGGGCACCGGTTCACCGGTGTCGGGGTCGATGATCTCGGGGTAGAAGTGGTCTTCCCAGATCGTCGGGCCGTCCTTGGTTTCCACGCATTCGTTGGCCACGCCCGGTCCCATCACCTCGGACAGACCGTAGATGTCCACCGCGTCGATGCCCATGCGCTGTTCGATCGCCAGGCGCATGTCGTTGGTCCAGGGCTCGGCGCCGAAGATGCCCAGGCGCAGGCTGCTCTCGCGCGGGTCCAGGCCCTGGCGTTCGAACTCGTCGGCGATCGCCAGCATGTAGCTCGGCGTGACCATGATGATGTCGGGCCGGAAGTCCTGGATCAGCTGCACCTGCCGCTCGGTCTGGCCGCCGCCGAAAGGCACCACAGTGAGTCCCAGCTTCTCGGCGCCGTAATGCGCGCCTAGGCCGCCGGTGAACAGGCCGTAGCCGTAGCTCACGTGCACCAGATCGCCCGGGCGGGCGCCGCTGGCGCGGATGCTGCGCGCCATCACCGTGGCCCAGGTGTCGATGTCTTTCAGCGTGTAGCCCACCACCGTCGGCTTGCCGGTGGTGCCGCTGCTGGCGTGGATGCGCGCGCATTGCTCGCGCGGCACCGCGAACATGCCGAAGGGGTAGCTGTCGCGCAGGTCCTTCTTGGTGGTGAACGGGAACTTCGCCAGGTCCGACAGGCTGCGGCAGTCGTCGGGGTGCACGCCGGCGGCATCGAACTTCGCGCGGTACACCGGCGAGTTCTGGTAGGCGTGGCGCAGCGTGGCCTGCAGGCGCTTGAGCTGCAGCGAACGCAGTTCGTCGATGCCGGCTTTTTCGATCGGTTCGAGGGGAAAGGTGGTCATGGCTGTTCGTCCTCGGGAAACACGGTGCCGGCGATCACGGCGCTCTTGCCGCGGAACATCGCGACCACTTCGCCGCGCTGGTTGCTCACCCGCATGTCGTAGATGCCGTGGCGGCCCGACAGGGTCTGCTCCACGCCCTCGCAGGTGAGCACGTCGCCCGCGTGCGCGGGCCGCAGGAACTCGATGCCGCAGCCGGCGGCGACGGCGTTCCTGTTGTGGCTGTTGCAGGCGAAGGCGAAGGTGGAGTCGGCCAGCGTGAAGATGAAGCCGCCATGGCAGATCTGGTGGCCGTTGAGGTGCAGCGGGCGCACGGCCATGCGCATCACGGCGCGGCCGGGTTCGCAGGCCAGCAGCTCCATGCCCATGGTGTCCTTGCTCGCGGTGTCCACCGCGAACATGGTCTCGCCCACCTTGCGGGCCTTGTCTTCGGGGCTCATCCTCATTCGCCCTTGAACTGCGCCGGGCGCTTTTCGCGGAATGCCATCACGCCTTCGATGTAGTCGTGCGTGCGGCCCAGGGCCGACTGGGTGTCGCGCTCCACGTCCAGTTGCTGGTCCAGCGTGCGCGTGCCGGCATCGCGCAGCAGGCCGCGCGTGACCACCAGGGCCTTGGTGGGCATGGTGGCCAGGCGCGCGGCCAGGGCCAGCGCCGCGCCCACGCAGTCGTCGGACACGTCCCAGACCAGGCCCCATTCCTTGGCCTGCGCGGCCGGCAGCTTGTCGCCCGTCAGGGCCAGGGCCATGGCGCGCGCCAGGCCCAGGCGCTCGACCAGAAACCAGCTGCCACCCGCGTCCGGGATCAAGCCGATCTTGCTGAAGGCCTGGATGAAGCTCGCGCCGGTGGCGGCGATGGCGATGTCGCAGGTCATGGCCAGCGAGGCGCCCGCACCCGCCGCGACGCCGTTGACGGCCGCGATGGTGGGCATGCGCAGCCCCTGCAGGCGGCGCGCCGTGGGGTTGAAGGCCTGCTCGATCACCGGGCCGGGGTCGGCGCGCTTCACCAGATCGGGGCCGGGCTCGAAATCGAATTCGGCCAGGTCGGCGCCGGCGCAGAAACCGCGCCCGGCGCCGGTGAGCACCAGCGCGCGCACCGCCGGGTTGGCCTCGGCCTGGTCCAGCGCGGCCCACAGCTCCCGGTGCATCTGTCGGGTGAAGCTGTTCAGGGCTTCGGGGCGGTTGAGCGTGACCAGGGCCACGGCCCCGCGCTCTTCGTACACCACGGTGGCGTTGTTGCTCATGTCGGCGGGTCTCCTGCTGTTGTCGTTGGGCGATGGATCGGAATTTACCATTAACCAACCAATCGGTCGGCTAATGTTTTCCCGGAGGGCGGGACCGATATAGTGGTGGGCTTTCAACCCGACGCCATTGCCCGAGGAGACACCATGACCGCCGCCACCCCACCCGAATGCATCACCGTGCGCACCGAAGGCCGCGTGGGCATCGTCACGCTCAACCGGCCCAAGCAGCTCAACGCGCTCAACAACCAGCTCATGGACGAGCTGGGCGCGGCGCTCAAGGCCTTCGACGCGGACGAGGGCATCGGCTGCATGATCGTCACCGGCAGCGAAAAGGCCTTCGCGGCCGGTGCCGACATCGGCGCGATGGCCACCTACACCTTCGCCGACGTCTACAACGGCGACTACATCACGCGCAACTGGGAAACCATCCGCGGCATCCGCAAGCCGGTGATCGCGGCCGTGAGCGGCTTCGCGCTGGGCGGGGGCTGTGAACTCGCCATGATGTGCGACTTCATCATCGCGGCCGACAACGCCAAGTTCGGCCAGCCCGAGATCAAGCTGGGCATCATCCCCGGCGCGGGCGGCACGCAGCGCCTGCCGCGCGCGGTGGGCAAAGCCAAGACCATGGACATGGTGCTCACCAGCCGCATGATGGACGCCACCGAGGCCGAGCGCGCCGGCCTGGTCAGCCGCGTCGTGCCGCTGGACAAGCTGATGGACGAGGCCCTGGGCGCGGCGCTGGTGATCTGCGGGCTCTCGCTGCCCAGCGTGATGGCGGCCAAGGAAGCGGTGAACCGCTCGTTCGAGGGCTCGCTGTCGGACGGCGTGATGTTCGAGCGCCGCCTGTTCCACGCGATGTTCGCCACCGAAGACCAGAAGGAAGGCATGGACGCCTTCGTCAACAAACGCAAGCCGGCTTTCCAGCACCGCTGAGCCGCCCCAAAAAAACTGTCTATAATGCGCGCTTCGCTGGCGATATAGCTCAGTTGGTTAGAGCGCAGCATTCATAATGCTGATGTCGGTGGTTCAAGTCCACCTATCGCCACCAGCATCTCAAAAAGCGGGTTCCGGCAACGGGGCCCGCTTTTTTCATTTCAATCCATTTGCGCGGCGCAACGCATGTGGCGGTGCCAGCCAGAGACACCGAGGGTCCGGCTGTGCCGGCCCGAAGTGTCGCCCCCCCTGGAGGGGGGTGGCGCCGAAGGCGACGCGGGGGGTGTTTCTCACATGGCAATCAAGTCCACCATCTTCAAGGCAAACCTGCAGATCGCCGACATCGACCACGGCTACTACGCCGACCACGCGCTCACCCTGGCCCGCCATCCCAGCGAGACCGACGAGCGCATGATGGTCCGGCTGGTGGCAATGGCGCTGCACGCGCACGAGCTGCAGGACACCTGCCGGGGCGACGGCACGCTGGCTTTCGGCGCCGGCCTCTCCGACCCGGACGACCCGGACGTCTCGTTGACCGATTTCACCGGCCGCAAGCGCCTGTGGATCGAGGTCGGCCAGCCGGAAGACAAGCCGCTGGCCAAGGCCTGCAGCAAGGCCGACGCGGTGGTCGTCTACGCATTCGGCAGCGCGGCCGACGTGTGGTGGCGCGGCATCGAGGGCAAACTCACGCGGCTCGACCGCCTGCAGGCCTGGCGCCTGCCGACCGAGGTGGCGCCCGCGCTGGCCCAGCTCGCCGAGCGCAGCATGCAGCTGCAGGCCACGGTGCAGGAAGGCGCGCTCACGCTCTCCAGCGAGCGCGGCAGCGTGCACATCGAGCCGGTGCGCTGGAAATAGCCGGCCGGCCTTCGCGCCATGCGCTGCCCCGTCTGCGAAAACCTTGAGGGCCGGGCGTTCCAGGTCGTCGGCGAGCGCGCCTATGGCCGCTGCGGGTGCTGCGAGGCCACCTTTCTGTTCCCCGAACACCGGCCCTCGCCCGAGGCCGAACGCGCCGAGTACGAACTGCACCGCAACACCGGCGACGACGCGGGCTACCGCGCCTTCCTGGCCCAGGTGGCCACACCGCTGCTGCAGCGCCTGGCGCCCGGGTGCAGCGGGCTCGACTACGGCTGCGGCCCCGGCCCGGTGCTGGCCGACCTGCTGCGCGAGGCCGGCCACACGGTGGCCCTGTACGACCCGTTCTTCCACCCCGACACGGGCGCACTGGCCACCCGCCACGACTTCATCACCTGCACCGAGGTGGCCGAGCACTTCCACGACCCCGCTGCCGAGTTCCGCCGCCTGGACGCGCTGCTGCATCCGGGTGGCTGGCTGGCGCTGATGACGCGCTTCCAGACCGACGACACGCGCTTCGCGCAGTGGCACTACCGCCGCGACCCCACCCACGTGGTGTTCTACCGCGAGGCCACGCTGCGCTGGCTTGCGCGCCACCATGGCTGGCACTGCGAAGTGCCTGGCGCCAACGTGGTTCTGATGCGCAAGCGCCCCGCCCCCGCGTGAGACAATCGCCCCTCCCCACAGCCTCTGGACACATACCATGAACCGCTGCCGACCCGCCCTCGTGGCCACCCTCGCCGGCCTGAGCACCGCGCTCGCCGCCACCCTTTTCCTGATTCCTGCCAGCGCCGCCCACGCGCAGGCCGTGCAACGCGAGTTCCCGGCCAAGGCGCTGCGCGGCACCATGGTGGTGGTGCAACCACCACTGGTGGCCATGGACGACCGCGCCACGCGCTTCGCCCCGGGCGCGCGCATCCTCGACAGCACCAACAAGCTGGTGATGTCTTCCACCCTGGTCAACCAGGAACTGGTGGTGAACTACACCCTCGACCAGCGCGGTCAGGTCCACCAGGTGTGGCTGCTGACCGAGGCCGAAGCGAAGGTCAAGCGCCCGGGCTACGGCACGCAGCGCAACTTCGTCTTCGAGTCGCAACAGACCCTGCCCGCCGGCGCGCCGGCCCGCACCACGAACTGAGTCCCCCGGCGCCTGCCGCGGTCACCATGGCCGCGGCCCCGCCCATGGCGCGCGCCCGCGGCGCGACGCCCTTTCCCGAACGGAATTCCCCATGAGCAAAAAAGTCTTCATCAAAACCTTCGGCTGCCAGATGAACGAGTACGACTCGGACAAGATGGCCGACGTGCTGGGCGCCGCGCAAGGCTACGAGCCCACGCAGGACGTGGAAGAGGCCGACCTGATCCTCTTCAACACCTGCTCGGTGCGCGAGAAGGCGCAGGAGAAGGTGTTCAGCGACCTCGGCCGCGTCAAGCACCTCAAGGAAAAGGGCGTGCTGATCGGCGTGGGCGGCTGCGTGGCCAGCCAGGAAGGCGCCGAGATCATCAAGCGCGCGCCCTATGTGGACGTGGTGTTCGGCCCGCAGACCCTGCACCGCCTGCCGGAACTGCTCAACCAGCGCGCGCGCCAGGCGCTGCCGCAGGTGGACATCAGCTTCCCCGAGATCGAGAAGTTCGACCACCTGCCGCCGGCCAAGGTCGAGGGCGCCTCGGCCTTCGTGTCCATCATGGAAGGCTGCTCCAAGTACTGCAGCTACTGTGTCGTGCCTTACACGCGCGGCGAAGAGGTGAGCCGCCCGTTCGACGACGTGCTGGTGGAGGTCGCGGGCCTGGCCGACCAGGGCGTGAAGGAAGTGACCCTGCTGGGCCAGAACGTGAACGCCTACCGCGGCGCGATGGGCGAGACCAGCGAGATCGCCGACTTCGCCCTGCTGCTGGAGTACGTGGCCGAGATCCCTGGCATCGAGCGCATCCGCTACACCACCAGCCACCCCAACGAGTTCACGCCGCGCCTGATCGAGGCCTACGGCAAGATCCCGCAGCTGGTGAACCACCTGCACCTGCCGGTGCAGCACGGCAGCGACCGCATCCTGATGGCGATGAAGCGTGGCTACACCGCCATGGAATACAAGAGCACCGTCCGCAAGCTGCGCGCGATCCGGCCCGAGTTGGCCATGAGCAGCGACTTCATCGTCGGCTTCCCCGGCGAGACCGAGGACGACTTCCAGAAGATGATGAAGCTCATCACCGACGTGGGTTTCGACACCAGCTTCAGCTTCATCTTCAGCCCGCGCCCCGGCACGCCGGCGGCCAACCTCACCGACGACACGCCGCACGAGGTCAAGCTCAAGCGGCTGCAGCACCTGCAGGCGGTCATCGAGGAGAACGTGCGCCGCATCAGCGCCAGCCGCGAAGGCACGGTGCAGCGCATCCTGGTGGAGGGCCGCTCGCGCCGCCCCGGCAAGAACGGCGAACTCGAGCTGATGGGCCGCACCGAGTGCAACCGCATCGTCAACTTCGACGGCGGCCCGCGGGCCGAGCGCCTGCTCGGCCAGATGCTCGACGTGCGCATCACCGAGGCGCGCCCACATTCGCTGCGCGGCAGTCTGGAAATCACCCCCGCCGCGCTGCGCGC
>JAGKSX010000109.1 GCA_018993155.1 Hydrogenophaga sp.
CTAACGGAACTCGTGGGGCGGCACCTACAACGACGCGGTGCTGCTTCGTTCGTGGGACGACGAGATGAGGCAGTCGCCGACGCGAGTTCTTGTGCTTGCCAAAGAACGCTTCTCGGGGAGAACGCACAGCGGGCGAAACGAGCGCAAGGCCCACCTTCGAGCGTTATGGGCCGGTGGCATTCCGGCCTATACGGTGATCGTCACGCCAAAGTTCGACAAGACGACCAACGCACGGAGCATTGGCGTTTTCTCACCGGATGTGGTGTTCCCGATCCTGCGGCTCGTGGAAGAAGACGAGTTGATCTTCGCTGTGTTGGGTGCAGCAGTCTCTGTTGATGTGCTGCCCGATCACATGCAATCCCATCGGGCGGAAGCGAGTGCAGTCCCCCTACCGCAAGCCCTGGCCGATTCCAGGTCGGATGGCTCCACCGATGCGGAGGGAAAAACAGCACGCTCTCAGATCGACTGGACAGACGAAGAGCTTCAAGCTTCAGTCGCCAGCTACGCTGAAATGATGAGGCTCGATGCCGCCGGAACGCCCTACGTCAAGGCTCACTACTATCGCCAGCTCGCAAAGGAGTTCGATCGAGTCGAGGGAGCGTTTGAGCGCCGGATGCAAAACATCTCTTACCTGCTTGATTCGCGCGGACTTACGTGGCTTCAAGGACTGAAGCCTCAAGAAAACGTCGGCGCAAATGTCGAGCCGCGACTGGTCGAATTCCTCGGTGAGCTTTTTACCGAGCTGGCCCCTCCGCAGACGTTTCCCGAGGACATCGGTGACCTGCCGGGTGTCATCGAAGGTGCCAAGAAACAGATCGTCGTCAACGCCTACGAGCGAGACTCGACGGCGAAGCTCAGGTGCATCAAACGTTGGGACTGCGTCTGCTTCGTCTGCAAATTTGACTTCCACGCGGTTTATGGTGACCTTGGGAAGGGCTTTATCCACGTACACCACCTCAAGCCGATCCACACCATCGGTGAGGAATATGTCTTGGACCCGGAGAACGACCTTCGGCCAGTCTGTCCGAACTGCCATGCGATGCTGCATCGCAAGAAGGATGTTCTGTCTATCGAAGAACTTGTTGGACTCCTGAAGCTTCGATTCAGCTACTGATTCAAGGCGAGGCCACGCTATCCAGCCTATTGCAGTTCGCCGCAGCATCAAGCAACCTGTCCGCAAGCGCTCTCGCCTGCGCAGGGCTGAGGCTCCATTCCAGGTCGAAGGGGGCTTCGCGGGCTTGCAGCAGCACCACCGCAGGCACATCTGGTTCCGCTGTGCGGCTCGCGGCCACGCTCAGGCCGGCCATCGTGCGTTGCTGAATTGACATTGACATGCGCTGCGCGGGCACGGTGCAGCGCATGAGGTAGACCGGCTCGGGCAATGGCATCTGGCGGAGTTTCATGGGGCCGTCCCCGTGTCGTTCATGCCCAGTTCGCGCAGCACTGCGAGGCGGCACACGCTGGCCATGGAGCGGTGTTCGCGCTCGGCCCGTTCTTTCACACGTTCCAGCTCGGCCGGCGTGAGCCGCAGTGCGATGGGGCGCGAGCTGTTGACGCCGTTGGGCACGCGCTTGCGAGTCGAAGAGGCAGCGGATCGGGTCATGGCGAAGTAGCTCCTTCCCTGGGCTAGCATTGAGTAACGGAAAAATACACAACCAAGCATGAAAAAGTGGCGCAATCGCGCCATTTTAAGCGATTCGAAGCCATTATGAATACTTTCGGTAGACGTTTTCGCGAGGAGCGCCGCCGGCTCGGCCTGATCCAGCAGGAGATCGCAGACGCCACCGGTCTTTCGAAGCGCGCCATGGGGAGTTACGAGAGGGAGGAGCGCAGCCCAGATGCCGAGGTGCTGATGCGGTTGATCGACCTGGGCATGGACGTGTACTACGTGCTGACGGGCGAGCGCGTTGGCACCCGGCTGGACCTGGACCCGATGCAGCGCTCGCTGCTGGATGACTTCGAGCGCTGCTCCCCGGAGGCGCAGCTTGAGTTGGTGAAGCAAGCTGCGCTGATGGCCAAGGGTGTGGCACTGCCGTCGAGCCCGCCAGCCCGAAAACCAAAGGCAAAGGCCACCGCGCCCTCCAAGCAACACAAGAACGGCTAGCCAGGCCTGGCAGGTCAGCCGCACCTCGCGGCGCAGGCGTGCGGTTGTCCACAAAGCGGGGTTTACCGCGCGCATCGCACCGGTTCCCTGAAAACTCACTACCCTGTGCGTTTGGCTGCGATGTCAACGCAGCGAGCGCCCTCGTGGATCTGGAACTCCCTGTCTTGAATGGAAGCAACGACCCATGACCGCAAGTGATCCCAAGCCAATGGGCGCGGCAGCGCACCAGGCCGATGAGCAACGCGCACGAGAGTGGTTCTGGCACGGCTACTCCTTGCGCCGCCGCCTGTTGTTGTTGGGCGCGGCAACGATTCTTCCGTTCTGCCTGTTCGCCGCCGCCGCCTTGGTGGTGATGCTTCATCAACAGAAGGAGCAGGTTGAACAGGCGACGCTGGGCATGACCCGGGCGCTGGCTGCGGCGATCGAAGCGCGCATGCAGCGGACGGTGGCGACGCTGGAGGCCTTTTCCCTGGCTCAATCCCTGCCGGACGCAGAAGAGGGCCGGTTGGCGGCGGTGCATGCGGCCGCGCGCCTGCTGAGCGCCGCGCAGCCAGACTGGCGGGGTGTCGTGCTGGCAAGGCCCGATGGCGCCGTGGTTTTCGGCAGCGAGAGCCCCTTTGGAAGTGGCATGCTGCAGACGGTGGACGGCGCCAGCGTGGCGCAGGTCATGCGCACCCGGGCGCCGGTGGTTGGCCCGATGGTTGTGGGCCCGCGCGGCAACATTGGCTACACCGTTCGCATTCCCGTGTTGCGCGAAGGGGAGCTCCGCTACGTGCTGACGGCCATCGTGAGCACCGATTCCATCCTGGAGGTCATTCAGCGGCAACAGTTGCCGGAGCATTGGGTGGTGTCTGTCTTCGACTCCAACATGAAAAGGGTGGCCCGCACCAAGGATCACGGCAGGCACTTTGGCACGCCACCGAGTCCCACGCTGCAACGCATGCTCGCGGATCTCGGTGAAAAGAGGGAGGGCGTGGGCATGACGACCACCATGGAAGGGGACGAAGCCTATACGGCGGTGTCCCACATCGAGCGCACCGGGTGGACGATCGCGCTCGGCGCCTCTTCCCAGATGGCGCATGCGCCCCTCTGGCGGGCTACCTGGCTCTACATGGCCGGGTTGCTGCTTTCGCTCACGGTCGGTGGTTTCGCTTTCTGGCTGGTGAGCCGCACGATCACCGCTCGCGCTCAAGCCTTGCGCGACAGCGCGGTGGCGCTGGGCAAGGGAATGCCCCTGCCACCCCGGACCAAGGGGCTTCCGGACTTCGACGAGGTGTCCGCTGCGCTGTGGAAGGCAGGGCAGGAGCGTTCAAAGGCTGAAAGCGAGCGCGAGAATCTGCTCCGCGCCGAAAGGGGTTCACGGGCCGTGGCCGAGGCGGCAAGAGGGCGGCTGCAGATGTTGTTGTCGGCGACGTCCTCGCTGACGCAATCGCTCGACGAGACGAGGACGATCGACGCGATCGCCGCCGCGGTGGTGCCCGGTGTGGCCGACATCCTGCGCATCGACATCCTGAGCCCGGATGGCGCGCCGGCGCGCAAGCTGACCTTCCACCTGGATCCCGTGCGGCGGGCAGCCATCGAGCAGGTCGTTCAGTCCGGGGCTCTCTCGGCCACGGCGCACGGCTCGCTGCCGTGGGTGATCGCGACGGGCCGCGAATACGTGCATCACTTCGAGCCCGGCGATGTGTCGAAGATCGAAGACCCCGAGTACCGCAGGTTGGCCGAAGCGACCGGCATGAAGGCGGTGTGTGCCGTGCCGCTGGTGGCGCGGGACCGTGTCATTGGGGCCATGGCGGCCATTCAGGCCGATTCCGAGCGCCGCTTCGAAGCGGACGACGTTGCGCTGCTCAGTGAGCTGGGCAGGCGCGCCGCGCTCGCGCTGGACAACGTCCGGCTGTACACGGAGTGCAACAGCGCACTGGACAAGGCCAACGCGGCGAGCAAAGCGAAAGACGACTTCCTGGCGATGCTGGGGCATGAGCTGAGGAATCCGCTGGCGCCGATCCTCACGGCCATCGAGATCATGAGGCGCCGCGATGCCGAGGCATTCGTGCGGGAGCGCGAGATCATCGAACGCCAGGCCAGACACCTGACGCACCTGGTGGACGATCTGCTGGACGTCTCCAGGATCGTCGCCGGCAAGATCGAGCTGCAAAGGGAGCAGGTGGACCTGCGTCTCGTGGCCTGGCGGGCCATCGAGGTCACCCAGCCTCTTTTTGCCCGCCGGGCTGAGCCGGTGATCCAGGCCGAAGAGGGGCCGATCTTCGTGAGCGGAGACTTTCTGCGGCTTGCGCAAGTGGTCGGGAATCTGCTGAGCAACGCCGCGAAATTCAGCGGGCCGGACCAGCCTGTCACCATCTGGCTCCAGCGCGGCACGAGCGAGGCCATGCTCACCGTGGAAGACAGCGGCACGGGCATTCCGGACGACCTGTTGCCGCGCGTGTTCGACCGCTTTGTTCAAGGCGAGCAGAGCTTGCAAAGGTCCAAGAGCGGCCTGGGTCTTGGCCTGACCATTGCACGCAGCATCGTCGAACTCCATGGCGGCACGATCAAGGCCGATCGCGGCCAGGAGGGCCGTGGAACACGGGTCACGGTCTCGCTTCCCCTTGCATTTCCTGCCGATGCGCGCGTGCAGGCCGGCGGGAATGCAGCGCCCCGGCAGTGCCACGGCCACCTTGCCCGGGTGTTGATCGTGGACGACAACGCGGATGCGGCCCATACGCTGGCCAATCTGCTGCTCCTGTGCGGTCACGAGGTCGCAACGGCGCTGAGCGCGGAGGAATGCCTGGCCATGGTCGCGGACCAGGCGCCTGATGTGTGCGTCGTCGACATTAGCCTGCCCGGGATGGACGGCTACGAGCTGGCGCGCCGGCTCAGGGCAGAGGCTGCAACGCGGGCCCTGCACCTGATTGCGTTGACCGGCTATGGGCAGCACGCCGATCGCGAGAAGGCCCTTCAGAGCGGCTTCGACGACCACATGACGAAGCCCGTCGACATCGGCGCCCTGGAGGCCGCGCTGGACGCCATGGGCCGCAGCCCATCCGCCGCCTGATGCAGATTTCAGGGGCGATGGTGATGCCGGTCAAGATCAGGGCTCGCGCATGACCGACGGTCAGGCCAACGGTAAGCCCCATCGGGGTCCGGGCTCAAGTGGATGCGGCGGGCCCTTCTCGCTCGTCTTGGGCGGTTCGCCGCTGCCTCAGGAAGGGCACGATCCCACGGTGCCCTGGTGGAGCTTCACGAAGACGGTGTTGTCCGCCACGGCACTGACCTTGGTGCGCGACGGCCTGGTCGGGCTCGACGATGCGGTGCCCGAAGGCCCGTTCACGCTGCGCCAACTTCTTCGGCACGAGGCCGGGCTGGCGGACTACGGCGAGCTGCCCGAGTACCACGCCGCCGTGGCGCGCGATGGGGCGCCGTGGCCGGTGGCCGAGATGCTGCAGCGCCTGGACGCCACCCGCCTTCGCCACGAGCCCGGGGCTGCGTGGCGGTATTCCAACGTGGGTTATCTGTATGTCGCGCGGCTTATCGAGCGCGTGGCGGGGCTCGCGCTGCAGGACGCATTGGCGCAACGGGCGCTGGCGCCGCTGGGGGTGGTGGGTGCTCGCCTCGCGACCACCCCGGTGGACATGGCGGGCCTCGGGGTCGCCCCGGCCTACGACCCGGGGTGGGTCTATCACGGCCTGCTGGTGGGCCCGCTGTCGGGCGCGGCGCTGTTCCTGGACCGTCTGCTGGCCGGGCACCTGCTGCCCGATGCGCTGTTGCGCGAGATGCAGACGGCGCGCCACCTCGGCGGGGCCATCCCTGGGCGGCCGTGGACGTCGGCGGCTTATGGCCTGGGGCTGATGCAAGGCACGGTGGACGCGGGGTTCACCGTGGCCGGGCACACCGGCGTGGGGCCGGGCAGTGTGGTGGCGGTCTACCGTTGCGCCCAGGGCGCGGGCTCGGCGACTTGCGCGGTGTTTCATGCCGGGGCCGACGAAGGCCGCGCGGAGAGAGACGTGGTCGATCGCCTCTCACGGTGCTTGACGCGCTAAGGCCGGTTGACACAAAGCCTTTTAAAATGCACAGAATTCTGCAAGCTGTATGGAGTGAATCATGAGCATTTCGATCAGGGACGTTGTGCCGTTCACCCAGGCCCGAGCCCACCTCTCCGAGCTGGCCGAGCAGGCGAAGGCCGGTGCCGAAAAGATCATCACCAAGAACGGCGAAAGCTACGTCGCCTTGATCGACGCGGACCGCCTCGACTACTACCACCGTCTGGAGCGGGAGCGCATTCATCTGTTGTTGATCGATGACGCGAAGCGTGGCCTGGCGGACATCACCGCCGGGCGCAGCCACGAGGCCGACGCCGCGATCGCCCAGCTTCAGCAACGCCGGTCCGGTACAAAGAAGACCGACGCACACCGCCCCACTGCCGCCGCCAAAGCCGTGAAAAAGCGTGGCTGAAGATCTCTATCGGGTCGAACTGACCGCGAGCTTTCTGAAGCGCCTGGACGCCATCGAGGTGTTCCTGACCGATGCAGGCGCGGGCTTTGCGTTCGACGACCTTCTGGCGAACTTGCGGGCAACGGTCATTCCGAATCTGGCCCGTTTCCCACGCATGGGGCGCCGATACCTGGATCATCCACCGCAATCGGCTGAAGCGCTGGCCCAGCTCGGCGCCCTCCCCGCTGGCGCGGCCAACGCCTTGCGCGAGTACCTGCACGGCGACTACCTGCTGTTGTATGTGGCGATGGAATCCACCCGAACCGTGTACCTGCTGTCCATCCGGCATCACCGCCAGCTGACGTTTGACTTCGCGGCTCACTGGCCGAGCTGATCGATTCAGCGCGGCAGCACCGTCCCCCGGCACTCGCCGAACCCGATGCGCCGGTACCCCTCGCGCTCGCAGTGCGCGCGCAGCACGATGGTGTCGCCGTCCTGCAGAAAACCCAGGCTTTCTCCGTTGGCCAGCGTCAGGGGGCGCTGGCCGCCTTGCGTGAGTTCGAGCAGCGAGCCGCCTTGCTCGGGCGCGGGGCCCGAGAGCGTGCCGGTGCCCAGCAGGTCGCCCGCACGCAGGTCGCAGCCGTTCACGGTGTGGTGCGTCACCAGCTGCGCGGCGGTCCAGTAGGCGTCGGTGAAGTTGGATCGGCAGAGCCGTTCCGCCGCGTGGCCGGCTGCGCGCATGGCGGCGGTCTGCACCCAGGCTTCCAGCGCGATGTCGATCGCGCCTTGTTCGCGGTTGCTGGCCGAGTCCAGGTAGGGCAGCGGTGCCGGGTCGCCTTCGGGCCGTGTGAAGGCCTGGCGGTAGGGGGCCAGCGCTTCCATGGTGACGATCCAGGGCGAGAGCGTGCTGGCGAAGTTCTTCGAGAGGAAGGGGCCGAGGGGCTGGTATTCCCAGGCCTGGATGTCGCGCGCGCTCCAGTCGTTGAGCAGCACGATGCCGAAGAGGTGGTCTTCCGCGTCTTCGATGGCGATGGGCTCGCCCTGCTGGCTGGGCTGGCCGATGACCAGGCCGAGTTCGAGTTCGTGGTCCAGCCGCTTCGTGGGCTGCAGCGTGGGGGCGGCGGCGCCGTTGCCGGGGCTCAGCTGGCCCATGGGGCGCTTGAATTCGTCGGGGCTCACGCGCAGCGTGGAGGCGCGGCCGTGGTAGCCGATGGGCACCCATTTGTAGTTGGGCAGCAGCGGGTGGTCGGGCCGGAACAGCTTGCCCACGGTGGTGGCGTGGTGGATGCCGGGGTAGAAGTC
>JAGKSX010000110.1 GCA_018993155.1 Hydrogenophaga sp.
CGCGCCGTAGACGCCGCGCCAGTTGCCGATGGTGACGTCGTACCCCTGCTCCTTGAGCGTGGGCACGTCCGGCAAGCCGGGCAGGCGCCGTTGCGCGGTCACACCGAGCAGGCGCAGCTGGCCCCGGGCGATGCCCTGGGCCAGTTCCCCGTAGCCACCGCCCACCACATCGATCTCGCCCTTGAGCAGGGCGGCCACCGCGTCCGCGCCGCCGCCATGGGGCAGGTAGCGGATCTCCCGGGGCGGCACGCGCAGGCTGCGCGCGAACATCGAGACGGCGATGTGCTCGGTCGAGGCCTTGGAGCCGCCTCCGAAGCGCACGCTGCCGGGGGCCTGGCGCAGCCGCTCGGCGACGGCGCCCAGCGACCGGATCGGGGAGCCGGCCGCCACGGCGAAGGCGCTGTACTCGCTGGTGAGGCGCGCGATCGGCGTGCATTGCTGCAGCTGGCGCAGCGGGGTCTTCGACGACACCAGGCCACCGATCATGACCGCGCCCATGATGAGCAGGGCATTCGGCTGACCCCGCGCCTCCTGGAGGAAGGCGGCCAGGCCCAGGGTGCCCGCGGCGCCGCCCTTGTTGTCGTAGAGGGCCTCGCGGTAGCGCCCGGTCGCGACCATCGCCGCACCGAGCGCGCGGCCGGTGGCGTCCCAGCCGCCCCCCGCGCTCGCGGGGATCAGCACGGACAGGCGATCCGCGCCGCTGGCGCGCGCGGGCAGGCAAGACGCCGCCGCCCAGCCACCCAGTGCCATGAGGAATTGATTGCGCCGCATGTCTCCTCCGGTGTGGCGCGGCACGGCGCGCCATCTGTGGAAGAGATGCTAGGAAGCCCCGCTGTCAACTCGCTGTCAGCGGGTCAGGCAGGGGGCCCATCCAAGGGTTCACCCCGATGGGCAGGCGCCGAACGGTCGGCCCTCAGCCCTTGACGATCAGCACCGGCACCTTGGCGTGCGTCAGCACCTTCTGCGCCACGCTGCCCAGAATGAGGGCCTTGACGCCCTGGCGGCCGTGGGAGCCCATCACGATCAGGTCGCAGCCTTCGGCCTCGGCCGTTTCGATGATGCCTTCGTAGACCACGTTGCGTTCGATGGTGTCACCCGCCGCGAACACCACGCCCTGGGCCTCGCAGGCCTGGCGCACCGCGTCCAGCGCCTGGCCGGCCGCGCTCTTGGCTTCGGTCAGGTAGGCCTGCAGGCCCACGGCCGAGGCGTCTCCGATGCCGATGTACGGGAACGGGTCGATCACGTTGACGCCGATGATCTGCGCGTTCAGGCTCTTGGCCAGCCCCAACGCGACCGTGGTGGCCTGCGCGGCCAGCGTGGAACCGTCGGTGGGCACGAGAATTTTCTTGAACATGGTGGCGCTCCTTGCATGAGATGTGAACCGCCCCACCCGTCGGGCGGAGGGTTCATCGTAGGAGTCCCGTCAAACTGCCGCGTTGAGGCAGGTCAATGCCGGGCCGGATCACGCGCGGCCACAACAGGCCGCACGTCCACCGCACAGTACTTCAATTCCGCGATCTTGCCCACCGGGTCCAGGGCGGGGTTGGTGAGCAGGTTGGCGGCGGCCTCGGCGTAGGCGAAGGGAATGAAGGCGGTCTCGCGTGGCATGCCTTCGTCGATCCGCACGGGCAGGGCGACCTCGCCGCGCCGGGAGCGCACCTGCGCTTGCGCGCCTGCCCACAGCCCGAGCCGCTGGGCGGTCTCGGGATGCAAGCTCACCACGGGGCTGGGTTCGAGCGCATCGAGCACACCGCTGCGCCGCGTCATGCTGCCGGTGTGCCAGTGTTCGAGCTGGCGGCCGGTGATGAGCACCATGGGGAATTCGGCGTCGGGCTGCTCGGCCGGCGGCGTGAGCACCGCGCCCACCAGCGAGGCGCGGCCGCTGGGCGTGGGGAAGCCGTCGGTGAACACCACCGGCTGGCCGGGGTCGGCTTCGTCCACCACCGGGTGGGTGACCGCGCCCTCGCGGCACAGGCGCGACCACGACAGGCCGGCGATGCTGGGCATGAGGGCGCGCATTTCCTCGAACACCGCGCCGATGCCCTGCGCGGCGTCGTCCGTCCCGCTGCCGTCGGCGGCGACGCCGTAGGTCCAGCCCAGGCCAAGGCGGCGCGCGAGCTGTTCGGTGATCCAGGCGTCGGCGCGGGCCTCGCCCGGCGCGGGCACGGCCTTGCGGCCGAGCTGCACGCAGCGGTCGGTGTTCGTCACGCTGCCGGTCTTCTCGGGCCAGGCGGTGGCGGGCAGCACCACATCGGCCAGGCTGGCGGTCTCGGTGAGGAAGATGTCCTGCACCACCAGGTGGTCCAGCCCCGCGAGCGCTTCGCGCGCGTGGGCCGCGTCGGGGTCGCTCATGGCCGGGTTCTCGCCCTGGATCAGCATGGCGCGGATCTCCTTGCGGTAGGCCGCGTCGACGATCTCCACCACCGTGAGGCCGGCTTCGCTGCGCAGCGTGCCCGGCGCCAGGTTCCACAGGCGCTCGGCCTTCTCGCGCGCCGGGCCGTCGGCCACGCGCTGGTAGTCGGGCAGCACCATGGGGATGAGCCCGGCGTCGCTCGCGCCCTGCACGTTGTTCTGGCCGCGCAGCGGGTGCAGCCCGGTGCCGGGGCGGCCGATCTGGCCGGTGACCAGCGCGAGCGCGATCAGGCAGCGCGCGTTGTCGGTGCCGTGCGTGTGCTGGCTGATGCCCATGCCCCAGAGGATCATGGCGTTCTTCGCCGTGGCGTAGGCGCGCGCGACCTCGCGCAGCGTGGCCGCGTCGATGCCGCAGACCGGCGCCATCGCCTCGGGCGAGAAGTCCACCAGGTGGGCCTTGAGCTGCGCGAAGTCCAGCGTGTGGGCTTCGATGTAGGCCGGGTCGGTCAGGCCTTCGAACACGATGGTGTGCAGCAGCGCGTTGAGCAGGGCCACGTCGGTGCCGGACTTGAAGCCCAGGTGCTTCCAGCTGTGGCGCGCGAGCTCGGTGCGGCGCGGGTCGGCCAGCACCAGCTTCAGGCCGCTCTGCTTCACCGCGTTCTTGATCCAGGTCGCGCCCACCGGGTGGTTCTGCGCCGGGTTGGCGCCGATCAGCAGCACGAAATCGGCGTGCTGCACGTCGCGCAGCGGGTTGGTGACCACCGCCGAGCCCAGGCCTTCCATGAGCGCGGCCACGCTGGAGGCGTGGCACAGGCGCGTGCAGTGGTCCACGTTGTGCGTGTCGAACGCGGTGCGGATCAGCTTCTGGAACAGGTAGGCCTCTTCGTTCGTGCCCTTGGCCGAACCGAAGCCGGCCACCGGGCCCTGGCGCCCGCGCGCCTGCGTGGCGGCCAGGGCTTTGCGGAAGCCTTCGGCGGCGGCGTCCAGCGCCTCGTCCCAGCTGGCTTCGCGGAAGCGCTCACGCACCTGCTCGGGCGTGAGGCGGCGCAGCTCGCCGTGCGGGTCCTTGGGCACGCCGGCGCGGCGGATCAGCGGGCGCGTGAGGCGCTCCGGGCTGTGCGCGTAGTCGAAACCGAAGCGGCCCTTGACGCACAGGCGGCCTTCGTTGGCCGGCCCCGCGATGCCTTCGACGTGTTCGATCTTGCCGTCGTTGACGTGGTAGGTGAGCTGGCAACCCACGCCGCAGAAGGGACAGACCGAATCGACCTGCTGCTGCGAGGGTTTGGCGAAGGCGCCATTGGCCGGGGCGATGGCGCCCGTGGGGCAGGCCTGCACGCACTCGCCGCAGGCCACGCAGGTGCTCGCCCCCATGGGGTCGTTCTGGTCGAACACGATCTGCGCGTGGCCGCCCCTGAAAGCCAGGCCCAGCACGTCGTTGCCCTGGGTCTCACGGCAGGCGCGGATGCAGCGCGTGCACTGGATGCAGGCATCGAGGTTCACCGCCATCGCGGGGTGGCTCAGGTCGTGCACGGCGGCGGCGCGCGCGGGGAAGCGCCCGGGCGACGCGCCGGCCACCTCGGCCCAATGCGCCAGCTCGCTGTCGAACTTGAGCGCGGCGGTGTCGGGCGCGTCGGACAGCAACAGCTCCAGCACCGTCTTCTGCGCGGCGCTGGCGCGGGCGTTGTCGCTGTGCACCACCATGCCGGCGCTGGGCGCGCGACAGCACGAGGGCGCAAGCACGCGCTCGCCTTCGATGTCGACCACGCAGGCGCGGCAGTTGCCGGGGCTGCGCAGGCCGTCCTTGTGGCACAGGTGCGGGATGTCCACGCCCGCGCGCTGCGCGGCTTTCAGAATGCTCTCGCCGGGCGCGGCTTCCAGCGCGCGGCCGTTGAGGGTGAAGGCGATCGGCGTCGCGTCCAGGGGCAGGTCGTCGGTCTTCATGCCGCACCTCCGGCGTTCACTTCATGGGCAAAGAACCGCAGCACGCTGTCCACCGGGTTGGGCGCGGCCTGGCCCAGGCCACAGATGCTGGCGTCGCGCATCACCTGCGAGAGCTCGCCGAGCAGCGGCGCGTTCCACACCGGCGCCTGCATGAGCTGCACGGCCTTGGTGGTGCCGGCGCGGCAGGGCGTGCACTGGCCACAGGACTCGTGCTCGAAGAACTGCATGAGGTTGAGCGCGGCGCCGCGCGCGGTGTCGTGCTGGCTCATCACCACCACGGCCATGGAGCCGATGAAGCTGCCATGGTCGACCAGGGTGTCGAAGTCCAGCGGCACGTCGGCCAGCGAGGCCGGCAGGATGCCGCCCGAGGCGCCGCCCGGCAGGTAGGCGTAGAGCGTGTGGCCCTCGACCATGCCGCCCGCGTGTTCGTTGACCAGTTCGCGCAGCGTGATGCCGGCCGGCGCCAGGTGCACGCCGGGCTTGTTCACGCGGCCCGAGACCGAGAAGCGCCGCAGGCCGCTGCGCCCGCGCAGGCCTTCGCCGGCCAGCCAGGCCCCGCCCTTGGCCAGGATCAGCGGCAGCCACCACAGGGTTTCGGGGTTGTGCGCCAGCGTGGGCCGGCCGAACACGCCGTGCATGGCCACGATGGGCGGCTTGAGGCGCGGCAGGCCGCGCTTGCCCTCCACCGATTCGATCAGCGCCGACTCTTCCCCGCAGATGTAGGCGCCCGCGCCGCGCCGCAGCTCGATGCGTGGGGGCGTGTAGCCGGGGTGTTGTTCGATCAGCGCGCGCAGGGTGGTGTCGAGCCGCGCGAGCTCGCGCGTGAGCAGTTCGCGCACGTCGTGGTATTCGTCGCGCAGGTAGATCCAGGCGTGCGAGATGCCCACCACCTGGGCGGCGATCAGCAGGCCTTCGAGCATCTGCGGCGCGCCGGCCTCGGCGCTGCTGAGCACCTGCCAGTCCTTGAAGGTGCCGACCTCGCCTTCGTCGATGTTGACGACCATGTGGCGCGGGCCGGGCTGGGCGCGCACCGTCTCCCACTTGCGCCAGGACGGAAAACCCGCGCCGCCCAGGCCGCGCAGGTTGGAAGCTTTCAGCTCGGTCAGCACCTGTTCGGCGTTGAGACCGCCCGAAAGAAGGCGCCGCAGCTGCTTGAATTCGGCGGGTGCGGGCGCGGGCAGTTGGCGTGGCCCGGTGTCTCCACAGGTCAGCAGCGCCTGCACCCCAGCCACGCTGGCCTGCGGCAGCTGGCGCTGGCCCACGCAGGCAGCCGGTGCCACGTGGCACTGGCCGATGCACGGTGCGGCCTGCACGCGCACCGTGGCGTCACCCGCCAGCGCGGTCTGCAGGTCGGCCAGCAGTTCCTCGCCGCCGGCCATGGCGCACGAGAGGCTGGTACACACACGCACCACGGTCTGCGGCACGGGTGCGGCATCGTCGACGATCTCGAAGTGGTGGTAGAAGCTCGCGACCTCGAACACCTCGACCTGGCTCAGCCGCAGCCGCTCGGCCAGCGCGGCCAAGTGGCCGTGGCGCAGCGCACCTTCGCCGTCTTGCAGGCGGTGCAGGTGTTCGATCAGCAGGTCGGCGCGCGGCGCCAGGCCATCGCACAGCGCGGCCACGCGCTCGCGTGCTTCGGGTGAGGTCTGCCGCCCCTTGGGCGTGTAGCGCGCCTTGCCGCGCCCCATCGCCTCGATCGGGCGGATGGGAATCACGGTGCCGGTGGGGCGCTCGGGGGTCTCGTGGGCCGTCGTTCTGGTCATTTTTTCAGCGTAGCACCGTATGGGTTGTTTTAATATGTTTGACAGTTCATAAAGTCGGGCTTCCCCCCATGCTGCGCATCACCCTCCAGCCCCAATGGCGCATCGCCCAGGAAGACGGCCCCGCGCTCGATGCCAACACCCTGCTCGGCCTGCTTGCGGCCGTGCAGGGTTCGGGCAGCATCTCGCAGGCCGGGCGCGAGCTGGGCCTGTCGTACCGCCACGCCTGGGGCCTGCTGCAACAGGCCGAGCAGCTGTTCGGCCAACCGCTGCTGGTGCGCGGGCGCGGGCGCGGCTCGGCGCTCACGCCGCTGGGTGAAAAGCTCATCTGGGCCGATGCCCGCATCGGCGCGCGCCTGCAACCCCTGCTCGAATCGCTGGCCTCGGAGCTCGAAGGCGAACTCGGGCGCGTGCAGCGCCGCCAGCGCGCCGTGCCGCGTCTGCACGCCAGCCACGGCTTCGCGGTGGCCGCGCTGCGCGAACAGCTGGCGGCGCGCCAGGTGCCGGTGGAGCTGCGTTACCGCAGCAGCCTGGAGGCCGTGGCCGCGCTCGCGCAGGGCGATTGCGAACTCGCGGGTTTTCACGTGCCGCTGGGCGAGTTCGAAGCCGCCGCCGCTCGGCGCTACCTGACCTGGCTCAAGCCCGACCAGCACCTGCTGGTGCAGTTGGCGGTGCGCACGCAGGGGCTCTTCGTGGCGGCGGGCAACCCGCTGGGCCTGCGCGGGCTGGCCGACCTCGCGCGGCCCGGGCTGCGCTTCGTCAACCGGCCCGAGGGCTCGGGCACGCGGGTGCTGACCGACCTGCTGCTCAAGCGCGAAGGCATCGCGCCGCAGGCGGTGGCGGGTTACGACAACACCGAACTCACCCACGCCGCCGTGGCCGCTTATGTGGCCAGCGGCATGGCCGACGTGGGCATCGGCGTGCAGACCGCCGCGCACCGCTTCGGCCTGCATTTCATCCCCCTGCTGAAGGAGCGCTATTTCTTCGCGCTGCCGGCCGACGCGCTGGACCGCACCGAGCTGCGGCCGGTGCTCACGGTGCTGCGCTCACCGGCGTTCCGCGCGCGCGTGGCCGCGCTCAAGGGTTATGAGGCCGCCCACACCGGCGAGGTGATGGGCGTGGCGGCGGCGTTTCAAACTTAAGAGCCCCACGCTCCACCGCTGCGCGGGTCGCTGCCCCCCAAGGGGGCTGGACCTGCCTTGGGAGCGACCCGGCGGCTAGCCCGTCTGAGACCGGCGCACGCCTTCGGGCCGCTGCGCCGCCGCGCCCCACTGGGTCTCGAACCAGGTGTCGCCGTCCAGGTAGGCGCGCAGCATGGGCAGGGCGTCGTGTCCCCAGAACACGCGGCCGTCCACCACCATCGCCGGCACACCGAACAGGCCGAGCGCGAGCGCCTCGTCGGTGTTGGCGCGCAGGCGCTGCTTGACCACCTCGCTGTCGGGCGCGTTCCACGGCTTGCCGCGCTGCGCCATGTGGTCCTGCAACAGAGCCTGCAGCTCGGCCAGCCGCGCCGGGTCGGCGGCGTCGAGCCCCCCGCGCCAGACGTGGCGGAACAGCAGCTCGGTGACATAGCGGTTGGTCTCGCCCGGCGCGTCGTCCGTCGCGCAGGCCAGGCCCAGGCGCAGCAGGGGCAGCGGGTTGAACGGGTGCGCGGCCGGCATGTCGAGCACCACGCCGTGGTGGTGCCCGAGCCAGCTCACGTGGCGGTAGGTCCAGTCGCGCTTGGCCGGGATCTCGGCCGGGCCCAGCTGGCCGTGCGCCTTGAGCAGCGCGGCGAACAGCACGGGCCGGTAGCGCACCTGCACGCTGTGGCCCATCAGGGCTTCGGGCAGGCGCTCGAACGCGAGGTGGGCGTAGGGCGAGATCGGGTCGTAAAAGAACAGGATGTCGGTCATGGGTCGGTCCGGGACGATTGCCGCGCTTCCACCTGTTGCCAGATCAGCAATTTGTCCGCATCGCTGGCGCGGCTCCAGATGCCGATTTCTTCCAGCGTGCGGAAGCACCCTTTGCAGCGGTTGTGGGCCTCGTCCATCTCGCAGACCGAGATGCACGGCGACGGCACGCCGGGGCGGAGTCCGGCACGGCGGCGCGCGGCCTGGAGGGTGACGGGGGGCGGCGGCAAGGACATGCGTTCAGGCCACCACGGTGACGTCGTGCACCGGCGCGCCGGTCAGCGACTGGAGCTCGACGGGGCTGAGGCGGAACACCGCATGCGGGTGGCCAGCCGCGGCCCAGATCTCGTCGAAGCGCGAGAGCTGCGCGTCGATCAGCGTGACGGGCGCCACCGCGTGCGCCAGCGGCGAGACACCGCCGATGGAAAACCCGGTGCGCGCCTTGACGAAGTCGGCATCGGCCCGGCCGAGCTTGCCGCCGTCGGCGCACACCAGGGCCTGCACCTTCTTCTCGTCCACCCGCAGGTCGCCCGAGGTGATGACCAGCACGGCCGCGTCGTCGCTCTTGCGGCGAAAGATGATGCTCTTGGCGATCTGGCCCAGGGCCACGCCCAGGGCATCGGCCGCCTGCTGCGCGGTGCGCGCGGCGTCGTCGAGCATCACGGGGGCGTGGGCGTGGCCCGCGTCCTGCAGCACGCGCGCCACGCGCTGCACGGTCTCGGGCAGGGTCTGAAGTTCGGCGCCGCACATGCTGGTGTCGCTCCTCATGCCGCGCGTTTCACGAGCAGGAGGCTAGCACCCATGGCCATGAGCACGCCGCCGAACACGCGGTTCTGCGCGCGCCGGGCACGGGCCGTGGCCAGCCATCGCTGCGCGCGCGAGGCCAGGAAGGCGTAGCCGTGCATCACGATCAGATCGACCACCACGGTGGTGGCCAGCAGGATCAGCAGCTGCAGCCAGAGGCCGCGCGTGGGGTCGATGAACTGCGGCAGCACGGCCACCATGAAGACGATGCCCTTGGGGTTGGTCACGTTGGTGAAGAAGCCCATGACGAAGCGCTCGCGCGCCGAGGGCACGGCCACCTGGGCCGGCACGGCATCGCCCGCCTCGGGCACCACGCCCACGCGGGCACGCCACTGGTTGAAGCCAAGCCAGATCAGGTAGCCCGCGCCCGCGAACTTCACGATGGTGAAGGCGGTGGCCGAGGCCAGCAACAGCGCCCCCACACCGACGCCGGCCACCAGCAGGATCACCGCCAGCCCCAGCTGCAGGCCCGCGATGGTCACGCTGGTTTTCTTCACGCCATAGGCCAGGCCGTGCGTCATCGACAGCACCGCGCCCGAACCGGGCGAGAGCGCGATGGCCCACGAGGCCACGAAATACGCCATCCAGACTTGCAATTCCATGGAATGTCTTTCTCAGTTTGATCTGCTGTGCGGCGGACGATGCGCGGCGCACAAAACGATACCAGCCCAGAAACACCGCGGAACCGGCTTTGCCGGGCCGCAGGTGTTGCCC
>JAGKSX010000111.1 GCA_018993155.1 Hydrogenophaga sp.
GCGCGAAGCGCGGCGGGGGTGACGTCATATCACCCCGCGCGTTTCGCGAGCAATGCGCGAGCCACGCGCGAACCGGTGGGCCGGCCGAGCTGTTCGCTGATGTAGACGCCGGCATCCACCAGCGCGTCGAGGTCGATGCCGGTGGCGATGCCCATGCCGTGCAGGAGGTAAACCACGTCTTCAGTCGCCACGTTGCCGGTGGCACCCTTGGCGTAGGGGCAGCCACCGAGGCCGGACACCGACGACTGGAAGTTCCAGACCCCCATCTCGAGCGCGGCCAGGGTGTTGGACAGCGCCTGGCCATAGGTGTCGTGGAAGTGGCCTGAAATCTGATCGATGCCGTAGTGCGTCAGCGTGGCCTCCAGCGCGGCCTGCACCTTGCGTGGTGTGCCCACGCCGATGGTGTCAGCCACGTCCACGCGCTGCACGCCGATGCCCTTCATGAGCCCGGCGAGGTAGGCCACGCGCTCGGGCGCGATCTCGCCTTCGTAGGGGCAGCCCACGGTGCAGCTCATCGCGCCACGCACGGCGATGCCGGCCGCGCGCGCGGCCTCGACCACGGGCGCGAAGCGCTCGATGCTTTCAGCGATCGAGCAGTTGATGTTCTTCTGGCTGAAGGCCTCGCTGGCGGCGCCGAACACCACGATCTCGTCGGGCTTGTCTGCCACGGCGGCTTCATAACCCTTGAGGTTGGGCGTGAGCACCGAATAACGGATGCCGCTTTGGCGCCGGATGCCATCCATGACCTCGTGGTTGTCGGCCATCTGCGGCACCCACTTGGGGCTCACGTAGCTGGTGACCTCGATCTCTTTCAGGCCGGCGGCCTGCAGGCGGTGCACCAGCTCGACCTTGACGGCCGCCGGCACCGGCTGCTTTTCGTTCTGCAGGCCGTCGCGGGGACCGACGTCGATGAGCTGGACGCGGGAGGGCAGTTTCATGGGGGTCTTTCGAGGGGGTCAGTACCCGCGCACCGGATCGACCACGCCGGCGATCGGGTCCCCGCGTTCGAACGCGAGGATCTTGCCGGCGATCTGGGCGATGCTTTCTTCGCGCAGCGTGCGCGCCGAGGTGTGGGGCGTGACCGTGATTTTCGGGTGTTTCCAGAAACCATGCTGGGCGGGCAGCGGCTCGGTGCGGAACACGTCGAGCGTGGCGCCAGCCATGTGGCCGCTCTCCAATAGCGCGAGCAGGTCGTCTTCCACCAGGTGGTCGCCGCGCGCGACGTTGATCAGGTACGCCTCGGGCCGCAGGCGCGACAGCGTGTCGCGGTTGAGGATGTCGCGCGTCTCGGGCGTGAGCGGCAGCAGGTTCACCAGCACCCGGCACGAGGCCAGGAAGCTGTCGAAGGCCGCGTGACCGGCGTGGCAGATCACGCCATCGATCGCCTTGGGCGAACGGCTCCAGCCGTGCACCGGGAAGTCGAACTGGCGCAGCGCCTGGGCCACGCGCTCGCCCAGCACGCCCAGGCCCATGACGCCGACAGGGAAATCGGCCCGCAGGCGCGGCTTGCGGTACGACCAGCGGCCCTGCGCCACGTCGGCCTCGTAGGCGTCGAACTCGCGGAAGTGGCGGATCACGGCGTGACACACGTACTCGGCCATCTGCACCGACATGCCTGCGTCGTCGAGCCGCACCACCTTGGCGGAGGGCGGCAGCCGGAGCTTGAGCAGCGCATCCACGCCCGCGCCGATGTTGAACAGGCCCTTGAGGCCGGGTTGTTCGTCCATGAATTGTTGCGGCGGCGCCCAGACGACCGCGTGGTCGGCCTGGGGGGCGCCGGGTTGCCATTCGGTGACGTTGGCCTGGGGCAAGGCCAGGCGCAGATCGGCCAGCCAGGGGCCGACCCGGGTGTTGGCGCAGCAGAAGGTGATGTTCATGCGGCGAGCTTACGCGGCCTCGCGCAGCGGCGCTGTCAGGCCACGGAGAGCTTGAGCAGTTCGGCGCCTTCGTTCACCTGGTCGCCGGGCGCGTAGAGCAGCTCGGCCACGGTGCCGTCGGCCGGCGCGGCGATGGTGTGCTCCATCTTCATCGCCTCCATCACGGCCAGCGCCTGGCCCTTGGTCACCGCGTCGCCGGCCTTGACCGCGAACGACACCACCTTGCCCGGCATGGGCGCGGTGAGGCGGCCGCCCTCAGCCGCCACCTCGCCCGCGTGGGCCAGGGCGTCGATTTCCTCGATCTGGGTCGCGCCCAGGGCGCAGAACACGTGCACGTGTTCGTCCACCTGCCAGGTCTGCACGGTCTGGCGCTGGCCGTTGAAGCGCAGGTCCATGCGGGTGCCGGTGTCGGCGGGCAGCGCCTCGAAGGCCAGCGCGCCGCTCACCTCGCCGAAGGCAAGTTGCAGCGCGCCGTCGTGCAGGTAACTCAGCTGGGCCAGCAGGGTCTCCCCCTGGTATTCGAAATCGAAGCGGCGCACGGTGATGCCGTGCGGGCGCCAGCCGTCGCGGCGCGAGAACGGGTCGGCGCCTTCCTGCGCGCGCTCGGCCACCAGGGTCTGCGCGACGGCGGCGGCCACGGCCAGCGGCAGGCCCACCTTGTCCTGGTGGAACAGCGCGGCGGCCTCGCGCGGGATCAGCGCGGTGTCCAGCTCGCCCTGGGCGAATGCGCGGCTGGTGGCCACGTGGCGCAGGAACTGCACGTTGGTCGAGAGGCCGACGATGCGCGTCTCGGCCAGCGCGGCGTCCAGCCGCGACAAGGCCTCTTCGCGCGTGGCACCGTGCACGATCAGTTTGGCGACCATGGAGTCGTAGAACGGGCTGATGGTGTCGCCCTCGCGCACGCCGTCATCGATGCGCACCGCGCCGCGTTCGAAACTGGTGCAGGCCGGCTTGCGGTAGACCGTGAGCGTGCCGGTGGCGGGCAGGAAGTTGTTGTCCGGCGTTTCGGCGCAGATGCGCGCCTCGATCGCATGGCCGTGGATGCGCAGGTCTTCCTGCTTCAGCGGCAGCGGCTCGCCGCCGGCCACGCGCAGCTGCCACTCCACCAGGTCCAGACCGGTGATGGCCTCGGTCACCGGATGCTCCACCTGCAGGCGGGTGTTCATCTCCATGAAATAGAAGCGCATGGCCTCGGGATGGGCGTAGCCCTCGGGCTGTTCGACGATGAACTCCACCGTGCCCGCGCCCACGTAGTTCACCGCCTTGGCCGCCGCCACGGCGGCCGCGCCCATCTGGGCACGCAGCTCCGGCGTCATGCCCGGTGCGGGCGCCTCTTCCAGCACCTTCTGGTGGCGGCGCTGCACCGAGCAGTCGCGCTCGAACAGGTAGACGCAGTCGCCCTGCGTGTCGCCAAACACCTGGATCTCGATGTGGCGCGGGCGCTGCACGTATTTTTCGATCAGCACCGCGTCGCTGCCGAAGCTGTTGCGCGCCTCGCGCTGGCAGCTGGCGAGCGCGGCGGCGAAGTCCTCGCTCTTCTCGACCACGCGCATGCCCTTGCCGCCGCCGCCCG
>JAGKSX010000020.1 GCA_018993155.1 Hydrogenophaga sp.
TGGCCCACGGCCCTTCGGGCCGGGCCCCGGTCCGCCCGGGGCGGGGGACCTGCCCGACCCCCAGGGCCAAAACACCCCGGACCCCACACCCCTGCAGCGCCGACACCCCCGGCGCGGCGCAAGATCGTAGCCAGTGACCGCCATGCCCCACCCGCCCACCCCCGATCAGGCCTTCCCCCCGGCCCAGCGCGATGCCGTGTACCGCGCCATCTTCGAGCGGCGCGACATGCGCCACTTCGCTGGCGGAACGGTCGCGCCCGAGCTGATGCGCCGGCTGCTCACCGCCGCGCACCACGCGCCCAGCGTGGGCTTCATGCAGCCCTGGCGTTTCTTGCGCGTGGCCTCGCCCGCGCTGCGGCGCGGGTTGCACGCCTTGGTGGAGCAGGAGCGCGTGCAGACCGCGAGGGCGTTGGGCGAGCGAGAGGAAGCCTTCATGCGCCTCAAGGTCGAGGGCCTGATCGACGCGGCCGAGGTCTGGGTGGTCGCACTCGCGGACGGCCGTGAGCGGCATGTGTTTGGTCGCAGGACCCTGCCGCAGATGGACCTCGCCTCGACCGCCTGCGCGATCCAGAACCTCTGGCTGGCCGCCCGAGCCGAGGGGCTGGGCGTGGGCTGGGTCTCGTTGTTCGACCCGGCGGCTGTGGCGTGCCTGCTGGGGATGCCGGACGGGGCCGAGCCGATCGCCTTGTTGTGCATCGGTCCCGTGCACGGCTTTTACGAGGAACCGATGCTTCAGCAGCAGCGCTGGGCCTCGCGTTGCGCCCTGGACGATGTGCTGTTTGAAGACGCCTGGGGTCAGCCCCTGGACCCGCGCGATTCGGCGGGTGGTGTGGACCGTGCGGTGCACACACGGCTCAGGCCGGCCGGTGCGCGGAGCGCACCAGATGGCGGTAGCGCAGGTTGAGCAGCACGTAGCAGATCATCGTCGCCGTAAGGCCCACCAGCATGGCCTCGAGCCCGAGTGGCAACATCAGCACGAGTGCCGTCAGCGCCAACACCGCCGAGGTGTTGGACAGCAGATAGGGCCGCAGCTCCGGCACCTCCATGTAGTAGCCGTACTGCTTGCCCACGAAGAACAGCACGGTGCCGGCAGCGGCGAGCAGGCGGAAGTCATGCGGGTCGAGCCCGCCCAGGATCGCATACCGGATCAGCGAGGCCTGGATCGCCAGCCCGATGAACAGGAAGAAGTGCGAGTAGAGGATCGAGTGCCCGGTCGTCAACTTGCGTCGCTCCAGCAGGTGGAAGCTGTCGTAGTAGATCCACCAGATCGCCGACACCATGACAAATCCGCTGACGGCGGCGATGACGTTGGAGCGGTTCCAGGTGATGCCCGCCAGTGCCGCGGAGATGCTGATCACCGATTCGCCGAGCATGATGATGGTCAGCAGGCCGACGCGCTCGACCAGGTGCGCCGTGTGCGCGGGCACCACATGCAGGCGCCGGTTGAGCACCACCAGGGCCACCATGTCGAACAGGATCCCGGCGTAGAAAACCCTGTAGCTCCAGGGCGGCGGCAGCAGGACCGAGGACAGGCTCACCGTGGCGCCGATGGCGAACACGGCGCCCACCGTCGTCGCGATGCCACCCCGGTCGTGGTGCTTGCGCTTGGAGACGAAGTACATCCCTGCAACGATCAGCCGCGCGCCGCAGTAACAGGCGACGGTCAGCGTGTACGTGCCAGCGTCCTGGGTGGCGTGCGAGACCTGCGACGAGATGACGACCAGCAGGAACATCATCAGCAGCGTCGAGAACCGATGCTGGCGGCTGTCGGTGTCGAAGCGATTGGCGTAGATCGTGTGGCCCGCCCAGATCCACCACACCGGCAGGAACACCAGCACGAAGTGCAGGAACTGCTGTGGCGCGATGTGGCCGTCGTGCGCTTCCGCCAGGATCTCGCCGACGTCGCGCAAGGCGACAACGAAGATCAGGTCGAAGAACAGCTCCAGCCAGGTCGCGTGCCGGTGCGGGTCGAAGTATCTCAAGTCCTTCACGCGGCCATCGTAGGGCTTGGAGCCCGGCCAGGCGCGCGTCCAGGCCGACTCGGCCCCTGGAAGTCCCTCGCGACCCAAGTTCGCAGCAAGCATGTGCCATGAACAGCAAGGTCCGGAGCGAGGGACCGACTGCACGGACCGCTTTCATCGCGCCATGGCGACGGGTCGGAAGCGGTATTCAGCCGCGCGTTCAAGCGCGGGGTCGCGTCCGCCGTGCCTGGCGCCTGAGCCCGGCGTTCAGTCCCAGGCCGGCGCCAGGCCTTCCGGGTTCACCAGGCGCTCGCCGCGGTCCAGCGCGTCGATGCGCGCCATCTCTTCTTCACTCAGGCGCAGCGTGGGCGCCAGCAGGTTGCCCTTCAGGTTCTCGCGCTTCGTGGACGACGGGATCACCGCGAAGCCGCGCTGCAACGCCCAGGCCAGCGCGACCTGCGCCGGCGTCCAGCCGTGCGCCTGTGCGATGGCGGTGATGACCTCATCGCCCAGCACCTTGCCGTAAGCCAGCGTCATGTACGAGGTGAGGTGGATGCCCTGCTCGCGCGCGAACGCGACAAGCTTCGGGCTCTGCAGGTAGGGATGCAGCTCGACCTGGTTGGTGGCGATGGCCTTTGCACCCACCGCGGCGATGGCCTCCTGCAGCAGCTTCACGCTGAAGTTGGACACGCCCATGTGTTTCGTGAGCCCTTGCGCCTTCGCGGCCTGCAGCGCGTGCAGGGAATCGGCCACGGGCACGGCGCCCGCGGGCGAGGGCCAGTGGATTAGCGTCAGGTCCACGTGGTCGGTGCGCAGCTTGCGCAGGCTCTCGCGCAGGCTGGGCACGAGCTTGTCGGCCGACAGGTTGTCGGTCCAGATCTTGGTGGTGATGAAGAGCTCGCTGCGCGGCACGCCGCTCTCGGCGATGGCCTGGCCCACTTCGGCTTCGTTGCCGTAGATCTGCGCGGTGTCGATGTGGCGGTAGCCGAGTTCGAGCGCCTGGCGCACCGAGTCGATCACGACCTGGCCCTTGAGGCGGAAGGTGCCGAGGCCGAAGGAAGGGATGGTGTTGTTCATGGTATGTCTTTCGAAAGAGGGTTCAGTGGCCACCGGCGTAGGCGGCGCGTGAAGCGGTTCGCTGGGGCGCCGGGTCGCGCGCATCGAGGCGGCCGCTCCACACGGTCAGGCCGAGCGCGCCGAGCACCACCAGGGCGCCGATCCAGGGGGTGTGGCGCAGGCCGATGCCGTCCACGATCCAGCCACCGCCCCAGGCGCCGAGCGCGATGCCGAGGTTGAAGGCCGCGATGTTCAGGCCCGAGGCCACGTCGATGGCGCGCGGCGCGAAGCGCTCGGCCTGCTGCACCACGTAGACCTGCAGGCCGGCCACGTTGCCGAAGGCCACCGCGCCCCAGGCCAGCACGGTCAGCACCATCAGCCAGGGGTTGGCGGCGGTGAAGGTCAGCACCAGCAGCACCAGCGCGAGCAGCGAGAAGATGAGCTTCAGCGCGGGGATGGGACCCCTGCGGTCGGCCAGCCGGCCACCCCAGATGTTGCCCACCGCCACCGACAGACCGTAGGCCAGCATCACGCCGCCGACCGCGCTGGCCTGGAAACCGGTGACCTGCTGCAGCATGGGCGCGAGGTAGGTGAAGGCCACGAAGGTGCCGCCGTAGCCCACGGCCGTCATCGCGTACACCAGCAGCAGGCGCGGCTGCCTGAGCACCGCCAGCTGTTGCAGCAGCGAGGCGGGCTGGCTGTGCGCGAGCTTGCGCGGCACGAACAGCAGGCTGCCGACGATGGCGATCACACCCAACGCGGCGACCGCGAGGAAGGTGGCGCGCCAGCCGAAGTGCTGGCCGATGAAGGTGCCCAGCGGCACGCCGGTGACCAGCGCCACGGTGAGGCCGCTGAACATGGTGGCGATCGCGCTGGCTGCCTTCTCCTTGGGCACCAGGCCGGTGGCGATGGTCGAGCCGATGGAGAAGAACACACCGTGCGCCAGGCCGGTGAGCACGCGCGCGGCGATCAGCGTCTCGTAACCCGGCGAGAGCCAGGCCAGCAGGTTGCCGACGGTAAAGAGCGCCATCAGCGAGAGCAGCAGCGTCTTGCGCGGCAGCTTGCCGGTGAGCGCGGTGAGCACCGGCGCGCCCACGGCGACGCCCAGCGCGTACAGGCTGACCAGCAGGCCGGCCGAGGGCAGGCTCACGCCGAGGTCGGCCGCGATGGTGGGGATGAGACCGACGATGACGAACTCGGTCGTCCCGATGGCGAAGGCGCTGATGGTCAGCGCGAGCAAGGCTAAAGGCATGAAACCACTCCGAAGGGCTGGAAAGGTTCGCAGTGTGGGCCGGTTATTTCTTGAGAAAAAGCGGTTGCCTGGAACAACATTTGTGCCGAAAATTCAAGAATGAAGACCACCCTCGATGAACTGCTTGCCTTCAGGACCGTGGTGGACACGGGTTCCATCAGCGCCGCCGCCGAACAGCTGGGCCAGACCAGCTCGGGCATCAGCCGCGCGCTCAGCCGGCTGGAGCAGAAGCTCCACACCACGCTGATGCGGCGCACCACGCGGCGCCTGGAGCTGAGTGAAGAAGGCCAGCTGTTCCTCGCGCGGGCGCGCGAGATCCTGCAGTCGGTCGAGGCCGCCGAGGACGAGCTGGCCTGCCGCCACCTCAAGCCCGCCGGCAAGCTGCGCGTGAACGCGGCCTCGCCCTTCATCCTGCACGTGCTGGTGCCGCTGGTGAACGACTTCCTGGCCGAGTACCCCGACATCGAGCTGGAGCTGCACAGCGGCGACAGCATCATCGACCTGATCGAGCACCGCGCCGACGTGGCGGTGCGCATCGGCACGCTGCGCGACTCCACGCTGCACGCCAGGCCCCTCACCTCGTACCGCCTGCGCCTGTACGCCAGCCCGGCCTACCTGAAGAAGGCCGGCCGGCCGACCAAGGTGGAGGACCTGGCGCGGCACGCGCTGCTGGGCTTCACCCAGCCGGAGGTCCTCAACACCTGGCCGCTGCGCCACCCCGATGGCGACGGCCTGGCGATCACGCCCACCATCGCCGCCTCCAGCGGCGAGACGGTGCGCCAGCTCGCGCTCGCAGGCGCGGGCATCGCCTGCCTGTCCGACTTCATGACCGGGCCCGACCGCGCGCGGGGCGACCTGGTGCAGGTGCTGATGCGCGACACGCTGGAGCAACGCCAGCCGGTGCACGCGGTCTACTACCGCAACACCGAGCTGGCCTCGCGCATCCGCTGCTTCGTGGACTTCCTCGCGCTGCGCCTGGCCAGCGCCTGAACGCAGCCGGCAGAATCCACCGCATGCCACCACCGCCCTACAACGCCCCCCAGGACATGGAACGCCGCGACTGGATCGCCGGCCTGGAGAAGGGCTTGCACCTCATCGAGGCCTTCGACGCCGAACACTCGCGCCTGACCGCCAGCCAGGCCGCGCAGCGCTGCGGCATGACGCGCACCGCCACCCGCCGGTATTTGCTCACGCTGGTGCACACCGGCCACGTGACCACCGACGGCAAGCTGTTCTGGCTCACGCCACGCGTGATGCGCCTGGGCCAGGCCTACCTGGAATCGGCGCGCCTGCCGCGCGCCGTGCAGCCCTACCTGCAGCGCGTGACCGCCGGCACCGGCGAGGTCGCCTACGGCGCGGTGCTGGACCACGACGAGCTGGTCTACATCGCGCGCAGCGGCACGCAGCGCCAACTCAACACCGGCTACATGCTGGGCTCGCGCGTGCAACCGCACCTGACGGCCGCCGGCATGGTGATCCTGGCCGCGCTCGGGCCAGGCTTCTGGGAACCCTGGCTCGCGGCGCAGACGCTGCGCCCTTTCACCTCGCACACGGTGCTGGACAAACAGCAGCTGCACCAGAACCTGCTGCAGGCGCGCGAACAGGGCTGGGCGATTTCGGAACAGCAGCTGGAGATGAACTACCGGGGCATCGCCGTGCCGCTGTGGGACCACAACGACGAGCTGCTGGGCGCGATGAGCGTGACCATGCCCATGAACAACGAGACCAGCGAGCTCGCGGTCAAGCGCATCCTGCCGGTGCTGCAGGACACCGCGCGCAGCGCGCGGCCCCTGCTGTGAGCGCGCCCCTCAGGCAGCGTCCAGCGGCAGCGCCGTCTTGTAGCGCACCTGCTTGAGCGCGAAGCTCGAGCGGATCTTCTCGACCTGGGCGATCGGCGAGAGCTGCTCGAGGATGAAGCGCTCCAGCGCCGGCATGTCGGGCACGGCCACGCGCAGCAGGTAGTCGGCGTCGCCCGTCATCAGGTAACACTCCATCACCTCGTCGCGGATGCCGATGCGCGCCTCGAACTCCTCCAGCGCCTCGCGGCTCTGCTGCTTGAGGCTGATGGAGATGAACACGTTGAGGTGCAGCCCGAGCTGCTTCGCGTCCAGCAGCGCCACGTACTGGCGGATCAGCCCACGCGCCTCCAGTGCCCGCACCCGCGCCAGACAGGGCGACGGCGAGAGGTGCACGCGCCGCGCCAGCTCGACGTTGGACAGGCTGGCGTCGTTCTGAAGCTCTTCCAGAATCTTCAGATCGGTGACATCGAAGTGGTTTGTGCCGTCTGACTTCATGATCGACACATTTTATGCCTGGCGGTCGCGCATCCGTGCGTCCGATTGACACCAACTGCCAGCGGGGCGCGCCTACAGTGGCGGATCCAGGAGAACCCCATGAACGACGTTTCGAAGCAGCTGCATTTCAGCGAGTCCCTGTCGGCCGACCCGGACCCGCAGGAGACCCTCGAGTGGCGCGAGTCCCTGCTCTCGCTGGCGGCCAGCCAGGGGCCCGCGCGGGCGCGGCAGATCCTCGACGAACTCGCGCGCCTGGCGCGCCAGCAGCGCATCGGCTGGCAGCCCGAACTGAACACGCCTTACGTGAACACCATCGCGGTGGAGGACCAGCCCGCCTTCCCCGGCGACCTCGCCGTCGAGGAACGTCTGGCCTCGCTGATGCGCTGGAACGCGCTGGCCATGGTGGTGCGCGCGAACCAGGCCTACGGTGAACTCGGCGGCCACATCGCGAGCTACGCGAGCGCGGCCGACCTGTTCGAGACCGGCTTCAACCACTTCTTCCACGCCCGCAGCGACCCACACGGCGGCGACCTCGTGTTCTTCCAGCCACACAGTGCGCCCGGCGTGTACGCGCGCGCCTTCCTCGAAGGCCGGCTGAACGAAGCCGACCTGCTGCACTACCGCCAGGAAATCACCGCGCCGGCCAGCGGCGCGCGCGGCCTCTCCAGCTACCCGCACCCCTGGCTCATGCCCGACTTCTGGCAGTTCCCCACCGGCTCCATGGGCATCGGCCCGATCAGCTCGATCTACCACGCGCGCTTCATGCGCTACCTCACGCACCGCAACCTGCAGAACTGCGACGGCCGCAACGAGAACGGTGTGCACGTCGACAAGCGACGTGTGTGGGGCGTGTTCGGCGACGGCGAGATGGACGAGCCCGAGAGCATGAGCGCGCTGACCCTGGCCGCGCGCGAGAAGCTCGACAACCTGGTGTGGGTGGTCAACTGCAACCTGCAGCGCCTGGACGGCCCGGTGCGCGGCAACGGCCGCATCATCGACGAGCTGGAAAAACTCTTCGCCGGCGCGGGCTGGAACGTGATCAAGCTGGTGTGGGGCAGCGACTGGGACGGCCTGTTCGCGCGCGACGTCACCGGCGCGCTGGTGCGCGCCTTCGCCCACACGGTGGACGGCCAGATGCAGACCTTCGCCGCCAAGGACGGCCGCTTCAACCGCGACAACTTCTTCGGCCAGAACGAGGAACTGGCCCGCCTCGCGCAGGGCATGACGGACGAGCAAATCGACCGCCTGAAACGCGGCGGCCACGACCTGGTGAAGATCCACGCCGCCTACGCGGCCGCCGCCGCGCACACCGGCCAACCCACCGTGATCCTGGCGCAGACCAAGAAGGGCTACGGCATGGGCAGCGCAGGCCAGGGCAAGATGACCACGCACAGCCAGAAGAAGTTCGACGGCGCCGACCTGATCGAATTCCGCAACCGCTTCAACCTGCCGCTGAGCGACGAGCAGGCCACGGGCCTGGCCTTCTTCAAACCCGCCGACGACAGCGCCGAGATGCGCTACCTGCGCGAGCACCGCGCCCGCCTGGGCGGCTCGATGCCCCGGCGCGAGACCGCCTGCGAGGTGGTGCCCGTGCCCGCGATCGACGCCTATGCCGCCTTCGCGCTCAAGGCCGACGGCAAGGAGATGAGCACCACCATGGCCTTCGTGCGCATGCTCGGCAGCCTGCTCAAGGATGGCCAACTGGGCCCGCGCATCGTGCCCATCGTGGCCGACGAGGCGCGCACCTTCGGCATGGCCAACCTGTTCAAGCAGGTCGGCATCTACAGCAGCGTGGGCCAGCGCTACGCGCCCGAAGACATCGGCTCGGTGCTCAGCTACCGCGAGGCGCTGGACGGGCAGATCCTGGAAGAAGGCATCAGCGAGGCCGGCGCCATCGCCAGCTGGACGGCGGCGGCCACCAGCTACAGCGTGCATGGCCTGGCCATGCTGCCGTTCTACATCTACTACTCCATGTTCGGCTTCCAGCGCGTGGGCGACGCGATCTGGGCCGCGGCCGACCAGCGCTCGCGCGGCTTCCTGCTCGGCGCCACCTCCGGGCGCACCACGCTGGGCGGCGAAGGCCTGCAGCACCAGGACGGCAGCAGCCACCTCGTGGCCGCCACCATCCCCAACTGCAAGGCCTACGACCCGGCCTTCGCGGGCGAACTCGCCGTCATTCTGGACGCGGGCATGCGCGAGATGCTGGTGGAGCAGCAGGACGTGTTCTATTACGTCACGCTCATGAACGAGAACTACGCCCAGCCCGACCTGCCCGAAGGCGCGGCCGAGGGCGTGCTCCAGGGCGGCTACCGCTTTGGCCGTTTCGGGCCCGACCAGGCGGCGCAGCAGGTGACCCTGCTGGGCTCGGGCGCGATCTTTACCGAGGTGCTCAAGGCCGCCGCGCAACTGGCCGGACAAGGCATCGGCGTGCACGTGTTCAGCATCACCAGCTGGAGCGAGCTCGCGCGCGACGGTGTGGCGCGCGGCGAACGCTCGCACCTCACGCAACTGCTGGCCCACAGCGCGGGCCCGGTGATCGCCGCCACCGACTACGTGCGCACCGTGCCCGAGAGCGTGCGCGCCTTCGTGCCCGAAGGTCGGGCTTTCCACACGCTGGGCACCGACGGCTTTGGCCGCAGCGACACGCGCGCCGCGCTGCGCGCCTTCTTCCAGGTCGACGCCGAGCACATCGCGCGGCAGGCGACGGCGGCGCTGCTCAGGCCGGCGCGCTGAGCGCGGGGGCCGGCACGGGCGTCAACGCCCGGCCGGTCTCGAAGAATCCGATCAGGTTGTCCGCCGCCAGGTGGGCCATGCGCAGGCGGGTCGCGCGGCTCGCGCTGGCCATGTGCGGCGTGAGCACCACGTTGGGCAACGAGAGCAGCCCCGGGTGCACCGCTGGCTCGTGCTCGAACACGTCCAGCCCGGCCGCGGCGATGCGGCCGCTTCGCAGGGCCTCGACCAGCGCGGCCTCGTCCACCACGCCGCCGCGCGCGATGTTCACCAGCGTGGCACCCGGCTTCATGTGCGCGAGCGCCCGGGCATCGATGAGGTGGTGCGTGGCGGCGGTGTGGGCCAGCGTCAGCACCAGGTGATCGGCCTCACGCAGCAGTTCGTCCATGCCGACGAGGCGGGCCGGCAGCGCGGCCTCGTCGGCCGGGCTCAGGCGCGTGCGGCTGTGGTAGATCACGCGCATGCCGAAGCCGTGCGCGCCCCGGCGCGCCACGCCCTGCCCGATGCGCCCCATGCCCAGCACGCCGAGCGTGCTGCCGTGGATGTCCTGCCCGGCCATGAAGTCGACGGACCACTTCGTCCATCGGCCCTCGCGCACGCAGCGCTCCCCCTCGCCCAGGCGCCGCGCGGTCGCCATCAGCAGCGCGAAGCCGAAGTCGGCCGTGGTCTCGGTCAACACGCCAGGCGTGTGCGTGGCCACGATGCCCCGCGCCGACATCGCCACCAGGTCCAGGTTGCCGAAGCCCACCGCGAGATTGGCGCAGATGCTCAGCGACGGGCAACGCGACAGCAAGGCCTCGTCGATCACATCGCCCGCCGTGGACAGCAGCGCGTGCTTGTCCCCGAGCCGCCTGGCCAGCTGCGTGGCATCCAGCACGGTGTCGGCCTGGTTGCTGTCCACCTCGAAACAGGCCTCCAGGCGCTGGATCACTTCGGGAAAAACGGCGCGTGCGATCAGCAGGCGGGGTTTGGGCAAGCGTGGGTTCATGGTGTGGCCCAGTATCCCGAGCACCCGGTCCTTCGGTCCATGCATTCAGCGGATCGGCGTCATGCGGGCGCGGGCATGGAATGCCAAGGGCCCTGTTCCCATACTCGGCGGCCAGTGCCCATTCTTCAGCCCCCCATGCCCGCCACCCCCACCGAGACCATCGCCCCGTTCATGTTGCTTCAGGGGCGCGTCGAATCGCGGCGCGTGCTGCGGCCCGCGCCCGATGGACCGCGCATGGAAATCAGCTTCAGCGCCGCGCTCGCGTCCGCCCGCCTGGGCCCGGGCAGCGCGGCCTGCAGCTTCATCGGCCGCCTCGGCCCCGACGGCCACTACCAGTGGCAAGGGCGTGGCGCGCTCTTCCTGGGCGCGGGCACGGTCACGACGCGCAGCCGGGGCCAGGGCCAACGGCGGGGCAACACCATCGTCTACCAGGGCGCCATGGTCTTGCGGTCGCACGCGAGCGCGCTGCGATGGCTCGACGGCCTGCAGGCGTCCTTCGAATACGTGCAGGACCTGGCGAGCCTGGACGTCACCGTGCGCTGCGAGGAAGCCAGCGCCGCAGAGACCGCCCACCCCCCCACCCCACAGAAAGGACTTTCCCCATGCTGATGCATCAGTTGATCACCGACGGCGCGATGCGCCACCCCGACAAGACCGCCTTCGTCTGGGTGGACCGGCAGGCCCGCCTGTCGTACGCCGAGGCCGTCGCGCAGATGGAGCGCATGGCCGGCGCGCTCGCGCACCTGGGCGTGCGCCAAGGCGACCGCGTCACGGTGTTCGCGCACAACGGCATGGACTACCTGCTGGCCATGCTGGGCGCGTGGCGCATCGGCGCGATCGCGGCGCTGGTGAACGTCAAGTTCAAGGACGACCTGGCCTACTACCTGGCCGACCACCGCCCGCGCGTGCTCATCTACACCCACGACATGCGCGACGCCGTGCTCGCGGCCGTGGCCCAGGTGCCGGGCATCGACCACCTGGTGTGCATGGACGGCGCGCAGCCGGGCGCCCACGCCCTGCCCGAGCTGATGGCCCAGGCCTTCGCGGCGCCGCCCGACCCCGAGGACGAGACCGGCATCGCCCACCTCTCCTACACCTCGGGCACCACCGGCAAACCCAAGGGCGCCTGCCTGAGCCACGAACCCACGGTGCGCGCCAGCCGCTGCATTGCCGAACGCCTGCGCGTGCGAGCGGAAGACGTCTCGTTCGGCCCGACCGCGCTGTCGAGCTCCTACCAGCTGGTGGGCAACCTGCTGCCCGCGCTCTCGCGCGGCGCGACCGTGCACGTCATGCGGTTCTGGACCCAGACCGCCGGCTGGGACGCGCTCGAACAGGCGCAGGCCAGCATCCTGGTGGGCAACCCCACGCTGCTGGAAGAGCTGCGCACCGAAAGCGCCCTGCGCGGCCGCGCGCCCGGCCGCCTGCGCATGGGCCTCTCGGGCGGCGGGCCGGTGCCGCCGACCCTCAAGCGCGCCTGGCGCGACGAACTGCGCCTGCCGCTGGTGGAGAGCTTCGGCCAGAGCGAACTCGGCGGCTTCATGGCGCTGGGCTACCCCGAACTCGAACCGGAAGACAGCAAGCTGATGCGCGTGGGCCCCGCCTTGCCCGACAAGGAAGTCTGGATGATGGGCCCCGATGGCCAGCGCCTGCCGCCCGGCCAGTTGGGCGAGATCGTGCTGCGTGGCGGCTTCATGTGGGGCTACTGGGGCAAGCCCGGCAAGACGGAGGAGGTGACGGCCCAGGGCCTGCTGCGCACCGGCGACATCGGCCTGATCGACCACGATGGCCACGTCACCATGCGCGGGCGGCGTTCCGAGCTGCTGCACGTCGACGGCGTGAACTGGTTCCCGCGCGATGTCGAAGAAGCCCTCTGCCGCCAGCCCGGTGTGCGCCAGGCGGCGCTGATCGGCCTGCCGGCCGAGGGCCGTGATGGCGGCGTTCGACCGCGCGCCTTCATCACCCGCCAGGCCGGCGCCGAACTGGACCTGGCGCGGCTCAAGGCGGCGGTGCAGGCTGAGGTGGCCTACGACCTGGCGTCGATGGAGGTGGTGGGCATCGACGAGCTGCCGATGACGCCCACCGGCAAGATCGCCAAGGGCGACCTGCTCACGCTGGCCATGGCGACGCACTGAGCGCCGGCCCGTCCGCTCCCCCCATGTGTTGCGGCCTGCCGACATCGAGGTGGTGAACGGCGGGCCCACCCTGCTTCGTCGGCCATCCCAGCAAAACCTCGAGGCATCGATTCGATGCAACGAGTTACAGGTTTGAGGCCATGGATTGCAGCCTTGAAGAGCAGGCTGTGCGGAGGTCAAACGTCAAGCTGTCACATCCACCAGTGGTTGCGCTGTGGTCCGGCCCGGAGCATTCGCGGGCCATCAGCCACAACGACCTCAGGAGGACAGGATGAGCAAGGCCACCCAAACCCGCGTCACGAACAAACTGCCCTTGCCCCTGGACACGCGGCGCACCCAAAGCAGCCGGCAGTGGTTCCTGGAAGCGAAGGAAGACGCCCACTCGCCCGTGTTCCACCACAACACGCTGCGTTGCTTCATCGCGGGTGAAGAGGCCTTTCGCCACATCGCCGCGAGCATCCAGCGCGCCCGCAAAAGCATCGAAATCGTGTGCTGGGGATTCGACCCCGCCATGGAACTCGTGCGCGACCCATCGCACCACTGGCCCCGAGGCGACACCTGGGCCAGCCTGCTGCACGGTGCCGCCGTGGGCCGCTGGAGCGACGGGCAACCGGTGCAGGTGCGCATCCTCTCGTGGTTCGACGCGCTGGGCGAGATGGCCGTCTCCAACATGCCCGGCTATGTGGACGCGCCCATGACCCCTTTGAGCGCCGCGCAGCAGGCCCGGCTCGCCGCGCTGCTGGAGCCGGTGCGAACGCCCGGCGCAGCGGCCGCCACGCTCTCCACCGCCGAGAAGCGCCAGCGCCGCGAAGAGGCCAACCGCCTTTGGTACACCCTGGCCAAAAGCGGCCAGCTCGACAACCTCTCGCTGCGCGTGCGCCATGGCGATGCCCCCGCGATCCAGCGCCTGCTGAGCGCGCAGAGCATGCAGCTCACCCTGGCCGAGCGCCTGGGCATGGAAAGGCTGGGCACCTACCACCAGAAAACCATCCTCATCGACTACGACGACACCCGCGACAGCGCCCGTCCCCGGGGCTACGTGATGGGGCTCAACAGCGTCACGGACTACTGGGACACCCGCGCCCACCTGCATACCGACCCCCGGCGCGGTGAAGGCTGGGAAGGCGCGGTGCCCGACGCCGCGCCCAACCTCAAGCCCTACCAGGACTACGCCTGCCTCATCGAAGGCCAAGCCCTCATGATGGTGAGCAAGAACTTCACCGAAGCCTGGAACGCCGCCTCCGGCCCGCCCAAGGGCAAAGGCCGCGACCTCGTGCGCAGCCACGCGCTCAACGCGCCGCCGCCCCACCTCACGCACCACCTGAGCGGGCCGCGCCAGAGCGCGCAGATCCTGCGCACCCAGCCCGCGCGCGATGGCGGCGAAAACAGCATCGAACGGCTCTACCACCACGTCGCCGGCAGCGCGCGCCACTACCTCTACATCGAAAACCAGTACTTCCAGCACGCCGGCTGGGTCAACCACCTCAAGCACCAGCGCAAGGCCTACGTGGCCATGCACCGCAAGGTCGGCAGCCAGGCGGCCGACATCCCCCACCTGCACCTCATGGTCGTCACGCCCACACCCGAGCGCAAGCAAATGGTGCCGCGCACGCACGATGCCCTCAAGGAACTGGGCCATGGCAACAGCATGCCCCGCCAGAGCGACATGCTCGACGCCGAAATCAAGCGCTACAAGCAAGACAAGGCCCGCCACGAGCAGATGCGTGAGCAACTGCAAACGCTGAACCCCCAAGGCACGCCACCCTATGTGCTGCCGCCCGAACCGCAGCTCAGCGATGTGGCGCGCACCTACCTGGAGGCGGGCGGGGACCAGCAGGACCAAGACATTCGCTTTGCTCTCCAGGACGAAATGGGGTTGCGCACGCTGGTGGCCAGCCTGTGGACCTTTGACGCGAACTACATCGAAACCCAGCGCGAGGGCCGGGCGCAACTGCGCGACCTCGAGCGCCAGCAGAAGGGCAGCGCCAGCGCCAAGGCCTTGCGCGATCGCCTGCGCGACCAGCGTTACCGCGAGATCTATATCCACAGCAAGCTCATGATCGCCGACGACAGCGTGTTCACCCTGGGCAGCGCCAACCTGAACGTGCGCAGCTTCGCCGCCGACGGCGAGCTCAACGTGGTGAGCGACTGCCCCGACACCAGCGAACGGCTGCGCCGCCAGGTGTGGGCCATGCACTCGGGCGGGGCGGAGTTCTGCGAAGGCGGCACTGCACGGTTTGCGGATATGACCAAGGCGTTTGATCGATGGCAAAGGCTCATTGACGCGAATGGAAAAGCAAAGATAGACGGAAAGCCCATCACCGGCTTTCTGGTCCCGATGCTCGACGAGCGCACCAGCCGTTTTCGATTGGGTTGATCGGCATGTCAACCACCTCCCCAACCCCTTCACATCGCACCCGCTGGTGGGCCCTGGGCCTGCTGTTGGCGGTGTGTGCGGTGGCCTTCACCTACCCCCAGCTGCGCGAGCTGCACCACATGAACCAACTGCCCCGCAACATGAAGCTCACAGCCTTCGACCCGCACCGCCCCGGGTTCGAGTGTGTGCACGAGGCCACCAAAGTGCCGCCCATCGACCCCGAGGCGCAAGAGTGGTTAGAGCAGGGCCTGGCGCTGAGCAGCTACGACCAGTGGTACGAAGACCGCGACTGGGCCGGTGCGGCGGCGCTGTGGCACAAGGCGGCCGAGCGGCGGCACTGGAAAGCCATGATGAACCTGGTCAGCCTGTACGCCAATGGCCGGGGCGAAGGCAAGCTGCGGGTGGAGCGCGACCTGGAGCGCGCGGTGCTCATCACCGAAGAAGCGATGCAACTGGGCATTCCCGCCGCGTTCGATTTCATGGGCACGCTGCACTGGGAAGGCCGGGGGGTGAACGGTGACGCCAGCCGCGCCTACGCGTTCTGGCAACTGGCGGCGGACATGGGCAGCCCGAGTGCGATGGCGTATCTGGGCAAGGCATTGCAGGCCAGCTACAACAACCCCAGTCAAGGCTTCTGGGAGAACCGCAAGGTGGCGCTCAAGATGCTGGAGTGCGGCTTGGCGCAGGGACATGGGCAGGCTGCATACGAACTTGGTGTGGCGATTGATGGCGATGACAAAGAATTGGACGAAGACTACGGGAGGGCCTTGCTGGCACTGCACAGCGCAGTCAAGTTTGGCAGTGCAGAGGCCGCTGTGTATATGGCGGCCTCATTCTGGGGAGGTGAACCCCTGGTCGGCCGTGCAAAAGACCCCGTTCGCGGCGAACGCTACAGCGCCTTCGGCGAAGCACTGCGGCGCAACCCCGAGCGCTGCCCGCAAAGCGGCATCTGGCAGCCCTTTGCACGCGACAAGGCGCATCCCCTGGCCCACCTGCTGAGCACGGCCAATCTCAACGAAACCTGGAAGCGGCAAGCCTTCGTGCCCCAGGGCGAGCCCCTGCCCAGCCTGAGCGCCCAGGGCCTGCCGCTGGACGACGAGCAAGTGGGCTGGTGGCTGCTGCACGCCAGCGAAGCGGGCTGCTATGCCCCGGCACAGAAGGCGTGATGTGACTCAGCGTGTGATGCCGCCGCAACAAGCCGCAGATACCGGGCCGCGCCACCGCACCCACTGGTGGGCCCTGGGCCTGCTGCTCTTGGTGTGTGCGGTGGCCTTCACGGTTTCCCAACTGCGCGAGCTTCATCACATGAACCAACTGCCCCGCAACATGAAGCTCACGGCCTTCGATCCACACCGCCCCGAGTTCGAGTGTGTGCACGAGGCCACCAAGGTGCCGCCCATCGACCCCGAGGCGCAAGAATGGTTCGAGCAAGGGCTGGTGCTGAGCAACCAGGAGTGGTACGAGGACGACGACTGGGTCGGCGCGGCCGCGCTGTGGCACAAGGCCGCCGAGCGCCAGCACTGGAAAGCCATGATGAACCTGGCCAGCCTGTACGCCAATGGCCGTGGGGAAGGCAAGCTGCGGGTAGAGCGTGACCTGGAGCGCGCGGTGCTCATCACCGAAGAGGCCATGCAGCTGGGCATTCCCGCCGCGTTCGACTTCATGGGCACGCTGCACTGGGAAGGCCGGGGGGTGAACGGTGACGCCAGCCGCGCCTACGCGTTCTGGCAACTGGCGGCGGACATGGGCAGCCCGAGTGCGATGGCTTATCTGGGCAAGGCGCTGGATGCCACGTACAACAACCCGCAAGCCGGATTCTGGGAAAACCGCACTGTGGCGCTCAAGATGCTGGGGTGCGGCTTGGCGCAGGGCCATGGGCAGGCGGCATACGAGTTGGGGTTGGCCTTGAATGGCAACGATGCCTCCCTGGGTGACGACTACGGACGTGCCTTGGCGGCGCTGCACAGCGCAGTCAAGTTCGGCAACGCGAAAGCGGCAGATGCACTGTCGGTGAAGTTTAGAACGGGTCAACCCATCGTGGGCCGTGCAATTGACAGGATTCGCGCCGACCGCTATGGCACCTTGGGCGATGCACTGCGGCGCAACCCCGACCTGCGCTTCCCCAACCTCGACAAAGTCCTCCCCCTACCGCCGGCCGTGTTGCCGCCTTGGGACGGTCAGCGCCAGAGCCTGATCGACGCCGCCAAGGGCGTTCGCCTCGCCCCCCAGCCGCTCACCACCTCGGCCCACCAGCTCCCGCCCCATGACCGCGCCCACATCCCCCCGGGCCCCAGCGTGCAGCTGCCCCCCGAACTGGCCAACCCGGCCCGCCGCACCCCGTTGGAGGGCATCACCACCGTCTGGCTCGGGTCGCGCTACAGCAGCGACGTGACCCGCGCCCCGCACACCGGCTACTGGCAGGCCCGTGTGCTGCCCGACCGCCCCCACCACAACCCCCGCGCCCCCCAGCTTCGCAGCGAATTCGCGCAACTGCCGCCCCTGCGCTTCCAGCAAGGCGAGTTCATGCGCCTGACCATGGGCCACACCGATGTGCCGCACGAGGACTGGGTGCACGACCTCGTGGACTGGCACTTCGTGGGCGTGGCCCTGCCCCAGCGCCTGCCGCCAGACTGGCTGGCGCGCGCCGATCTCGTGCATGCCCTGACCACGGCCACGCGCACCACCTGCCTGAGCGGGGAGCGCTGCCCGCAGAGCGGCATCTGGCAGCCCTACGCACTGGACAAGGCGCACCCCGCAGCACCGCTGCTGAGCACGGCCGTGTTGAACGAAAACTGGAAGCGCCAGGCATTCGTGCAGCAGGGTGAGCGCATGCCCCGCCTGGGCGCACAGGGCCTGCCCGTGGAAGACGACCAGGTGGGCTGGTGGTTGATGCAGGCTTGCGAAGTGGGCTCTGGCACACCCATCACGACCTGAAGAAACTCCTGCCGTCGAACATCCTTCAGAAAAGACCAAGTCCTCGCACCAAGCGGCTCAGTTCGTGGGCCCGGGTGCGTCGAGTTCCCGGAAATCCGGCAGGCCAGCGTCGAGCAGGCGGCCCCGGTGCAGCACGCGGCGCTGCGGCCGGCCGCAGGCCTCGGCGCTGTTGCGGCCCGCCAGCAGCACGAGGTCGGCCGGTGCGCCCACGCGCAGCCGGCCATCCCAGGCCAGCCCCATCGCGGCGGCGGGCGTGGTGGTGATGCTGTGGATCCAGCGCGCGAGCGGGTCGTCCAGGTGGGCCGCGAGCGAACCCAGTGCCAGCACCTGCAGCAGGTCGAAATCGGCGAAGGGCACGAAGGCGTCCTGCACGTTGTCGGAGGCCAGGCTGACCGCCACGCCCAGCGCCCGCGCCTCCCGCAGCGGCGCGATGCCGCGCAGGCGCGGCGTGCGGCCTTCGCCACCGTCCTGCAGTTGCAGGTTGGCCAGCGGCAGGCCGATCAGCGCAACGCCGGCCTCGACCAGCGCGCGCAGCACGGCGTGGCCTTCGTCGGCCGGCACCACCGACAGGGCGCAGGCGTGCCCCCCCGTCACCCGCCCCTGCCAGCCATGGCGCGTGGTCAGGCGGGCGATGCCGCGCAGGCCTTCGATGTCGTTCTGCAGGTGTTCGTCCGCGTGAAAGTCCAGGTCCAGGCCGTGCGCCACGGCCAGGTCGAACACGCGTTCGAGCAGGCCGCGCTGGCCCGGCATGGGGTGCACCGAGGCGCCCAGCACGCCGCCTTGTTCGGCCACCACCGCCGCCACGGCGGCGCCTGCGCCGGTGTCGGCGAACAGGGCCAGCGGCGAGAGGGAGCTCAGTTGCAGCTCCATGCGGTCCGACCACGCGCGGCGCAGGGCCTGGCCCACGGCCCAGGCCGGCGGTGTGGCCGCGCTCACCCAGTCGATGTGCGTGCGCATCGCGCGCGTGCCGTGCGCGTGGGCCGTGCGCAAGGAGAATTCCATGCGGCGCCGGATGTCCGCGGCCGTCCAGCGCGCGCGGTCTTCGCCGGAGGCGGCTACGGCTTCGCGCAGCGTGTGGTGGTGACCACCGATGCGGGTTGCGGTGTGGCTCTTGTCCAGGTGGGTGTGCAGGTCCACCCAGCCCGAGCTCACGATGCCGTCGGCGAGGTCCACCACCGGCAGGCCGTCGTCCGCCACGGCCGGCGCCAGCGCATCGATGCGGCCGCCCCGCATGCGCAGGCAGACCGTGCGCAGGCCCGGTGCGGCCGGCGCGAAGGCCTCGCGCGCTGCGGCGTCGAGCAGCGGTTCGGGCACGCGCGCGCGGGCCAGCCAGCAGTCGCCCGCCGGAAACGCCGCTGCCCCGGCTACCACGCCGTGGCGCTGTGCAGCGAGACCAGGGGCACGCGATGCACGTCTTCGAGCACCTGGGCGAACTGGCCGCCCACGAAGTCCAGCGTGGCACGCCCCTTCTCGGCCGTGGCCAGCATCGCATTGCCGCAGGCGCCCTGCGGGTTCAGGTCCTGCGTCTGCCAGGCGACGCGGGCCTTGCCCTCCACGTAGGACAGGTAACGCGAGCCCTCGCTGAGGGCACGGTCGGTGCTGGCGAAGTCCTTGGCCCGGTCCATGTGCACGAACTCGGGGTGGATCTGCAGCAGGATGGAACTCTCCAGCTCACCCGCGTGGATGCCGTGGCGCATCTCGTCGTCGCCGATCAGCCCATCGGGCAGGCCGAGCTGGTACCAGTTCACGCACACCACCAGCATGTCGAAGCGCTCGCGCAGGTCACGGGCCACGATGTCCATGACGGACTCCTGCCCGCCGTGGCTGTTGAACAGCACCAGCTTGCGCACACCGGCGGCGGCCACGCAGGCCCCGATCTCGCTCCACAGGGTGATCAGCGTCTGCGCGGACAGGGTCAGCGTGCCCGGGTAGCGCGAGTGCTCGTTGCTCTTGCCGATGGGCTGCGTGGGCAGGAACAGCACCGGCAGCTCCGCGCCCAGGTGCGGCAGCGTGGCCGCCACCATGGCGTTGACGGTGGCCGTGTCCACCGACATCGGCAGGTGCGGGCCGTGCTGCTCGATCGCGCCCACGGGCAGCACGGCGATCACGCTGGCCCGGTCCAGGCGCGAGAAGGCCTCGCTGGTCAGGTCGGCCCAGAAGCGGGAGGGCACGGTGGCGGAGAAGGTCTCGGCCATGGCAGCGCCCTTCACGCCGAGGCGGTTTCGACACGGATGCCGAAACGCGCCAGGTTGCGCGGCGTGCGCACCTCCTTCTCGCCGCGCGCCTCCATCATCTTCAGCAGCCGCCGGCGCATCGCCAGGCCCGGCCGGTCGGTGTACATGTGGGCCTCCTCGGCGTGGGCGGGTGCCAGCGGCACGTCCGGGTCCAGCCCTTCGAGGATCAGGATGTCCTCGTTGGTGATGCGGCGGTCCATCTCGATGCAGTCGGCCGCGCTGACCTCGGCTTCCGTGTCGTTGCGGTAGATCCATTGGCACAGCATGGAGCGCTCGTCGTCGATGGGCGTGGCCGAGGTCACCAGCGAATGGATCAGGCCGTTGGGGTAGTTGATCTGCGACTTGCGCATGAAGGGCATGTACCACTGGCTGACCATGTGCCGCACCGACTCCAGCCCGCTGTCGCGCACCACGCGCTGGATGTGTTCGTCGGCATTGAGCACCGGCACATCGCCACGCAGCACCAGGCCGTGCTCGGTTTCCTCGATCTCGGTCTTGCGCGGCTTGGCGTCCACCATGTTGCCGAAGGTGCCCTTGTGAACGAAGCCGGTATGCGAGAAGTCGAAGAAGTTTTCCATCAGGCGCAGGCCGGTGGCGCGGCAGGGTTCGTAGAACTCGTGGATCAGGCGGAAGCCCGGCGCCCCGTCTTCTTCCAGCACCGGAATGGTGTTGATCGGATCGGGCTCCAGGCAGACCCAGACGTAGCCGTAGCGCACCTCCGTCAGGTGGCTCTTCACCTTGTAGGGAATCTTCTGGGCCTCGGGGCTCTGCGGCATGGACACGCATTGGCCCGTGCAGTCGTAGGCCCAGCCGTGGTAGCCGCAGACGATGCGGTCGTTCTCCAGCCAGCCCATCGAGAGCTTGGCGGTGCGGTGGCAGCAGCGGTCCTCCATCGAGGCGTAGCGCCCTTCGCCCACCTTCCAGAGCACGATGTCTTCACCCAGCAGCCGGAAGGCCTTGGGGTGGCCGGCGTCCAGCAGGTGGGTCGGCATGACGGGGTACCAGAAGTGGCGGAACATGGGTTGTTGGGTGATCAGCATGGGTGTGTCTCTCTCGGTTATTGGGGGTACAGCTGTTTGATGAATTGCAGGTCGTAGGCCTTGCGTGGGTCGAGTCCGGCGGGCAGGGCCTTGGCGGCCACCATCTCCTGGTAGAAGGCCGCCCAGCGGGCATCGCTCATGGCGCCGATCCGGCCGCCCGAGGCGTCACCCGACTCGACCAGCCCATGGCGCTTCATCTGAGCCATGGCGTAGGCGATCTGCTCGTCGCTCATCTGCGGGTTGTTGGCCTTGATCAGGCGCGAGGCCGGCGCAGGGTCCTTGAAGAAGGCGCGCCAGCCCTCCACCGTGGCCTTGACGAAGTCGGCCACCAGCCGGGGGTTCTCCTTGATGAGCCGCTGGGTGGTGTCGATCGTGTAGCTGTAGCTGGACCAGCCCTCGTCGGCCAGCAGCAGGCAGTCCATGGCGAGGTTCTGGCGCTTGAACTGGAAGCCGTCGTTGGTGATGAAGCCCTGTTGCACCATCCTGGGGTCCTGCAGCAGGGCCGCGTAGCTGGTGTCGAACGGCCGCAGCTGGCTGTCGTCGAAACCGTGGCGCGCCTTCAGCCAGGGCCAGAAACTGCCGCGCGCGAGCTGGGCCACGCGGATCGGCGCGCCCTTCATGTTCTCGAGCTTCGCGTACGCACCCTGGTGGTGCACCAGGCACTGCGGGTCGCGCTGGAACACGGCGGCCACCGACACCAGCGGGATGTCCTCGCGCACCGCGTTGAGGGCCCGCATGCTCCAGCCGTTGACGAAGTCCATGCGGCCCGAGACCATCAGTTGCATGTTGTTGCCCTGCGGGCCCACCTGCGTCACCTTCACGTTGAGGCCGTGTTTTTCGTAGATGCCTTCGGCCAGCGCCGCGTAGTAGCCGCCGTGTTCGGCGGAGGCGTAGAAACTGAGCGCCACGTTGACCTCGCGCGGGGCCTGTGCCTGCGCGGGGAGCGCCACGGCGGTCAGCGACACGAGACAGGCGGCCAGGGCGCCGCGCGCCGAACCAAGAATCGATCGGACATTCATGGGAGAACTCCTGTTGGGGGGTGGGTCGAAAACGGAACGGGTCAAACTCAGTGCTCGGTCTTGACGGTGCTCTCGTGCCACGCGCCCAGCACGCGGTTCGAGATGAAGACCATCAGCGCGAACAGCACGATGCCGGTGAGCGAGATCAGGAACAGCGAGGCGAACATGCGCGGCACCTTCAGCTGCACGCCCGATTCGAGAATGATGTAGGCCAGCCCCGACTGCGTGCCGCCGGTGCCGGCCACGAACTCGGCCACCACGGCACCGATCAGCGCCAGTCCGCTGCTGATGCGCGCGCCGGCGAAGAAGTAGGGCAGCGCGGCCTTGAGCTTGAGCCGGGTCAGGGTCTGCCAGTTGGAGGCCCGGTAGATGCGGAACAGGCTCTGCAGGTTGGGCGCCACCGAGCGCAGGCCCAGCGTCATGTTGGAGACGATGGGAAACAGCGCCGTGATGCTGGCGATCGTCACCAGGGCCACGAAGGTGTTGCTGACCCAGATGATGATCAGCGGCGCGATCGCCACGATGGGCGTCACCTGCAGGATCACCATGTAGGGCATGACGCTCTGTTCCAGCAGGCGGCTCTGCGACAGCAGGAACGAGATCGCCACGCCCAGCAGCACCGCCACCGCGAAGGCCAGCACCGTGACCTTCAGCGTGAACAGCAGGCCGGTGAAGAGCAGGTCCGAGTCCGCGTACAAGGCCTTGAGCACGTCGATCGGTCCCGGCAGCACATACACCGGCAGCGACAGGGCCACCACCACCAGCTGCCACACGGCCAGCAGACCCACGCCGATGGCCAGCACCGGCAGCTTGCTCGAGCCCCAGTTCACCTGGCGCGCGGCGTTGCGGGAAATGTCCGGGCTTTTCATGGTGCGATCTCCTCGCCCCGGCTGGCCGCGTCCAGCGCGGCGCTCAGGCGGGTCATGTACTGCAGGTACTCCGCGGACAGGCGGAAGGCCGTGCCCCGGGGGAAAGGCGCGTCGATGCCCACTTCGGCGATCACGCGCCCGGGCCGGGCCGCCATCACCACCACGCGCGACGACAGGTAGACCGCCTCGTGCAGGCTGTGCGTGACGAACACCACCGTGAGCTTGCGCTCGTGCTGGATGCGCATCAGGTCGTCGTTGAGCTTGTTGCGCGTCATCTCGTCCAGCGCACCGAAAGGCTCGTCCATCAGCATCAGGTTGGGCTCGGTGACGAGGGCTCGTGCGATCGACACGCGCATCTGCATGCCGCCCGACAGCTCACGCGGGTAGGACTGCTCGAAGGCCCCCAGACCGACCAGATTCAACACATCTTCTACCTTGCGGCGGATCGTGGCGCGGTCCAGCGTGCCCTTGAGTTCCAACGGCAGGGCCACGTTCTCGAACACGCGGGCCCAGGGCATCAGCGTGGGGTCCTGGAAGACGAAGGCGAGCTTCTGGTCGGGCCGCTCCAGCACCGGGGTGGTCTCGCCCCACCACTGGATCGATCCTTCGGTGACCGCGCCCAGGCCCGAGAGGATGCGCAGCAGCGTGCTCTTGCCGCATCCCGAGGGACCGATCAGGGTGACGAAGTCGCCGCTCCAGATCTCCAGCCGGGCCCGTTCGAGGGCCACCGTGCCATTGGCATAGCGCTTGCTGACGTTGTCGACCTGGATGATCGGCGCGCCCCGGTGGTAGAGGCCCTTGCCATCGCACCGGGGCAGCTCGGCCCTCGCGGTGTTCAAGGCGTTCAAAACTGCGGTGTCCAAACCTGTTGCTCCTCGTGGGTGACCGGCCTCTTCGAACCGGTGTTGCCTGGAATGTCCCTGGACTCTCGTGCCTTGCGCCACCGCGCCAAGGTTGAACTAGTATCCCGATGTGCCAACCCCCAGTCCATGCGGACTGTGTATGAAAACCATGCGCCAAAAAGATGATCTGTCGCTGAACTTCTACCTGCTCCGGTGCCTGGTCGCGCTGGTCGATCACTCGCAGGTGACGCGCGCCGCCGATGCGCTGGACATCAGCCAGCCCGCCATGAGCCGGGCCATGAGCCAGCTGCGGCAACTGACCTCGGACCCGATCCTGGTCAAGGCCCAGGTCGGGCTTGTGCCGACCGCCAAGGCCATGCAGCTGCGCGAGTTCGCGCTGCGCATCCTCCACGAGATGGACCAGCTGCTCGGGCAGGCCATCGCGTTCGACCCCGAGACAGCCCGCCGCAACTTCCGGGTGGTCGCCACGGACTACCTGGAATGCGTGTTCATGGACCCCCTGGTCACGCGCCTGGCGCAGAACTACCCCGGCATCTCGGTCTCGGTCTGCCACCCGGTGCATCCGCGCAACCTCAACCAGGTTCTGGAGAGCGGCGAAGCCGACTTCTGCGTGGGCATGCTGCCGCCCGCGGTGGAGGACCTGCGCCACCGCGTGATCTTCCGCGACCGCGTGGCCTGCGTTGCGGCCAAAGGCCACGCGGCCGCCGCCCAGACGCTCAGCCCCGAGGCCTTCGCCGCGCTCGACCACGTCGTGATCAAACCGACGGTGCACGCGTTTGGCGACGCGGTCGACAAGGCCCTGTCCCAACTCGGGCTGGCGCGCCACATCCGGCTCACGACGCCGAGTTACCTCTCCGTGCCGTATCTGATCGAAAAGACCGGCATGGTGGCCCTGATCCCCGAGTCACTGGCCCGGCGCTTCTGCGAGCGCTTCGCGCTCGCCACCGTGGAGGTGCCGATCGAGCTGCCGCCCTACGACGTCTACCTGTACTGGCACGAGCGCACGCACCACCACCGGGACCACATCTGGTTCAAGGAACAGGTGATGCTCGACCTCAAGGGCGCGGGTTAGAGGTCGAGCACGAGGCGCTCGCCGAGCGACCCGGCGCAGCAGAGTGCCAGCTGGTGCTGCCGCTCGTGCGCGCTGAGGAAGGCGTCGCCATGCACGGGCTGGCCTGCGAGGTAGGGCGTCACGCAGCTGCCGCACACCCCGGCCTCGCAGGAGGTGAGCGGGTTCAGCCCCGCGCCCCGCAGCGCCTGCAGCAGGGTCTGCCCCGCCTCCACCCGCACGCTGCGGCCGCTGCGCGCCAGCACCACGGTGTAGCGGTCGAGCCCCTTCGGGTTCGCCGGCGGTTCGGCCGCGAAGCGCTCCTCGTGCACCTGCCCACCGGGGCGTTCACCGGTGGCGCGCCGGGCCGCGGCCAGGAAGCCCGCCGGGCCGCACACATAGAAGTGCGTGCCCTCGGGCTGGCCGGCGCAGAACGCCGCCAGATCCACCTGCTGCGCCGGCGCGTCGTCGAAATGAAAATGCACCGAGCTGGCCCAGGGTGCCGCCCGCAGGCTGTCGAAAAAGGCCGCATGGGCGCGGCTGCGCGCGAAACAGGCCAGCTTGAAAGTGCGGCCCCGGCGCCCGAGTTCGCGCGCCATGGCCACCAGGGGCGTGATGCCGATGCCACCCGCCAGCAGGCAGTGGTGAGCCGCCTCCGGCACCAGCCGGAAGTGGTTGCGGGGCGCGCCGATCACCAGTCGGGTGCCCACCGCCAGCGTGTCGTGCATCCAGCGCGAACCGCCCCGGCCGGCCGCCTCGCGCTTCACCCCCACCACGTAGGGGCCGTTCGCCTCGTGCAGGTTGCACAGCGAGTAGGGGCGCGGGCCTGCGGCGGTGTGCACGTCGATGTGCGCGCCGGCTTCGAACACGGGCAAGGGCCCCTCCAGGCCACTCAGTTCAAAGCAGGACACTTCGTCGGTCTGGCGCGACACGGCGCTGACCACCACATTCAACAACAGGTTCTGATTCATGCGCGCAGTATCTGGAGCGCGCCCTGTCCCCGACAAGCGCGCACGGCGCATGGGCCGCATCCACCCAGCGCATGCCCTGCGCACGGCTCAGTCCGTGCCGTGGCCCAGGCCGAGCAGGAAGAGCGCGTGCGGCCGCCCCGCGTGCGCGGCCTGTTCCAGCCAGGCCGTGGCGCGTGGCACATCGCGCGGCACGCGCGGCCCGTAGGCGATCGGCCCCTGCATGAGCATGTAGCCCGCGCGTTCGGCGGCTTCGGCGTCGCCTTGCGCGGCGAGCCGTTCGTAGAGCGCGAGCGATCGTTCGTAGTCGCCGACGTGGTGGGCATGGTGGGCCTGCTCGATGCCGATGGGCTGCGCGCTGGCGTGGCTGGCGGCGGCCAGCAGGATGGCACCGAGGCAGAGGGCGCGGCGAAGGGGGGGGTGTGACATGGGGATCTCCGGGTGGGTGAAAAGGATCAGGACAACAGCGGCGCCAGCGCCGCCTGGATGCGCTGCAGCTGGGGCGTCGTGGTCATGGCCACCAGCAGTTGCCGAAAGCGCGGCGACTGCAGGCCCGAGCCGATGTACTGCCAGCGGTAGGCGTCCAGCAGGCCGGCGACGAGGCGGGCGTCCTGCCCCGGCGCGAAGCGGCGCGGGTTGGTGTCGCTGAAGTAGCGGGCGTCGGCGGTGGCCTGTTGCCGCAGAATGCCGTCGATGGCGCCCAGCAGGCCGATCAGGTCGTCCACCGCCACGTCGCGCTCGCGCGGCGTGAGGCGCCCGTGTTCGCGCTCCCACTCCAGCTCGTCGAGGATGGCGTGCTGCGACTCCTCCTTCCAGTGGAAGAGGAACACGTCTTTGTAGAGCCCGGCGATGTCTTCCATGGGCTGGATGCTCTGGCGGTAGTGCACCTGGGTGAAGAGCTCGATGTGGCAGGTGAGCGCGAGCACCGCCCAGGTGGAGGCCTCCAGCACCTGCGAGGCCACGGCGTTCGCGGTGGGCAGGAACTCGTAGCCTTCGGCCATGCCCGTCGCCGCCAGGCGCTCGACGCGGCGGAACAGCGCCTGGTGCTTGAGTTCCTCGTCGGTGAAGCGCACCAGCGCCTCCAGTGCGACCTGGTCGCCGAACCAGTGGTGGCGGCTGCACGAGAGCATCTGGATGCCGATGAAGCGCTCGACCAAGCCGAACATGTTGGCGTAGGTGCGGCCCTGCACCTGGCTCAGCCGCAGCTGCTCGGCGGGTTTCAGGAAATCGAGCCGGCTGATGCGCGAGAGCCCGTCGGGCAGGAAGGGTTTGCCGAAGTCGAGCCGGCGGGCGCGGATCACGTCGTGCTCGATGTCCCAGCGCACGCGGCGCGAGGCGGCGATGCAATGGGCGTAGCGCTCGGTGTGGACGGTGGTGTGGGTCATGCGTCTGAGTTCCATGGGAAGGGGTTCATTCAATGAAGGTCAGCTCGCGCTCGGGCGCCTGCGCGGCCTCCAGCGCGGCCACGATGTCGAGCAGTCGCGCCTCGGCCGCGCGCCAGCCGGCCTCGAACAGGGCCGGCATGGCGGCGGTCTCCCACAGGCCGACCGGGCGCTCCAGGTCCAGCTCCAGACCGATCAGCTTCTGCCCCCGGGCCTGTGCGGCCTCGGTGCGCGCCTGCATCAGGTTGTTGATGAGCGTGGTGCTGGTCTGCGCCACCAGGCGCGAGACGCGGTCCACCCGGCGCGGCAGGCCGCCGAAGAAGCCGAGCGAGAGCACGACGCGCGCATCGGCCGCCGCCGCCAGGGGCAGCGGGTCGGAGAGCACGCCATCGACCAGGCGCCGCCCGCCGATGGCCACGCTGGGGAACAGGATGGGCACGGCCATGCTGGCGCGCAGCGCGTCCACCAGGCGGCCTTGCGTGAGCACCACGGCCTGGCCGGTGGCGGCGTCGGTGGCGGCCACGCGCAATGGCGTGGGCAGGTGCTCCAGGTGCGTGTCGCCGAAGGCGTTGCCGATGCGCTCGGCGATCAGACGGTCGTCGCGCAGCGCGAAGCCCTCGCCAAAGCCCGCGAGTTTCGGCGCGACCAGTTGCAGGTAGGCGCGCCAGCGGCGCTGCTGCGTGAGCTCGGCCGACCACAGGGTGGTGGCCATGCGCACGGCCTCTTCACCGTGAAGGCCCTGCGCCACCTGCGCGCCGAACAGCGCGCCCGAGCTGCAGCCCACCACCAGATCGGGCCGGATGCCTTCACGCGCCAGGCGCTCGGCGATGCCCAGGGCGGCGATGCTGCGCACACCGCCGCTGCCCAGCACCAGGGCCAGGCGGCGTGGAAACGACGAGGACGCGGCGCTCAGCATGACGGCTCCTGTTGGGCCAGAAAATCCACCACGCGGCGGATCACCTCGGGGTTGCGCGCCACGCGGTGGTGCCCCAGGCCGTGCATGGCCTTGAACTGCGTGCAGGGCATCGCGGCCGCGAGCGAGAGCCCGTGCTCGAACGGAATCTCTTCGTCGGTCTCGTCGTGCACCAGCAGCGCGGGCAGACCGGCCTGGCGCGCCATCTCCAGCACCGACATGCGCCCCCAGTCGAGCCGGCCGCCGTAGCGCTGCACGAAGAGCTCGCGCACGCGCCCCAGCACCTCGGGCGTGAGGCCGATGTGCCGCGCGAACATCTCGACGAACCAGTTGCAGTGGTTGAAGGAGCTGATGAGCACCAGCCGCGAGGTGGCCATGCCCCAGTCGCGGGCGGCGAACATCGCCATCGCGGCGCCGAAGGAATGGCCGATGACGGCGTGCAGCGGACCGGCGTGGCGCGCCACGGCCGCCACGGCGTTGGCGAACTCCACCATGTCGGTTCGGTGGCCCGACGAGCGCCCATGTGCCGGTGCATCGAAGGCCACCACGCGGAAGCCCGCGTTCAACAGCGGGCCCACCATGCGACCCAGGTGCATGGCGTTCGAGCCCCAGCCATGCACCAGCAGCACCGCCGGCCCCTGCCCCCACTCGTACACCGCGAGCTCACCCGCGCCGCACGGCAGGCGGCGCAGGCGCGTCTGCTCGCGCACCGCCAGCGGCCACTTGCCGAGCGCCGCTCGCGGTGGCGTGGCGAGCTGGCGGTAGGCCAGGCGCGCGGCCACGGCGGGCGCGCAGCGGCACAACCAGCGGTAGGCGCTGCGCAGCAAGGGCGTGCCGCGCGTTTCGGCAAAGCGGCCCACGCGCGGCGGGCGTGGGCTCGGCACCAAGGCGGGGGGCGCGTGGGGCGATTCGAGATCGGGCGAGAACTGGTGTCTCATGGGGGTTCCTTCGGTCGGGCCCGCCACACGGACGGCGTGGCAGGGTTTTGAATCTACCGACGCACCCGCTGCGCAACCACGTGAAATTGGTCATGCCCCGAAGGGCAGGGGCACGCACCTACAGCCCTTGCAAGGCCGCGTGAAGCTGCGCGCTGGACACCGGTTTGATCAGCAGCGGCAGGCGGTGCCGCGCGGCCGATTCGCGCAAGGCCGCGTGCGTCTCGCCGCTGATGAGCAGCACGCGCTGGCCCCGCTCACGCAGGGTCAGCGCGAGGTCCAGGCCCGAGGCCGCGTGCGGCAGCCGCACGTCGCAGATGGCCACGTCGCCATGCGCCGCCTGCGCCAGCGCCTCGGCCGCCGTCTCCACGTGCAGGACCTGCAGACCCCAGCCCTCGAGCTGGTCTCGCGTGGCGCCGGCCACCAGCGAGTCGTCTTCCACCAGCAGCACGCGCTCCACCGCGAACGCGGGCGACGGCACGGCGTGCCCGGGCAAGGGCAGCAGCGCACCCGGCATCGAATGCGCTTCGTGCGCCGGCGCCGGCGCGGCCTCGGGTGGCGGTTCGGCGCGCGGCAAGCTCACCGTCATGCAGCTGCCCTGCCCCAGCGCCGAGCGCACCACGATGTCGCCGTTCATCAGCAGCGCGAGCCGCCGCGCGATCGCCAGCCCCAGGCCCAGGCCCTGGCGGCGGTCGCGCGCCTCGTTGTGCATCTGCACGAACTCTTCGAAGATGCGCGCCTGCGCCTCGGGCGCGATGCCCAGGCCCGCATCGCGCACCTGCAGCCGCCAACACCCACCGCCACCCCAGCGCAGCGCCACCAGCACGGTGGCCCCGGCGGGCGAGAACTTGATGGCGTTGTCCATCAGGTTGGACAGCACGCGCACCAGCATCAGCCCATCGGCCAGCGCGAAGGCCTCGGGGCGCACCAGCGCGACGATGCGCACGCCCGCCGCCTCGGCCACGGCGCTGTGCTGGCGCACCAGGCTCGCCACCAGTGGCGCGAGTTCGGTGGGCCGCAGCTCGGCCTGCACCACGCCCGAGTCCATGCGCGTGAGGTCCAGCACCTGCGACAGCAGGTCGTCGAGCGCGCGCCACGACTGGCCGATGCCGTCGATGGCGCGCAGGGCCGCGCGGTCCTGCGCGCGCTCGGCCAGGCTCACCAGCGGCGTGAGGTACAGGCCGATGGCGTGCACCGGCTGGCGCAGGTCGTGGCTCACCGCCGCGAAGAAGCGCGACTTCGCCAGCCCCAGCGCCGCGATCGTGTCGGCTGCCGCCTCGGCGCGGCGCCGCTGCTCCACCTGGCGCATCACGCCGATCTCCTGCGCGCGCGAGAGGAACACCATGGTGATGGTCATGAGGAGGCCGCCGATGCCCATCAGCACCAGCAGCGTGTGGCCGCCCAGGCCATCGACGATCAGGCGCACCGAGGTCGGCAGCACCGCCAGGCACAGCGCGATGGTGGTGCGCACCACATCGCCCGTGAGGCGCACCGCGATCAGCGTGGCATTGCCCAGCAAGTAGCTCATGAGCACCGCGAGCATGGGCACGTTGTCGGGCACGTAGAGGAACCAGCAGGCGCTGCCCACGAAGGCCATCAGCACCCACATGTACAGGCGGTACGCGCGCTGGCGGCGCGCCTTGGGCAGGGCGCGGAACGCCGGGCGGTTGACGTGCCACCAGCGCAGCAGGCCCATGCCCGCGATGACCGAGAACCACGCGGCCGGCTGTTGCCAGGGCAAGGCGGTGGCGAACATGAGCGCGCACAGCAGCTCGCAGGCGCGCAAGGCCCAGAGCGAGGCCACCGTGTGGGCGCTGTCCTCGGGGTCGGGCTGATCGTCCCGGCCCGCGCGGGGGGAAAGGGCGTCCCGGTGCATGCCGACATCTTGCGCACCGGCGGGCCGCCCGTCTTCGCAATGCGCGCGCCAACGCCTGGCAGGGCGTGCGAGGCCGTCAACACACTGTCATCAAAAGGTCGCATCGCTGTCATGGCAGGGCGGCAAGCTCGGCCCCGATCCGCATCCATTGAATACAACGAAGGCACCCTCTCATGAAACTGCACTCCCCTGCCCTGCTCGCCCTGGCCGTCGCCGGCCTGGGTTTTTCCGCCCAGGCCCAGACCGCCTACCCGGCCACCCTCGCCGGGCACGCCTTGCTGCCTGCGCAGACCCTGATCCCAGCGCCCAAGGACGCGCCGGCCGACCTGCGCGTCAGCGGCAAGTTCACCACCGACCGCCGCGTCGAGGCCATCGGCAGCGTGGAAGGGCTGTCCGCCGGCCGGCCCACGGGGGTCTCGCTGCCCTTCAAGGGTCAACCCGTTCAAGGCCACTCGGGCATCAAGCGCATGGCCGATGGCAGCTACTGGCTGCTGACGGACAACGGCGCCGGCGCCAAGGCCAACTCGCCCGACTTCATGCTGTTCCTCAACCACTACCGGGTGGACTTCAAGAGCGGGCAGTTCAAGCGCCTGGGCACCGTGTTCCTGCACGACCCCGACAAGAAGGTGCCCTTTCGCATCGTGCACGAGGGCACGGTACAGCGCTACCTGACGGGCTCGGACCTCGACACCGAGAGCTTCCAGATCGCGGACGGCCACTTCTGGATCGGCGACGAGTTCGGCCCCTACCTGATCAAGGCCGACATGAAGGGCCGCGTGAAGGCGGTCTACGAAACCCAGGTGGATGGCAAGACCGTGGTCTCGCCCGACCACCCGGCGGTGAAGACGCCTGGCGCGCAGGGCGGCGAGGTGAAGTTCCAGGTGCGCCGTTCCAAGGGCTTCGAGGGCATGGCCTCATCGCCCGACGGCAGCAAGCTCTACCCCCTGCTGGAGGGGGCCGTGTGGGACGAGGCCGCCCAAGCGCCGGAAGCCATCGACGGCAAGCAGTACCTGCGCGTGCTGGAGTTCGACGTGAAGACGGAGCAGTGGACCGGCCGCCACTGGAAGTACCTGCTGGAAGCCAACCACCACGCCATCGGCGACTTCAACATGATCAGCCCCACCGAAGGCCTGATCATCGAGCGCGACAACGGCGAAGGCACGGCCGACAAGGCCTGCCCGCAAGCCACGAAGCGCGCCGACTGCTTCCACGACCTGGCCAGGTTCAAGCGGGTCTACAAGGTGGAGCTGAACGAGGCCAGCGTGGGCGGCCCCTTGCGCAAGATCGGCTACATCGACCTGATGAACATCGCCGACCCGAACCAGCTGGCCCGCAAGCCGCTGAACAACGGCGTGCTGACCTTCCCGTTCTTCACCATCGAGAACGTGGACATCGTCGATGCGCGGCACATCGTGGTGGGCAACGACAACAACCTGCCGTTCTCCAGCAGCCGCGACCCCAACAAGGCGGACGACAACGAACTGGTGCTGCTCGAAGTGGGCGACTTCCTGTCGGCGCGCTGAGCGCCGGCCGAGCGGGCTTCACAGGCGGTCGGCGTCGAGCTGCGCCGCCTGGGTGCGGTTGGACACCTGCAGCGCCTTGAAGATCTCGCTCATGTGGTTCTTCACCGTGCCTTCGCTGATGCCCAGGGTGCGCGCGATGAGTTTGTTGCTCATGCCCTGGCGCAGCAGCTGGCGCACCTCTTCCATGCGCGGCGTGAGCACCACTTCGGGCCGGCGCGCCTCGGGCGAGCGGTGCGCGAAGGGCAGCTTGCGGCCCTGCAGCGCCGCTCCGATCGCGGCCAGGATCTGCGCCGAGGGCGCGCTCTTGGGCACGAAGGCGTGCACGCTGGGAATCTCCAGCGTGCGCCGCACCACGTCGGGCGAGGTCAGCGCGGAGATCACCACCAGCGGCAGGCCCGGGTGGCGGTGCGCGAGCTCGGCCAGGCGAAAGCCGCGCTCCATGCCGGGCATGTTCAGGTCCACCAGGGCCAGACCGGCCATCGGTTGCGCCCGCGCGGCGCGCATCAGCGCATCGCCGTCGCCCACTTCGAGGCAGACCACCTCGCCCAGCAGGCCGGCCACGAGGCCGCGCATGCCATCGCGCACCAGCGCGTGGTCGTCGGCGATCAGGATCGTGATGGGGGACGCATCGAGGCACACCCCCGCATCTTGCGCGCGCAAGGCCGGCCCGTCTTCGCAATGCGCGCGCCGACGCTGGGCAGCGCGTGCAGGAACCGCGCGGGCCGCTCAGTCCTGGCGGAGCAGTTCGCGGCCGATGATGAGTTGCTGGACCTGCGTCGTGCCTTCGTACAGGCGCAGCAGGCGCGCGTCGCGGTAGAAGCGCTCGACCGGATACTCGTTGATGTAGCCGGCGCCGCCATGGATCTGCACGCCCCGGTCGGCCACGCGGCCCACCATTTCCGTGGCGAAGAGCTTGGCGCATGCGACCCGCATGGAGATGTCCGGATCGGAGACGTTGACCGGCTTGCGCTCGAAAAGCCGGGCCACCTCCTTCACCAGCGACCACCCCGCGAGGCATTCGGCCTGGCTGTCGGCCAGCATCGCCTGGATCAGCTGGAATTCACCGATGGGTTTGCCGAACTGCCTGCGGTCGCGCGCGTAGCGGCGCGATTCGTCCAGGATGCGCGAGGCCAGGCCGCAGGAGACGGCCGAGATGTTGAGCCGGCCGCGGTCGAGCACCTTCATCGCGGTCTTGAACCCCTGGCCGGGTACGCCGCCGATGATGTTGGTGGCCGGCACGCGCACGTTCTCCAGGATCACGTCGCAGGTCTGGGTGCCGCGCTGCCCCATTTTTCTGTCCTTCTTGCCGAGCTTGAGCCCGGGGGTGTCGGCCGGCACGATGAAGGACGAGATGCCACCGGCGCCCGGCCCGCCCGTGCGGGCCATGAGGGTGAAGGCACCGGCGCGTGGGGCGTTGGTGATGAAGCGCTTGGTGCCGTTGAGCACATAGTGGTCACCGTCCGGCTCGGCCCGGGTCTTGAGCGAGGCCGCGTCGGTGCCGGCATCGGGCTCGGTGAGCGCGAAGGACATGATCAGTTCGCCGCTGGCCACCTGGGGCAGGTACCGCGCCTTCTGCTCGGCGGTGCCGTCGATCAGGATGCCCTGGGAGCCGATGCCGATGTTGGTGCCGAACACCGATCGGAAGGCCGGCGCGGTGCGGCCGAGTTCGTGGTTGACCAGCACTTCCTGGCTCACCGACAGGCCGATGCCGCCGTATTCCTCGGGCACCGTGAGGCCGAACAGGCCCATCGCCTTCATGTCCTCGACCAGGTCGGCCGGCACCTCGTCGTGTTCCTCCAGGTGGCTCTCGGCCGGCACGAGGCGCTCGGCCACGAAGCGCTGGAGGGTGGGCAGCAGGATGTCGAAGGATTCGGCGTCGAGGGACATGGGTTCAATCGGAGGATCAGCGGTGTTGGAATTCGGGGGGACGCTTGTCCAGGAAGGCGTGCATGCCCTCGTGCGCGTCGGCGCTGGCGAAGCGCTCGTACAGCGCGTGGCGCTCGAACAGGATCCCTTCGGTGAGCGGGCTTTCCCAGGCGCGGTTGACCGCCGCCTTGACAGCCATGAGCGCGGGCAGCGAGAAGCCGGCGATCTGCCCGGCGAGCGCCATCGCGCGGTCCAGCAACTCGGCATCGGGCACCACGCGCGACACCAGGCCATAGCGGTCGGCTTCGTTCGCGTCCAGCGTGCGCGCGGACAGACACATGTCCATGGCCTTGGCCTTGCCAATGGCGCGCGGCAGGCGCTGCGTGCCGCCGGCGCCGGGCAACATGGCCAGGCGGATCTCGGGCAGCGCGAACTTCGCCGACTCGGCCGCGACGACGATGTCGCAGGCCAGGGCCAGTTCGCAGCCGCCGCCCATGGCGTAGCCGGCCACGGCCGCGATCACGGGCTTGCGCACGCGGCGGATGGTTTCCCAGTTGCGCGTGATGAAGGCGCCCTGGTAGACGTCCATGAAAGACCAGTCCGCCATGGCCTCGATGTCGGCGCCGGCCGCAAACGCCTTCTCGCTGCCGGTGATGACGATGGCGCCGATGCCGGGATCGGCGTCGAAGTCCAGCAGCGCCGCGCCCAGCGCGTCCATCAGAACGTCGTTGAGGGCGTTGAGCTGGCGCGGCCGGTTCAGCGTGATGAGGCCGACGCGGCCGCGCGTCTCTACCCGGATGCTCTGGTCTTGCATGGTGTTCAAGGGCTCAGTCGACGGCGATCTTCTGGTCCTTGATCAACTTGGAGAGCAGCGCGCCTTCTTCGCTCAGCAAGGTCTTGAATTCGGCGGTGGACAGCGGCACCGGCTCGGCACCGAGATCGCCGTAGCGGGTTTTGGTGGCGGGCAGCGCCAGGGCCTTGCCCAGTTCGCGGCTCATGCGCGCGACCAGCTCGGGGGGCGTGCCGTTGGGCGCCCACATGCCGAACCAGATGTCCATGTTGGCGCCCGGGAAGCCTTGTTCGCCGATGGTGGGCACGTCAGGAAAGAAGGGCGATCGCTTGGCGCTGACCACACCGAGCAGCTTGACCTTGCCGGCGCGGATGTGCGGGAAGGCGATGCCAGGGTCGCAGACGAAGTCGGCCTGGCCGGCCATGACGTCCTGCAAGGCCGGGGCCGCGCCGCGGTAGGGCACGTGGGTGATGAAGGTGCCGGTGGCCTGCTTGAACAGCTCGCAGGCGAGGTGGGGCGGGGTGCCCGCGCCGGCCGACGCGTAGGACAGCTTGCCCGGCTGCGCCTTGGCGAGGGCGACGAGCTCGCGCGCGTCCTTGGCCTCGACCTGCGGCTTGGCCACCAGGTACATCTGGGTCTTGCCCACGCCGCCCACCGGCATCAGGTCGCGCGAGGGGAGGATGGTCGATTTGAAGAGCGAGGGGTTGGCGGTCTCCACCGACGTGGGCGCGATCAGGAAGGCGTAGCCGTCTGGCGCGGCGCGGATCACGTCCGCCGCCGCGATGTTGCCGCTCGCACCGGGCTTGTTGTCGATGATGACGGTCTGCCCCAGCGATTCACCGATCGCTTGCGCGAGGATGCGCGCCATGACGTCGGTGCTGCCGCCAGGGGCGAAGCCCACCACGATGCGGATGGTCTTGGTCGGCCACGGGGCGGCCGACGGCGTCTGCGCGAGCAGCGTGCTGGCCGCGCCGAGCGCGCAGAGCGAGAAGGCCGCGCGGCCGAGCCGGCGGGCCAGAGAAGAAAGGGGGGCGAATCTCATGGTGCTTGTCTCCGTGTTGGTTGAAAGGGACCGGGTGCTGTGTGCCGTTTCAGGACGCGCTGTCCTGCAGCATCTCGCGCAGCTTGAATTTCTGGATCTTTCCGGACGGTGTGGACGGCATGGCATCGCGCACGACCAGGCGCTCGGGGATGTACTGGACCGCGACCTTCTGGGCTTTGAGGAAGGTCTGGATCTCTGCCAGGTCGATGCCCTGGCCGGGCCGGGGCACGACCACCGCGCAGGCGCGCTCACCCAGGCGCTCGTCGGGGTACGCGACGATCGCGGCCATGGCGATGGCCGGGTGGCGATAGAGCAGCGATTCGATTTCCACCACCGGGATGTTTTCGCCGCCGCGGATGATCACGTCCTTGCTGCGGCCGGTGATGCGGATGTAGCCCTGCGCGTCGATGCGGGCCAGGTCGCCGGTGTCGAACCAGCCGTCGGCATCGGTGCCGTTGAGGTGCGGGCGGCGCAGGTAACCGCCGAAGTTGGAGCAGGCCCGCAGCAGCAGCTTGCCCGGCTCGCCGACGGGCAGGCTGCTGCCGTCGACGTCGACCACCTTCACCTCCACGCCCGGCAGCGGGCAGCCGTCGGTGTGAACGGAGCGCTCGTCGGCATCGTCCAGCCGCGTCAGGGTGACCGCGCCGTTTTCGGTCATGCCCCAGGCGGAGACGATCTTGGCGCCGAGCGCGGCGCGCGCCTGCTCCACCAGCGGCCCGGGGATCGGCGCCCCCGCGCACAGGAAGGTGCGCAGCGTCGGCACGCCCTGCCCGCTTTCGGTCACGGCCCGGGCCAGGTCGGTGAGGAAGGGGGTGGACGCCATGGTGAAGCTCACGCCTTCCTGCCGGATCAGCTGGATGGCCTGGCGGGGTTCCCAGATGTCCTGCAGCACCACGCGGGCACGCAGCAGGATCGGCATGATCAGGCCGTACATGAAACCGGTCTGGTGCGCCATGGGCGATGCCATCAGCACCACATCATCCGCGCCCAGTTGCAGGCGTTGCGCGTAGGGAATGATGTTGGCCATCACGGTGTTGGCCGAGTGCATCACGCCCTTGGGTTCGCCGGTCGTGCCGGAGGTGTAGATCAGCTGCGTCACGTCGTCCGGGCCGGGCCGGTGGCGCGACAGGATCTCGCGCGCATCGGGCGCGTCCTCCCAGGCCGGCCCGCTCAACAGCGCGTCGAAGCTGTTCGCGCCCTGCCCACCCACCACCACGACGTGCTTGAGATCGGGCAGCGTGGGTTGCAGCCCCGTCACCATGGCCTCGAAGTCGAAGCCGCGGAACAGCCTGGGCACGATCACGACCTTGGCTTCGCCGTGCTTGAGCATGAACGAGAGCTCGCGCTCGCGGAAGATGTGCATCAAGGGGTTGATCACCGCGCCGATGCGCGAGCAGGCCAGGTAGGTCAGCGTGAACTGCCACCAGTTGGGCAGCTGGCAGGCGACCACGTCGTTGCGGCCCACACCGAGCCGCGTGAGGCCCACGGCGATGCGGTCGGCCATGCGCGCGAGTTCGCGGTAGCTGAAGCGTTGCACGGCCCCGCCTTCCCCCTGCACCGCGGTGAGCGCGGTCTGGTCGGGGCAGGCCGCCACGCAGGCGTCCAGCTCGTCGTTGACCGTGCGGTCGTGCCAGTGGCCCTGGGCCACCATGTCTGCCCGCCGGGCGGGCAGCAGTACGGCGTCGAATTCCATCGGTTGGTCTCCTGCTTGTTGTTGGGGAAAAAGAGAGAGAGAGAGAGGGAATCAGGCGGGCACGGCCTGGCGGCCGGCGCGCGTGCGGGCCACGATGGTTTTCATGATTTGTGCCGTGCCGTCGCCGATCTGGAAGCCGAGCACGTCGCGCAGGCGCTGCTCCATCACACCGCGGTCATAGCCGCCGTGGCCGAACATCAGCAGACATTGGTGGATCACGTCGTACGCCAGCTTGGGCCCCCACCACTTGCACATGGCGGCCTCGGCGGTGTGGGGCAGTTGTTTGTCTTTCAGCCACAGGGTCTGCAGGCACAACAGCCGCGCGGCCACGACCTGGGTGTCGAAGTCGGCCAAGGGGTGCGACACCCCCTGGAACGCCGACAGAGGCTTGCCGAAGGCTTCGCGCTGCGCGACGTATTCCCAGGTTTCCTCCAGGGCCACACGCGCCACCGCCAACACCTGCAGGCCGATCAGGGCGCGCGAGAAGTCGAAACCTTGCATCACCTGCACAAAGCCCTTGTTCTCGTCGCCCAGCCGGTGGTCCACCGGCACGCGCACGTTCTCGAAGAACAGGGAGCCCCGGCCGATGGCGCGCTGGCCGTGGCAGTCGAAACGGTTGCGCGTGACGCCGGGGGTGTCCATAGGCACCAGCAGCGCCGTCACACCGTGGGCCGCCGAGTCCACGCTGCCGGTGCGGCCGAACACCACGGCCGCGTCGGCCTGGTCCGCGGCCGAGATGGAGGTTTTCTCGCCGTTGATGACGTATTCGTCGCCCACGCGCTCGATGCGCAGTCGCAGGTTGGCCGCATCGGAGCCCCCGCGTGGCTCGGTCAACGCGATGGCGAACAGCGCTTCGCCCTGCGTCAGTTTTGTCAGCCACGGCTGGACCACCTCGGGTCGACCATGCTCCGCCAGGATCTGGCCGTTGAGCGAGGCCAGCAGGTTGATGTAGCTCAGGCTGAGGTCGGCGCGGGCGATCTCTTCGTGGATCACACCCGCGGCCAGGCAACCCATGCCCTGACCGCCCACCGCCTCCGGCAACTCGGGCGCGATGAAGCCCATCTCGCCCATCTCACGCATCAGCGTGCGGTCCAGCACGCGGGTCTGGTCGCGCTCCAGAAAGCCGGGCGCCACGCGGCCCCGGGCAAAGCGGCGCGCATGCTCGGCCAGCGCGGCCAGATCTTCGTCGATGTAAGGGTTCATCGCGTCTCCTCGTTTCGCGCTTTATTTGGCGTACTGGCGGAAGTTCGGCTTGCGCTTTTCGGTCAGGGCGGCCACACCCTCGCGCGACTCTTCGGTGTCGTAGTACAGCTTGAGCGCGTACATGCCCAGGCCCGCGATGCCGCTCTGGTGCGAGGTGTCGGCGTTGAAACTGCGCTTGGCGATGGCAATGGCGGTCGGGCTGCGCTCGCAGATGGTTTCGGCCCATTCCTGCACAGTCGCATCCAGCTCGTCGGGCGGCACGCAGATGTTGGCCAGGCCCATCGCCACGGCTTCCTGGCCCGAGTAGCGCTTGTTCAGGTACCAGATCTCGCGCGCCTTTTTCTCACCCACCACACGGGCGAGGAAGGCGGTGCCGTAGCCCGGGTCGACCGAGCCCATCTTGGGGCCGACCTGACCGAAGATGGCCTTCTCCGACGCGATGGTCAGATCGCAGATGGTGCACAGCACGTTGCCGCCGCCGATGGCAAAACCCTGCACGCGGGCGATCACCGGTTTGGGCACGTCGCGGATGGCGTTGTGCAGTTCTTCCATCGGCAGGCCGATGGTGCCGCGCCCGTCGTAGTTGCCGTTGTGGGCCGACTGGTCGCCCCCGGTGCAGAACGCCTTCTCGCCCGCGCCGGCCAGCACGATGGCGCCCACGGAGCGGTCGTACCCGGCCTTGTTCAACGCGCGGATGATCTCGTCGCAGGTCTGCCCGCGAAACGCGTTCATCTTCTCGGGGCGGTTGATGGTGATCCAGGCCACGCCGTTGCGGACCTCGTACAGGATGTCTTCGAAGTTCATGGTGTTGCTTTCGTTGTGGGGGCAGGCGCGGTCAGCCGTTCATGGTCAGACCGCCGGAGACGCTGAGGACCTGGCCGGTCACGTAGGCGGCGTCCTCGCTGGCGAAGAAGGCGATGGCGCCGGGCAGGTCCGCCGGCTGGCCGATGCGGCCCAGGGGAATGGAGCGCGTGAAGGCCTCCATCAGCTTCTCGGGGTTGCCGGCGCCTTCCTTGTAGTCGGCGAACAGGGCCGTGTCCGTGGGGCCCGGGCAGACGACGTTGACGGTGATGCCATGGCGGGCGTGCTCGCGCGCGATGGTCTTGGAGAAGGCCACCAGCCCGCCCTTGCAGGCGGCGTACACCGCCTCGCCGGAAGAGCCCACGCGCGCGGCGTCCGAGGCGATGTTGACCACACGCCCGGCCTTGCGCGCCGCCATGCCGGGCAACACGGCGTGGTGCAGGTTCAGCGCGCCCACCAGGTTGATGGCGATCAGCTTGTCCCACTGGGCCGGCTCGGTCTTGGTGAACGGCTTGAACACGTCCCAGCCCGCGTTGTTGACAAGCACGTCGATCGGGCCCAGCTGCGCTTCGGTGGCGGCGACAGCGGCGTCGACGCTGTCGCGATCGGTGATGTCGCAGCGCACCGCCTGCGCCGCGCCGCCCTCGGCACGGATCTGGGCCGCCACCTTCTCGGCGGCCTCCAGGTTGAGGTCGAAGACCGCCACGCGGCCGCCCTCCTGTCCAAAGCGCCGGCAGGTCGCCCCGCCGATGCCGCCGCCACCGCCCGTCACGACGATGGTCTTGTGTTCGAATCGCTTCATGGCACGTCCTTTGAAAGTTGTCAGCGTGGCCCGATAGGCCGATGATCTGCGCAATCGCCATGCGATTACGTCAACATGTTTACTCATATTCTAGTGACCACCCTTTGGACTGGCAAGCACGCATTTCGACGGAGAAACCATGGAAAACCCTATTGATAAGGCCCACGCAACCAAGATGGAACTGGCCAACAGGTTGTTCTTTCGCCTGTATCAATGTGCAAACATGTTGCATAAAACAGGTTCTCGGGCGGTGGAGGCCGAAGGGCTGACCACGCAGCAATGGGCGGTGCTGGGCGCCTTGTCCCGGGACAAGGCGGAGGGCGGCATGGGCATGGGCGAGCTGGCCAAGTACCTGATGGTCAGCCGGCAGAACCTGTCCGGCCTGATCAGCCGCATGGAGCGCGACGGGCACGTCGCGATCGCCCCGGACGGCCGGGACCGCCGCTCGCGCCTGGTGACGATGACCGAGTCCGGGCGGCACGTCTGGCATGTGCTGGCGCGCCCGAAGATCCTGACCTACTACGAGGAAATCCTGGGCGACTTCTCCATCAACGACGTCACGCACACGCTGCACTACCTCCTGAAGATTTTGGAGAACATGCAGCGCCTGGACGTCGATTGGGTCAGCGGTGGCAATGACGCCCCGATGGCGGACACACAGGACGGCGACGGGCCCGCCTGAGGCGGGTGTTCAACGCGCTCAATCGATTCGCTTCTGTGCATATTCACGCGGGATTGTTCGTTTTGATCAAAACGCCGGATACTGGCAGCCGTCCCAACCAGGAGGCAGTTCCACCATGCTCACGGAGTGGTCCACCGACAGCGTGCCGGCCGCCACGCGCTTCGACGAATGGCGCGAGGCCTGCTGCGAGCACGTGTACGCGCTGACACCCCAGCGCGAGCAGGCGGCGCAGCACCGCCCTTTCCATGGCGCGATCGCGCGGCGCCAGCTCGGCGCGCTGGACGCGACCGACATCGTCTGCGACGGCCACCTGGTGCAGCGCCGTGAGCAGGACATCGATGAGTGCCCGAGCGACACCTACTACGTCTACCTGCAGCGGCAGGGCCGCGCGTGGTTCGAGCAACAGGGCCAGCGCTGTGTGGCCGAGGCGGGCGACATCGTGATCGCCGACCCGAACCTGCCCTTTTGCACGGGCACCGACGAAGCGGCCTTCGACTTCCGCCTCTGGCGCATCGCGCGCGAGCGCCTGCAGCCGCTGCTGGCGCTGTGCTCCGGCCAGCAACTGCCCATGCGCCACATCGACCGCGCGCTGGCCGAGCGCGAGTTGATCGCGAGCTGGCTCGACGGCCTGTTGCGGCACCACGCGGGTCTGTCGCCCGCCAGCCGCGACATGGCGCTGGGCACCTTGTGCGCGCTGGTGGCGGGCGCGGTCGGGGCTGGCGCCGACCAGCACGAGCCCACGCGGCTGGCGCGGCGCCGCGCGCTGCTGTTGCGCGTGCAGCAGCAAGTGGAGCTGCGAGCGACCGAGATGGACCTGACACCCGAGCGCGTGGCGCGGGCGTTCGGCGTGTCGCTGCGCACGCTGCACCAGCTGTTCGCGCTGTCGGACAGCAGTTTTCACGAGCACCTCACGCGCGCCCGGCTGGCGCGCGCGCACGCGCTGCTGCGCGACCCGGCGTCGCGCCACCTGGGCACGGCCGAGATCGGGTTCGCGGCGGGCTTTGGCGAGGTGTCGACCTTCTACCGGCGCTTCAAGCAGCGCTACGGCGCGGCGCCGGGGGAGTTCCGCGCGGGTTGAGCCGCAAGAGGCCGGTCAAGTTCGCCCCGAAGCGGTCGATACAAGGGGCATCTTTTCTCCCCGCTTGGAAGCCCCATGGACGTTTCTCCCGCCGCCCTTGTTCACGCCGTCGCCGACATGAAGCGCGATCAGGTCACCAGCGAAGTGCAGATCCAGGTGCTGAAGAAGGCGCAGGACATCCAGTCGTCCAGCGCCATGGCGATGCTCAACGCCTTGCCGGCCGCCCTGCCGCTGGCCAGCGGCGGCTCGCTGGGCACGCAGGTCAACGCGCTGGTCTGAGCGCCCGGCTCAGGCTGGGCCGCTCGTCGCGGCCTGCCGCATCAACTCGATGAAGCGCTTGGCACCGAGGCCCATGGGCCGGTCGGTGTGCCACACCACGTCCACCCACACGCGCAGCTGGTTGCTGATGTTGTTGAAGCGGATCTCCGTCAGCGTGCCGGCCGCCACCATGGGCCCGATGAGGCTGCGCGGCAGATAGGCCCAGCCCAGGCCGGCCTGCACCAGGCTGAGCGTGGCGAGGTGGCTGTCGGTGCGCCAGATGTGGCGCGAGAGCAGCAGGCGAGGGTCGCGCCCGCGCGGGTCGCGGCTGACCACGGCGATCTGGCGGATGTCGATCAGGTCGTTCAGCTGCAGCTGGCCCTGGCGCGCCCGCACCTCGGGGTGAGAAGGTGAGATCACCGCCACCAGGATTTCCTGGCCCAGTTCCTGAAAGCCTTCGCGCTCGTCGGTGCCCGGGCGCTCGAACACGAGCGCAAGCTGCGCGTCGCCCGCGTGCAGCATGCGCAGCGCATCGGCCTGCGGGGCGGACAGCACTTCGACGATGAGCGCGGGGAACTCGGTGGCCAGCACGGCCAGCGGCTGGCTCCAGGGCGCGGACAGCAGTTCGGGCGCGATGGCGATGGTGAGCTGTCGCTCCAGCCCCTGGTGCAGGCCTTCGGCGTGCGCCTGCAGCTGGCGCAGCTGGCTGGCGAGTTGCCGGGCCTGCGGCTCCAGCGCGCGCGCCACGTCGGTGGGCCTGGGTTCGCGCGCGCTGCGGTCGAACAGCACGAGATCGAGCTCGGCTTCCAGGTGGGCAATCGTCATGCTCACGGCCGAGGGCACGCGCCCGAGCTGGCGCGCGGCGGCCGAAAACGAGCCGGCGTCGAGCACCGCGAGGAAGACACGCACGTTGTCGCTGGAAAAGGCCATGGCGGTTAACTTATCAGATTTTCTGAAAGTATCTGACTTTTATCGTCAGCCAGACCGACCTACCATGCGGTCATTGCCTCAGCCACACCGGCCTGGAGGCCAGGGAAATCGGAGTTCCGCCATGCAAGGCATCAAGCGCAAAGTCGTCTACATCACCCTCTACGAAATCATCGCCATCACCATGTCCACCACGGGCCTGGCCCTGCTGTCGGGCGCCGGGATGGGCCATGCGAGCGTGGCGGCCATTGCCGCCTCGGCCATCGCGGTGATCTGGAACCTGGTCTACAACACCTTGTTCGAGCGCTGGGAGGCGCGCCAGGCCAAGCGCGGGCGCAGCGTGCTGCGCCGCGTGGCGCACGCCATCGGTTTCGAAGGGGGCCTGGTGATCACGCTGGTGCCGCTGTTCGCCTGGTGGCTGGAGATCTCGCTCTGGCAGGCCTTCGTGCTGGACCTGGGCCTGATCGTGTTTTTCCTGGTCTACACCTTCGTGTTCAACCTGGCATTCGACAAGATCTTCGGCCTGCCCACCTCGGCGCAGGCGGCGCCGCAAGCCGCCTAATCGGAGCGAAGGGTCTCAAAACCAGAAGCATCAAGGGTCCGGCTCCGCCGGCCCGAGATGCCGTCCCCCCTCGAAGCGCCGAAGGCGCGCTACAGAGGGGGGAAGCCGCGCAGCGGCGCAGGGGGGTGTTCAGATCCTCTTGAAATCGCCGCTGCGGCCCAGGCCGGCGGCGAAGCGCCCTGCCCCGTCGGCGCCCTGCTCCCAGTGCGCTTCCACGCCGTTGTGCCATTCGCGGCGCATGGCTTCGCGCAGCGGCAGGCCATAGGTTTCGTGCACGGTGCGGCGGTCGGCGCGCACGGCGGCCTGCGGGAAGCGCGCGATCTCCTGCGCCATGGCCTCGGCAGCTTCGCGCGCACCGCCCTCGCCCACCACCTTCTCGCACATGCCGATGGCCAGCGCTTCGGTGGCCGGCACCTTGCGGCCGGTGAGGATGATTTCCATCGCGCGGCCCTGGCCGACCAGGCGCGGCAGGCGCACCGAGCCGCCGTCCAGCAAAGGGATGCCCCAGCGCCGGCAGTAGACGCCGAAGTAGGCGGTGTCGGCCATGACGCGGATGTCGCACCACAGCGCGAGCTCCATGCCGCCGGCCACGGCCGGGCCTTCCACGGCGGCGATGACGGGCTTGGAGAGTTCGAGCCGCGTGGGCCCGAGCGGGCCGCGCGGCGCGTCGTTGGCACCCATGGGGAAGGCCAGGCCGCGCGAGATGTCGGCGTCGAACTTCTTGCGGTCGTTCAGGGTGCTGGCGTACTTCAGGTCCCAGCCGGCGCAGAAGGCACCGCCCTCGCCCCAGAGCACGGCCACGGAGGCGCTCGGGTCCTTGTCGAAAGCCTGCAGCGCGGCCACCAGGGCGTCGGCGCTCTCGGGGTCCATCGCGTTGCGCGCTTCGTCAAACCGGCTGTGGACGATGGTCCAGACCGGGCCGTTCTTTTCGGTTCGCACTGCCATGTGTCATGTCTCCTGCTGTCCGGCGGCGCGCCGGCGGGTGGTCAATGAATGCTCGATGAGCTGCCTGGGGGAAAGCTTGGCGAATTGCAGGCGCCCGGCCTGGTGCAGCACCAGCGTGCCGATGAGCTGCGCGAAGGTGGCCATGGCTTCGGCGTCGGGCGCGCTGTGGCGGCTGCGCCGCGGGTGCGGCGAGAGCAGCACGAGGGTGTCCATCAGCGCCTTGTTGAGCGCGAGGTCGTGCTCCTTGCCGACGCCGAGCTTCTTCAGGCCGTTGAAGGCGTAGAGGCCGAGGTTCACCTCGTAGGGGCGCGCGAGGTAGTGGTCGAGAAAGGCCTTGGCGGCGCGCTCGTGCGGCAGGCCCGCGCCCGCGCCGCTGGCGGCGGCGGACACATGGGCGTGCAGGTCGGCCAGCGAGGTGGCGAGCAGCTCGGCGTAGATCAGCTCCTTGCTCGCGAACAGCGGGTAGATGGCGCCGGTGGTGCAGCCCGCGCGCTGCGCGATCTGCCGCATGGTGGCGCCTTGCAGCCCTTCCTCGCCAAACACCTCGCTCGCGGCGGCGAGGATGGCCACGCGCTTCATGTCGCGCACGCTGGAGGCCCAGGGGCCGGTGGAGCTGGAGGATGAAGGGGTCATGTATCACGCATACGATTCAATAACGTTGTTATATTAACCACGAAAAAATGGCCGCGCAAGCCCTGCGCGGCCGGATCGCCTCAGGCGTCGAGCACCAGGCTGCCGGAGCGGCAGCGCGAGACGCAGACCATCATGCTCTTGTTGGCCGCGCGCTCCTGCGCGGTGAGGATGAGGTCGTGGTGTTCCACGTCGCCCGAGAGGATCTTGGTTTCGCAGGCGCCGCACACGCCTTCGCGGCAGCTGTGGTCCAGGGTCACGCCGGCGTCGAGCAAGGCGTCGAGCAGCACCACACCGGGCGCCACCTGCACGGTCTTGCCGGACTTGCGCAGCTCCACCGTATAGCCCTGCGAGGCCGTCGGCACGGCGGCCGGTGTGCCTGCGGCGAAGCGTTCCAGGTGCACGTTGGCCTGGCCGAGTTGTGCGCAGGCGCGTTCGTAGGCGTCGAGCATGGGCGCGGGACCGCAGGCGTAGAAGTGCGTGTCCTTGGCGTGGCCGTCGAGCAGTTGCACGAGGTTGGGCGGGCCGCCCTGCTCGTCGTCGAAGTGGCAGCGCAGCGAGAGCATCGGGTGCGCCTGCACCAGGGCTTCGATCTCGTTCACGTAGGCCGCTTCCGTGCGGCTGCGCGCGCAGTAGATCAGCTGCGCCGGGCGCTGCAGTTCGGCCAGGCGCTGCAGCATGGCGTACACCGGCGTGACGCCGATGCCGCCGGCCAGCAGCACGCTGCGCGGCGCGTCTTCCTGCAGCCGGAAGTGGTTGCGCGGCGCACCGATGTCAATCACCTGGCCCACGCGCAGCTGCTCGTGCACGTAGCGCGAGCCGCCCCGGCTGTTCCGGTCGTTGAGCACGGCGACCACGCAGCGGTGGCGCTCGCCCGGGTTGGTGAGCGAGTAGCTGCGCACCAGCCCGTTTCCCAGGTGCAGATCGATGTGGGCACCGGCCTCCACCGCCGGGAAGGCGGCGCCCGGCGCCACGGGGCGCAGCTCGACGCTGGCGATGCCTGCGGCCTCATGGCGCAGGTTGTAGACGAGGGCCTGCATGGTGGAAGACGACATGGTGGCGGCGCTCACATGATGTGCAGCCCACCGTCGACCATCAGCGTGGTGCCGGTGATGAAGGACGCTTCGCCCGAGGCCAGCCACACGATGGGCCAGGCGATTTCTTCGGGCGAGGCCCAGCGGCCGATCAGCGAGCTGTCCTTGCGCTCGGTCTTGAGCTGCTCGACGCTCTTGCCAGCGCCCTGCGCGCGGCCGACGTGGAAGTCGGTCAGGGTGGAGCCAGGGCAGACGGCGTTGGCGCGCACGCCGTGCGGCGCTTCTTCAAAGGCCAGGCTGCGCGTGAAAGCGAGCTGGGCCGCCTTGGTGGCGTCGTACAGCGCCATGCCCTTGCGGCCGGTGACGGCGTAGCAGGACGAGACGTTGACGATGGCGCCCGTGCCGCTTCGCCGCAAGGTGGGCAGGGCCGCGCCGCAGTAGTTGGACATGCCCACCAGGTTCACGCCCACCATGGCCTGCCATTCGGCGGCCGTGGCGTTGGCGGCGGCGGTGTAGTTGCGCATGGCGGCGTTGTTGACGAGGATGTCGAGCCCGCCCCATTGCGTGGTGCACTGCGCCACCGCCGCGTGGGCGGCGGCTTCGTCGGCCACGTTGGCGGCGACGATGGCCACGCGCGCCTGCGGCAGGGCCTGCAAGATGGCGTCCTGGGTGCGCGCCAGGGCGTCGCCGTCGGCGTCCACCAGCAGCACGGCCGCGCCTTCGCGGCAGAACAGCCGGGCGGCGGCCGCGCCGATGCCGGCGCCCCCGCCGGTGATCAGCGCGGTCTTGCCCGCCAGACGGGGTTCGCGTTGGGGTTCGCTCATGCTGCGCTCACTCCGCCTTGGCGCCGGTGGCCTTGATGACCTTGCCCCAGCGCACGATCTCGGTGCGGATCCAGTCGCTGAACTGCTTGGGCGAGCCCGCGATGATTTCGAACTCCATCTCGTGCAGGCGCTTCTGGATCTCGGGCGAGTTCAGGATGCGCACCATCTCTTCGTTGTAGCGGTTGATGATGGCCGGTGGCGTGCCGGCGGGCGCGAGCAGACCGATCCACGAGGTGGCCTCGAAGTCCTTGAGGCCGGACTCGGCGAGCGTGGGCACGTCGGGCGTGCTGGGGAAGCGCTTGGGGCCGGTGGAAGCCAGCAGCTTGAGGCGGCCTTCCTTCACGAAACCCTGCACGTTGCCCGGCACGAAGAACCCGGCCTGGATGTTGCCCGCGATCAGGTCGGTGACGGCCGGGCCGGCGCCCCGGTAGGGGATGTGCGTCATGTGGAAGCCCGCGGCCGACTTCATCATTTCCATGGTGAGGTGCGAGGCGCTGCCCATGGCCACCGAGCCATAGGAGTACTGGGCCGGGTTGGCCTTGGCCTTGGCGATGAAGTCCTTCACGTCGGTGATGCCGGCGGCGGGGTTCACCACCAGGTACTGCGGCGACTTCACGGCCAGGGTGATGGGCGCGAGGTCCTTCACCGGGTCGTAGGGCATCTTGTCGAACAGCGTGACGTTGATCGCCAGCGGGCCGTTGTAGCCGATCAGCAGCGTGTGCCCATCGGGTGCGGAGCGCGCCACTTCGAGCGCGCCGATGTTGCCACCCGCGCCGGGCTTGTTCTCGACCACGAAGGGCTGGCCGAACGCCTTCTGCAACTCGGGACCGATCAGGCGCGCGAGCACGTCGTTGGTGCTGCCGACGATGGGCACGATGATGCGCACCGGCTTGCTCGGGCGCCAATCGGCTCCTTGCGCCCAGGCCGAGGTGGCCGCGCAGGCCGCGAGCGCGACGGCAGCCGCGAGTTTGAGATGGGTCTTCATGGGTGTCTCCTGGGGTGGTCTGTCGTGGGGAAAAATGCGGAGCCGCTCAGAGGCTGAAGACCGGTTTCTTCGTGGCGTCGGCGAGTTCCTCGCGCGCCCAGGCCACCGGGTCCTGCTCCTTGGGCAGCAGCACGCCGGCGGGGCGCACGTGCTGCGCGGCGGGGTCCAGCGCGGGCGGCGTCTGGCCCTGCTCCAGGCCGAGCGCGGCCTCGTGCAGCATGCGGCGCGCCATCACGATCGCCTTGTCGGTGGGCAGCAGTTTCTCGGCCTCGTGGTCCTGGATGGTGCCCATGCTTTCCTGCAGCGAATAGTCCTGCGCGGAGAAGCCGAACACGCCGCTGTAGGAACGGTCTTCGCGCTGGGCCACGCGGTCCATGCCGTAATCGTTGTCGCGGTTCTGCCTGGGGATGAAGCTGCCCGGCGCCTCGTACTCGACGTGGATGCCCTTGCCCTCTTGCATCGCGGTGCGCTCCTCCTCGGTGAGCGGCTGGCCGGGTTGCCAGTTGATGCTCCAGGCCCAGCAGTTGTGGTCGTCGATCGGCACCCACACATGGCCGCCCAGCGCGTGGTCGCCGAACGGGGCGATGAGCGTGAACCAGGGGAACAGCCACTGCGTGATGCGCCAGTAGTAGGAGTCGGGCTCGCCGTTGCGGCGACCGAACAGGCTCAGGCCGAAAGGCGTCTGCTCGATCTCGAACTTCACGTTGCCATCGGCCTTGATGTAGTCCAGCGCCTTGACGCCCTGGTGCATGGGGTCGGTGTCGACCTCGAAGCGGTGCACGTAGGACACGTGGGCGGTGTCGATGCCGCCTTCCATGGCCTGCAGCCAGTTGCTGTACTGCAGGCGCTTGGAGACGAACACGTGTTCGGGCGGCAGCGTGCACCACTCCAGCTCGGGCGGCGCGGGCTGCTGGTCGGCCGGGCCCATGTAGGTCCAGACGATGCCGCCGCGCTCCACACAGGGGTAGCCCTTGATGTGCATGCGCGCGCAGGCCTGCGGCGCGGAGGGCACGTCCACACACTGTCCATCGCCGTCGAACTTCACACCGTGGTACGCGCAGCGGATGCCGTTTTCCTCGTTGCGGCCGAAGTAGAGCGAGACGCCGCGGTGCGAGCAGAACTCGCCGATCAGGCAGGCCTTGCCGTCGGTGTTGCGAAAGGCCAGCAGCTTCTCGCCGAGCAGCTGCACGCGCACCTGCGGCCCGTCGGCCTCGGGGATTTCGCTCGACATCAGCGCGGGCACCCAGTAGCGGCGCATGAGGTTGCCCATGCGGGTGCCGGGACCGACGCGGGTGAGCGTTTCAGACATTTCCTTGTTCACTGGGGGACTCCGTGGGGTTGTTGTACGTCTGGTGAGACAGGTGTCCATTCTAGAAACCCCACTTGATCCATGTCAAAGAAAATGAGCCGACTGTCCATCAGGCGGACGCATTTCATACAATGCGCCTTCCGACACCCCAGGGATCTCCGATGAGCACTGAGAAAAACAACGACGGCGTGCGCGCGGTGGACCGCGCGCTGGACATCCTGATGGCCTTTCGCGCGGGCGACCGGCAGCTGAGCGCGAGCGAGCTGCTCAAGCGGGTGGACCTGAGCCGCCCCACGCTGTACCGGCTGCTGCGCACGCTGGAGCTGCGCGGCTTCATCGTGTCCGTGGGCGAGCCGCAGCGCTTTCAGCTCGGCCCGTCGGTGGCGCACCTGGCGCACATGTGGACCTCGGGCCTGGACCTGGCCACGCTGTCGCAACCCATGATGCGGCGCCTGTGGGAGCAGACGGGGGAGACGGTGGCGCTGCTGGTGCACCATGGCGAGGAGCGGGTCTGCGTGGCAGAGATGCCGAGCGCGCAGCCGCTGAGCTTCAAGCGCGGCGTGGGCCACAGCGAGAAGGTGATCCTGGGCGCGAGCGGGCGCGCCATTCTCGCGTTCGCGCCCGATGCGCTGCACTACATCGAAGGCCGCATCCCGAAGGCGCGCCAGAAGGCCTACCTGGACGAGCTGGTGCGCATCCGCGAGGCCGGCTACGCGATCAGCCGCGACGAGCTGATCCGGGGCGCGGTGGCGATCGCCGCGCCGTTTTTCTCGGCCGGCTCGAAGGTCGTGGGTTCGCTCGCGGTGTACGGCCCGAGCGCACGCGTGGACGACGTGCAGGTCAGGCGCATCGCGCAATGGCTGCTGGAGGCTGCTCACGATCTCTCCCAGAAGGCCGGTGCCGGCCCATAGCGCCCGGGCCTATCATGGCTGGTTCATCCCCCGAGGAAGGAACCGCCCATGAAAGCCCTTGCCGCCCTGTGCTGCGCCTCTGTCCTGCTGGTGTTCGCCGCGCCGACGTTCGCCAACGAACCCCCTTCCGCGTGCCAGGCCAAGCGCCGCAACATCGAGGCCCAGCTGGCCAATGCCACCGAGCACGGCCGCAAGCAGGAAGCGGCGGGGTTGAAGAGGGCCTTGCGCGCCAACCAGGCCAACTGCACCGACGCGTCGCTGGAAAAAGAGCGCGGCGCCGAGATCAGACAGGCGCAGAAGAAGGTGGCCGAACGCGAAAAGAGCTTGCGCGAAGCCCAGCAGAAGGGTGACCCGAAGAAGCTGGCCGAGCGCCAGGCCAAGCTGGACGAGGCGCGCCGCGAACTGACCGAGGCCGAGCGGCCGATCGAGCGCTGAACGACCTGCGCGCCGCCGTTCAGACGGTGGTTTCCATCAGGCAGCGGGTGACGCGCGGCGGTTCGTCGCCGAGGTGAAAGGCGAGTTTGCGGTCGCGCAGCGCGACATCGGCGGCGGTGACGCGGTCGAAGCGGCGCAGGTGGTCCGTCCACGACTCGTCGACGATGACCTCGACGAAGCGGCCTGGGTCGTTGATGTCGTGCAGCAGCTCCCACGACAGGGCGCCGTGGCGCAGCCGGCCGCGCCGGCTTTCGTTGAGCATCAGCAACCGGAATTCCGCCGCGCGCGCGGGGTCGACGCGGTACTCGATGCTGACCATCACATGGCCATGCCCCGGCGGCTCGGGGGTCGACGGGGCGGGGAAGATGCGCTTGGGGGTGAGGTCGTCTTCCAGCCCGGCGTCGGGCATCCAGCGGTTCACGGCCGCCATGGCGCTGATGCCGCTGACAGCGGCGATGCCCAGGCAGATGGGCACGCTGGTCCAGGTGGCGACCTGGCCCCAGAGCGCCGCGCCCGCCGCGCTGCCGCCCATGATGGACATCTGGTAGATCGACATGCCGCGCGCGCGCACCCAGTCGGGCAGGCCCATCTGGATCGACACGCTGAGCGTGTTGGCCACGGTGATCCAGGCCGCGCCGCCGAGGAACATCGCGGGCACGGCGATCCAGAGCTGGTGGGTCACGGCCATGACGGCCATCGCCGTGGCCTGCACTGCGGCGCCGCGCAGCACCAGGCCGTCGCGCGAGTAGCGGCGGCGCAGGCGCGGCAGGAAGGCGGTGGAGGCGATGGCGCCCGCGCCCATGGCGGCCAGCAGCAGGGTGAAGGTGCCGGCGCCGCCGTCCTGCATGCCGCGCGCGATCAGGGCCAGCAGGGCCATCAGCGCGGTGGAGTGGAAAAAGAAGATCGAGATGCGCAGCAGCACGCCCTTGAGCAGGTAGGACTGCGCCACGTATTGCAGGCCCACGCGCATCGCCGAGCCCAGGCGCTCGCGGCCCAGCGGGTTCGGGGTGTGCTCGCGCTTCCAGCGGCTGATGATGATGGCCGCCCCGATCGACAGCAGCGCGTTGAACAGGAAGACCCAGGCGCTGCCGGCGCTGGCGATCAGCGCGCCAGCGACCAGCGGGCCGATGATGCGCGAGGCATTCATCGACACGCCATTGAGTCCGAGCGCCGCCGGCAGCTGCGAGCGCGGCACAAGCTCGGGCACGATGGCCGAGAAGACCGGCCAGCGCATCGCCATGCCGATGCCGTTGGCGAAGATCAGCACCAGCAGCAGTGGGGGCGTCATCACGTCGAGGAAGATGACCACGCTCAGCAGGGTGGCCACCGCCGCCACCCACAGCTGGGTGAAGAGGAAGTAGCGCTTGCGGTCCAGGTTGTCGGCCAGCGCCCCGCTGGGCAGGCCGAGCAGGAACACGGGCAAGGTGGCGGCCGTCTGCACCAGCGCCACCCACAGCGGCTTGGTGGTCAGCGAGGTCATCATCCAGGCCGCCGCCACCTCGCTCATCCACATGCAGATGTTGGCCATGAGCCAGGTGGTCCACAACATGCGGAACACCGGCAGACGCAGGGGAGCGATGGGCGAGAGGCTGTCGTCGTCGGCTTGGGACATGGGGCCACTGTAAAGGACAAAGCCGGGGCCGCTGCGCCCGGGAAAGGGGTTCTTACAGCCCTCTTTGCGACACCACGCCAGGTCTGGCCGAGTAGCGCACCAGGCCGTCCAGGGCCTCGATTTCCACGCGCGCCTGGCGCCGGCCGTAGACCTCGGTCTTGAGCCAGTCGAGTTCGACCTCCAGGCGTTCCTGGTCGGCCAGGGTGCAGTACCAGACCTTGGCATCGCCGTCCCACCGGTAGCCCCGGGCCTTGAGCAGGTCCTTGGACTCGAATGGCGAGCCGGTGGCGCGCAGCTTGAAGCTGGCCTGTGTCGCCACCGAGATCAGCCGGCTCAGGCCGGTGGCCGGGCCCTGCGGGCCCATGGGGCGCGAGAGCACCTGCAGCAGGGCATGGCAGTCCACCTGGGCGCGGTGGGCGTCGTAGAACCAGCCGTGGTTCTGCGCCAGCGCACTGAGCTTGGCAGACTCGGCGCCCGCCGCCTTCCAGTCGATGTCCGCGAAGGAGCAGGCCCAGGCCTTGGCCGCGAACCCGGGGAAGCGCGCTTCCATGAAAGGGCGGTCGAAGCCGGCGTTGTGCGCCACGATGAGATCGGCACGGGCTGCCAGCGCCTCGACCTGCGCATCGTCCAGCCGGTGCCCGGCCACCATGTCGTCGCTGATGCCGGTCACCTGCTGCGCCACGGCCGGGATCGGCATGCCGGGGTCTTCAAAGCCTTCGAACAGCGTCACCGGCCCGAACGGCAGGCCCGAGGCGAGGTCCACGTCCACCAGCAGCATGGCCAGTTCGATGATCTTGTCGGCCTGGTGCGACAGGCCGGTGGTTTCGGTGTCGAGCACCAGCACCCGCCGCACGCCCTGCGAAGCCTGCCCGGCCTGGGCCGGCGGCGGGCCGCAGTCCGTGACAGGCACGAGACGGCGCAGGACGCGGAAATCGGGGCTCTGCTCCAGGCGCTGTGCCATCTCCTCCAGGGTGAGCGCGGGCGCGGGTGCGGCGGGAGAGGCGGGCCTGGTCCGTCTGGCGCGCGCGACGGCGGGGGAGGAAGGGGAAGGCACGGGCTCCACCGGGCTCGGCACGTCAAATTCGAAGCTGAACTGATTCATCCGTGAAGCCTACCTCACTCGCCGCACGCTCGCGCACCGGCGGGATGCGCAACATCAGTCTTCGCGGACCGCCGTGCCGCGCAAGCGCAGCGCGTTGCCGATCACCGACGCCGAGCTCAGGCTCATGGCCAGCGCGGCGATCATGGGCGACAGCAACCAGCCGGTGAACGGGTACAGCAGGCCCGCGGCCAGCGGAATGCCCAGGGCGTTGTAGAGGAAGGCGAACGCCAGGTTCTGCTTCATGTTCGCCACCGTGGCGACCGAGAGCGCGCGGGCCGTGGCGATGCCGCGCAGGTCGCCCTTGACCAGCGTGAGCTGGGCGCTGTTCATCGCCACGTCGGTGCCCGTGCCCATGGCGATGCCCACATCGGCCCGGGCCAGCGCGGGTGCGTCGTTGATGCCATCGCCTGCCATGGCCACCACACGGCCCTGCGCCTGGAGCTGCTCCACCAGCTGGAGCTTGTCGGCGGGTTTCACTTCGCCGTGGATCTCATCGATGCCCAGGCGCTGGCCCACCGCGCGCGCGGTGGTCAGGCCATCGCCCGTGGCCATGATCACGCGAACCTTGGCCCGGCGCAGCGACTTCAGCGCATCCGCGGTGGTGGCCTTGACCGGATCGGACACGGCCAGCAGGCCAGCCAGCACCTGGTCCACCGCCAGATGCATGACGCTGGCGCCCTGCGCGCGCAGCGCTTCGGCCACGGCGGCCAGGGGCGAGGCGTCCACGCCCAGCTGTTGCATCAGCGCGGTGTTGCCCAGGGCCAGCCCCTTGCCGCCCACCACACCCCGCACCCCGATGCCGGACTCGGAATCGAACTGTTCGGGCTTGTCCAGCACCAGGCCCTGTTGCTTCGCGGCGGCCACGATGGCGTGGGCCAGCGGGTGTTCGCTGCCCTGGTCCAGGCTGGCGGCGAGACGCAGGACCTCGTCCTCGGAGAAGCCGCCATGGCCCACGGCGCGTTCGAAGCTTGGGCGGCCTTCTGTGAGGGTGCCGGTCTTGTCGACGATCAGCGTGTCCACCTTGCGCAGGTTCTCGATGGCGGCGGCGTCGCGGAACAACACCCCGTGGGTGGCGCCGCGCCCGGTCGCCACCATGATGGACATGGGCGTGGCCAGGCCCAGCGCACAGGGGCAGGCGATGATGAGCACGGCCACCGCATTGATGAGGGCATAGACCCAGCTCGGTTCGGGCCCGAACAGGCCCCAGCCGAAGAAAGTGAGCAGCGCCGCCGCCACGACGCCCATCACGAAGCAGCCCGCCACCTGGTCCGCCATGCGCTGCATGGGCGCGCGCGAGCGCTGAGCCAGGGCGACCATCTGCACGATCTGCGAGAGCACGGTGTCCGAGCCCACGTGCCCGGAGCGCATCACCAGGGCACCGCTGGTGTTGAGCGTGGCGCCGATCAGCTTGTCGCCGGCCTGCTTGCTCACCGGCAAGGGCTCGCCGGTGAGCATGGATTCATCGACCGCGCTGCGGCCCTCGATCACGGTGCCGTCGGTGGGCACCTTCTCGCCGGGGCGCACGCGCAGCAGGTCGCCCACGTGCACGTGGGCCAGCGGCACGTCTTCCTCCTGCCCTTCGGCCGTGATGCGCCGCGCGGTCTTGGGCGCCAGGCCGAGCAGCGCGCGGATGGCCGCCGAAGTCTGTGACCGCGCCTTGAGTTCCAGCAGCTGGCCCAGCAGGGTCAGCGAGATGATCACCGCCGCCGCCTCGAAGTAGACCGCGACACGCCCCATCGACACAAAGGAATCGGGGAACACCTGCGGCGCCACCGTGGCCACCACGCTGTAGACGAACGCCGCGCCGGTGCCCAGAGCGATCAGCGTCCACATGTTGGGGCTGCGGTTCATCACCGACTGCGCGCCGCGCACGAAGAACGGCCAGCCAGCCCACAGCACGATCGGGATGCTCAGCACCAGTTCGACCCAGCTCTGCGTGGCCATGTCGAACCAGCCGAGGTTGTGGCCGAACATCGCCAGCACGGCGACCACCACGGTGAGGGGCAAGGTCCACCAGAACCGCCGCTGGAAGTCCACCAGCTCCGGGTTCTCGTCGTCGTCCAGTTCGGGCAGGACGGGTTCCAGCGACATGCCGCATTTGGGGCAATTGCCCGGGTGGTCCTGCCGGATCTCCGGGTGCATGGGGCAGGTGTAGACCGTGCCCGGCTTGCCTTGCGGCGCGGGCACCGCAGGGACCGCAGGGTGGTGGTGATGTGCGTGCTTGTCCATGTCGGTTCCTCCTGAAAATTCGAATCCCTGGTGTTGGTCCGGCGTTCAGCGCTCGGGCCGGCCCGCCTGGTGCACCTGGACACCGCGCATCCAGGCCATGAGGTCGATGTGGCTGGATCGCTCGCCGGGAGCCTCGTCGCGCGGCAGGCGCCCCTTCCTGAGCTGGGGCTTGTGCGCCGGCTGGTGCTGGGCCGGGCTGTGCAGCGAGAGTTTGTCGAGAATGGCGCAATGGGGCTGGTCGTTGCCATGGCAAGCCTGCACCAGCCCCGACAGGCCGTCCATCATCTGCCCGATCTCGCGCCGCTTTTCCTCCAGATCGTCCAGGTGGCGCTGGGCCACGGCCTTGACCTCGCGGCTGCTTCGCCGCGAGTCGCTCCACAGGCCGATGAGCTCGGCGATCTGCGCCACCGAAAAGCCCAGCCGGCGCGACTGCCGGATGAAGCGCAACACCGAGACCTCGCGCTCACCGTACAGGCGGTAGCCCGATTCGCTGCGCTCGGCCGCGGGCAGCAGGCCGATCTGTTCGTAGTGGCGGACCATCTTGGCCGACACGCCGGCCGCGGCGGCCGCTTCGCCAATGTTCATCAAGGAGGTCATGGTGTGTTCCGTGAGATCGGGGGGTAAATGGAATGGGGAATGAAGGGAGGATGCAGCTTGACACCGTGGGAAGGTCAAGGCCCCACCGGGGGCCTTGACGAACGGTCGTCAGGCCGGTGGGTAGCCGGCTTCGCTGAGCGCGTCGATCAGCGTGGCGCGGTCTTCGTCGCTGCGCACATGGACCTTGCGCTGCGGCAGATCGAGCTGGATGTCGCAGGCCGCGTCGAGGCGCTTGAGGGCGATGCTCACCTTGGAGGCGCAGTGGCCGCAGGTCATTTCGGGGAGGTGGAACTCGTGCATGGAAGACTCCGTAAAAGTTGAGGGAATCCGCACTCTGGGCATTGCCACGGAGGCAAGGTCAAGCGGCACCGGTGCACCGGGCCCTGCGCGCCGAGGTTGACCTGACCACCGTGTCAAGGCCGAGCATCCGCTGTCTCAACCCATTGGAGACCCCTCTTGAACACCACCACCTATCCGCTCATCGAGCACCAGCTGTCCATTGAAGGCATGACCTGCGCGTCGTGCGTGGGCCGGGTCGAAAAAGCGCTGAAGGCCCTGCCCGGCGTGCGGGCCGCCGAAGTCAACCTGGCCACCGAGCGGGCCACCGTGCGCGCGGCGGGCTTGTCACCCGATGTCCTGGTCGCCGCGGTGGACGCGGCCGGCTACCACGCCACGCCGTTCGAGGAAGGCGCCACCGCACCACCCGCCCCCCGCCCAGGCGAGCCCTGGTGGCCCGTGGCGCTGGCCGCCGCGCTCTCGCTGCCCCTGGTGCTGCCCATGGTCGGCATGCTGTTCGGCGCCGACTGGATGGTCAATGGCTGGCTGCAACTCGCGCTGGCCACGCCTGTGCAGTTCTGGCTGGGCGCGCGCTTCTACAAGGCGGGTTGGAAGGCCGTGCGCGCCGGTGCCGGCAACATGGACCTGCTGGTCGCCCTGGGCACCAGCGCGGGCTATGGTCTGAGCCTGTACCTGCTGTTCAAGCACGCGGAGCACGGCACCCCTCACCTGTACTTCGAGGCCTCGGCCGTGATCATCACGCTGGTGTTGCTGGGCAAGTGGCTGGAGGCCCGCGCCAAGCGCCAGACCACCGCCGCCATCGCGGCCCTCAACGCCCTCAAGCCCGAGGTGGCGCGGGTGCGCATGCCTTACGGCGATGTGGACGTGCCCATGGCGCGCGTGAAACTCGGGGACATCGTGGTCATCCGCCCGGGTGAGCGCATCCCGGTGGACGGGATCGTCACCATTGGTTCCAGCCAGGTGGACGAATCGCTGATCACCGGCGAGAGCCTGCCCGTGGCCAAACACGCGGGCGACAAGGTCACCGGTGGCGCGGTCAATGCCGAAGGCCTGTTGCTGGTGGAGACCACGGCCGTGGGCGCTGAGTCCACGCTCTCGCGGATCGTGCGCATGGTCGAATCGGCCCAGGCGAAGAAGGCCCCGATCCAGCGCATCGTGGACCGCGTGAGTGCGGTCTTCGTGCCGGTGGTGCTGGTGATCGCCGCGATCACCCTGCTGGGCTGGGGCCTGGCCACGGGCCACTGGGAGCAGGCCATCCTGAACGCGGTGGCGGTGCTGGTGATCGCCTGTCCTTGTGCGCTGGGTCTGGCCACGCCCACCGCCATCATGGCCGGCACCGGGGTGGCCGCGCGCCACGGCATCCTGATCAAGGACGCCGAGGCACTGGAGGTGGCGCACCGCATCGACACGGTGGCTTTCGACAAGACCGGCACGCTGACCGAAGGCAAGCCGCAGCTGGTGTCGGCCCTGCCGGCACCCGGCCATGAGGCGGAGCTGCTGTCGTGGAGCGCGGCCATTCAGGCCGGCAGCGAACACCCGCTGGCGCGCGCCGTGATGGACGCCGCGAAGGCGGCCGGCGTGCCCACGCTCTCGGCCGCCAAGGTGAGTGCCGTGCCCGGGCGCGGCATGTCGGCCGAGGTGCAGGGCCGCGCACTGCGCCTGGGCAGCCCGCGTTACATGCAGGAGCTCGGCGTGGACACCGCCGCGCTGGCCGGGCCCTCGCGGCAGCTCCAGGAAAAGGGCCGCACGGTGTCCTGGCTGGCCGACGTGACGGAGTCGCCGGTGCTGGTGGGCCTGCTGGCGTTTGGCGATGCCCCCAAGGCCAGCGCCATCAAAGCGGTGAAGAGCCTTCAGGCCATGGGCGTGCGCACGGTGATGCTCACGGGCGACAACCGCGGCAGCGCGGCGGTGGTGGGCGGTGCGCTGGGCATCGACCACATCGAGGCCGAGGTGCTGCCGGCGGACAAGGCGGCGATCGTGAACCGGCTCAAGGCCGGGGGCAAGTCGGTGGCCATGGTGGGCGACGGCATCAACGATGCGCCGGCCCTGGCGGCAGCCGATGTGGGCATCGCCATGTCCACCGGCACCGACGTGGCCATGCACGCGGCGGGCATCACACTCATGCGCGGCGACCCGGCGCTGGTGGCCGATGCGATCGACATCTCGCGACGCACCTACCGCAAGATCCGCCAGAACCTGTTCTGGGCCTTCGCGTACAACGTCATCGGCATCCCGCTGGCCGCGGCGGGTTTGCTCAATCCGGTGGTGGCGGGTGCGGCCATGGCCCTCAGCAGCGTGAGCGTGGTGAGCAACGCGCTCCTGCTGCGAGGCTGGCGCGCGGGCAACGATCGCGCTTCGTCTGCGCGTTGACCACGGAAGTCGGGGCGCATCGTGCGCTGCCATCGACTTCGCTCCAAGCCTCGACAGAAACAAAAAAGCCCACGTTTCCGAGGGCTTCAATGACAAGCAAACGCTTGGTTTTTTGGTTGCGGAGGCAAGATTTGAACTTGCGACCTGGGTTATGAGCCTCGAAATCCCACTGTGTACATACGCCGGGGTGACCAGGCTTTAACAGGGATGACATGGGCCCCAACATCTAAAGCTTCGATCATTGTATATGAATCAACAGCTTACCGAAGGTGCCCTGACGAACCCGAATGACAACATCAAAGCCCACGGCAAGACCATCGCGCCCTACCTGTCATCCTGTGACGCCAAAAAGCCCCTCTCATACTCGAATCGCAATTGGCCTAGAAGTGACCGTTGGGTAGTCGGCCATTGCGGGCGACAAGGGGCAAAGCGAAGACGACACATCTTACCGATACGGCCGAAAGAGTTGGTCGATCACTTTCAGATCACCGGCCTCTGTGGCCTCGCCGTAGGCATGCCGCATACGGGCAGAAGTACCGAAAATGTGGGCACGGCAGCCCACCTTGGTCAAGTGGTTCAAGCGAGATCTTTGCGGACAGACAGGACCTATCGCGATTGCCAGTGGCACGATCTGTTGCCGTGCTCCTCGCGTCCTGCCTAACAGCAACTTCTGCCGAGCGACGCTCGCGAAAGGCGTCGCTCGAGGTAGTCAGCAGAAATCAGGGTTCAACAAATCAATGCCCGCGCCCTTGCACTTGATCCAAGGGCCTGAGGGGTGTTCGCGACCATCCCAGGCTGAGAGCGCAGCTTGAGCATCCGCTCGATGCTCATAGCAATATCGACGCTGATAACCGACGTCATCGAGCCCAACGACCACAGCGGTGGTGTAGTTGAACTGCTTCACGGCACATACTTGGCCTTGGAGGACGCAGAAGTCTGTGTACCCGCTGGGTGAAAGCATCTGCTCTAGTCGGGAAGCAGTCGACGTGTGCGGCGGAAAGAAGCGAGATCTCGCACCAGGATTTATTGACGACATCTGCATATTTTGTAGCGCTCCTGCAAAAGGCTTCACGCAATTCGAAGCGGGAGTCAACTACTCAGGATATGTTTCGAGGCATGCCCCGCTGGCCACTAGGTGTCCGGAGTGAACGTGAGCATTGTTCACGAAGTGCATGAGAAATCGACGGTTAGGCACACAAGCAGGGCTCTTCATCGCCGCACGCAGTTGCTCCTTGACAGTGTTACGACCCAAATGTGGACGCCTGGAAATCTCGCGCTCGCAGGGCCGAGAACGTGTGGCGATATCAGAGCGTTACACAGCGCCGCTGTACTTGATGGCCAACAAAATGTCCTTGACTTGCTGCATTCCCGCCTGACTCTGCCCCATCTGTAGAGGCGACTTCTCATCAAGCATCGGATGCGGTGTTTGAAGCCAATGAGCCGCGTCCTCCTTTGTCTCAAACGTATCTTCAGCTGTTTGCTCCAGCTCTTGCAGGAGGGACTAGAGATTTTTCTCGCTCTCAGACATGGCGGATCTTTCATGTAAGCGACTGCATCTTCGTCTGCAAAGTGACGAGGTGAAACCGC
>JAGKSX010000112.1 GCA_018993155.1 Hydrogenophaga sp.
GGGGGTTGTGGATCTCGCTGTACATGTTGGGTGGTGTCGGGGTGGATCAGGGTGGTGTCGGGAGGTCGAAGGGATGCGTGGTGACCCAGGCCATGTCTTCCGGCCGCACCATGACGGAGAGGCCTTTCCACATGCCTTCGATCTCCGCCTTGGAGAGCCGCGCCTGCGCCTGCCCGATCAGCGCGATCTGCCGTTGCGTGAGCAGACCGAGCAAGGCCTGCCCTTCGGCGGTGAGGTAGTTCTGGCGCACGCGGCGGTCTTCGGTGCTGTAGCGCTGTTCCAGCAGCCCCATGGTGGTGAGCTGGTTGGTGGTGCGCGAGAGGGCCTGGTTGCTGATGCGCAGCAGCGACATCAGCGAGCCCACGGTGATGCCGGGCGTGCGCCCCGCGAAGTGGAGCACGCGGTGGTGGGGACGGCCCAGGCCATGGTCCATCAGCACCTGGTCGGCGATGTCGGCCATCTGCAGGTGCACGAAGAACACCAGTTCCAGCGTGCGCATCGCAGCACGCTCGGCGTCCAGCCCCGGCGCCTGGGCCTGCGTGTCGGGGGCCGCTTTGGGTGGGCGGGTCCGGCGGGTCTTGGAGGCGGTATCGGCCAGGCTCACGGGTGGGTTTCCTTCCACAGTTGTTGCAACCAGCCTACATGATGCAGCGCCTGGGCGGGCTCGGGTTCGAGGGTGGTCCGCATCAGGCTGTTCCAGCGGTTGAACCAGCCGAACAGGGCCACGATGGAGACGATCTCGATCAGCTCCTCCTCGGAGAAGTGCCGGCGCGCCTCGTCGAACGCCTGGCTGGCATCGCCCACGGGCAGCGTGGCGCCCGCGCTGGCGATGCGCAGGGCCGCGCGTTCGCGTTCGCTGAAATGCGCGCTGTCGGCGTACACGGGCAAGGCGGCCAGGAGCGCCCAATCCACGCCCGCGTGCCATGCCGCATGGACCGCGTGGACCGTGCTGTAGGCGCAGCGCGCGCCCCGGCAGGTTTCGGCCGCCAGCAGAAAACGCAGGCGGGGCTCGATCAACCCATCGCCGCGCAGCGTGGTCTGCACCAGGCCCAGCACCGCCGGCAGCACGCCGGGCTTGCGCGCCATGGTGAGCAGGGCGTGGGGCCGGTAGCCGACGAAGTTCACCAGGTCTTCGAGCTGCGGGTTCTGCGAGCGGGGATCGTCGGCGGCCAGGGGGGCGGCACGCGCGGTGTTCGGTGGGTTCATGCGGGGATTTCGTGTTGCAGGCCGGAGAGCATGGCCTCCAGCCGGTCGTCGATCTGGTCGCGGCCACCGCTCCACAGCACGCGCCCGCTGTCGAGCAGGCAGAAGCGCTGCGCGACGCGCCGGGGCACGCGGAAGTTCTGCTCCACCAGCAGCACCGACACACCGGCGCGGCTCACGAATTCGATGGCCGCCACGATCTGCTCGATGATGACGGGTGCAAGCCCTTCGGTGGGTTCATCCAGCAGCAGGTAACGCGGGTTGGTGAGCAGCGCGCGGCCGATGGCCAGCATCTGCTGCTCACCGCCGGACAGCGAAGTGCCTTGCGCCAGTCGCCGTTCGCGCAGGCGCGGAAACAGGCCGTACACGCGCTCGATGGTCCAATGCCCGGGCGGATGGCTCAGGCTGGCGAGCACGAGGTTTTCCTCGGCGCTCAAGCCGCTGATGATGTCCCGGCTGTCGGGCACGAGCGCGATGCCGCACCGGCTCGAATCGGGCAGCGACAAGCCCGTGATGTCCTTGCCATCGAGCCCACGCTGCCCCTGCCGCAAAGGAATCTGCCCCATCATCGCGCGCAGCGTGGTGGACTTGCCCGCGCCATTGCGGCCCACCAGCGCGAGCACTTCGTTGGGCGCGCAGGCGATGGAGACGCCGTGCAAGGCCTGCGCCTTGCCGTAGAACACGTCGGCGTTCTTCAACTCAAGCATGGGCCACCTCCTGGCGGTTGTCGTCGCCCAGGTAGGCGCGCTTCACGCGCGGGTCCGCGCGCACTTCGGCGGGCGTGCCTCGCATGAGCACCTCGCCACCCATCATCACGACGATCTCGTCGGACAGCTTCATGACCACGTCCATGTTGTGCTCCACCAGCAGCACGGTGCGGTGCTCGCGCACGCGTTCGATCAGCTCCAGCGTGGCCGCGATCTCGTGGTGCCCCACACCGGCCAGCGGCTCGTCCAGCAGCAGCACGCGCGGATCGGCCATGAGCGCCAGGCCGAGTTCCACCGCGCGCTGGCGGCCGTGGCTGAGCGTGGCCACGGGCCGGTCCAGCACATCGGACAGGCCGACGACGGACGCGACCTCGCGTGCCCGATCGCCCAGCTCACCCCACCGGTCCACCGGCCGCCAGAAGGGCTGCAGACGAAAACGCGGCGGCTGCGCGGCCACGCGCAGGTTCTCGAAGGTGGTCATCTCCTGGAAGATGTTGATGATCTGGAAGCTGCGCCCCAGGCCCCGGCGCGTGCGTCCGGCGACCGAGAGGCGCGTGATGTCATCGCCCCAGAGTTCGATGCGGCCGGACTTGAGCGGCGCACGGCCACTGAGGGCGTTGAGCAGCGTGGTCTTGCCCGCACCGTTGGGGCCGATCAGGCCCACGGTCTTGCCCGTGGGCACGTCCAGCGCCACGTTGTTGAGTGCGACGAAGCCGTCGAATTCGACCGTGACGCCCGAACACGCGATGGCTTGTGCCTGGGTGGGGGTGTTCATCGTTGGCTCCACCAGTGCAATGCGGTACCGGCCAGGCCCTTGCGCAGAAAGAGCGTGCACAGGATGAACACCAGACCCACCAGACCGTACCAGTAGTCGGAATAGGCCGCGAGCACTTCGCGCAGCACCTCGAAGAACGCCACACCGACGATGGGGCCGAGCAGCGTGCCGCTGCCACCGAGCAGCGTCATGATGAGAACGTCGCCCGAGGTTTTCCAGTTCAGCATCTGCGGGCCGGTGTACATCATCAACGAGGCCAGCAGGCCACCGGCGACGCCCGAGAGCGCACCAGAGACGGCCATGGCGGACTGGCGCAGCGGCCGCACGCCGAAACCGAGCTGCTCGGCGCGCACCGGGTTCTGCCGCACCGCCTGCCAGGCCTGCCCCAGCGGCGAACGGCGCAGCACCCAGCAAGCCAGCACCACGGCCACGAACACCACGTACACGACCCAGAAGAAGTTGGCGTTGTGGAAGAAGTCGATCCCGCCCCAGGCCGGCCGCGCCACGCCGGGCAGGCCGTCCACCCCGCCGGAGAGGCCACGCAGGCGCGTGAGCATGAGGATGGACATGAGCTCGGCCAGCATCAGCGTGAGCAGCGAGAAGAACAGGCCGGTGATGCGGCTGCCGATCAGGCTCACGGCCCAGGCGCAGGCCGCGCCCAGCAGCGCGGCGGCCACCAGCCCCAGGCTGAATGGCAGCCCGCCGTGCATCTGCGCCCAGGCCATGCCATAGGCGCCCATGCCGAAGTAGGCGGCGTGGCCGAAGGAGAGGATGCCCGTGGTGCCGAACACCAGGTCGTAAGCCAGCGCGAAGACGGACCACACCATGACCAGGCAGGCGACGAAAAGAATGCCCTCGTCGCGCGTGCCGATGCGCAGTGCCACGAGGATGGCCATGGCCAGCAGGCACAGCCGGATGTCCAGGCGTTCGATACGGCTCATGCGAGTCGCTCCTTCTTGCTGAAAAGACCCTGCGGCCGCAGCAGCAGCGTGGCGATGAGCACGGCGTAGGTCAGCGTGTCGATCCAGTCGGGCAGGTATTGCTGGCCAAAGGCACGGGTCATGCCGATCAGCAGAGCGCCCACCATGGCGCCGCGGATGTTGCCCAGGCCACCGATGATGACCACGATGAAACAGTCCAGGATGATGGTGCCGCCCATCTGCAGCTGGATCGGCAGCATCGGCCCGGCCATGGCGCCGCCCAGGCCGGCGAGCGCCGCGCCCACCGCGAACACCGCCGTTCGCACGCGGTCCACGCGCACCCCCAGGGTGGCGGCCATCAAGGGGTGCGTGCTGCACGAACGGATCACCAGCCCGATGCGCGAGCGCTCGATGCCCAGCAGCAGCACGGCCATGGTGGCCGCGCCGACGGCGATGACGAACAGGCGGTAGCGCGAGACATCCGTGTCGAACAGCGCGACGCTGCCCGACAACCACGGCGGCACCGCGATGCTCTTGCCGCTCAGCCCCCAGGTGGCGCGCACCACTTCTTCCAGCACCAGAATGAGCCCGAAGGTGATGAGCAGCTGGAACTCGTGCGGCGCCGAGTAGATGGGCCGCAGGGTGAGCCGCTCGATCAGCACACCCACCAGCGCCAGCAGCACCGGCACCAGGGCGATCGCCCACCAGAAACCGGCCCACCACGCGATCTGGAACGCCAGGTAGGCACCCAGCATGTAGAGCGCGCCGTGCGCGAAGTTGATGATGCGCAGCATGCCGAAGATCAGCGTCAGCCCCGCGGCCAGCAGGAACAGCAGCATGCCGATGCTCAGACCGATGACGAAGGTGGACATGGAGGTTGCTCGCTTGCCGGTGCGGGCGCACTCATTGGCAGGGCTTGAAGAGGTCCTGCGCGGTGAAGGTTTCGGTGACCTTCATCGTGACGGGCGGCTGGCCCGCACCACCGGCGACGGCGGTACCGAACAGGCCCACCTGCTCGGCCTGGTTGTCGCAGGCGCGCATGCGCTTGGCACCCTCCACGGAGTCGTTGCGCACGCTGTTCCTGAACGCGTCGACCCACTTTTCCTTGTCCCACACGCCGGTGCTCTCGACCACGTCGAGCCACCAGCTCATGCCGTCATAGGCCTCGCCCGCGTACTGGCTGGGCAGCTCGCCGTATTTCGCGCGGTAGGCGGCCACGAAACGCTTGTTGCGCGGCGTGTCCTGGGTGAAGTGGTAACGCAGCGTGGAGTGCACACCGAGCGCGCCGCCGGCGCCGACCGACTGGCCCTGTGTTTCGTCCATCAGCATGGTGCCCATCACCTTCATCTTGCCGGCCAGGCCCACGTCGCCGCCCTGCTTGAGCGAGGTCACGGTGTCGCCGCCCACCACGATGAGCGCCAACCCGTCGGCGCCGGACTTCATCGCCTTGTCCAGCAGGATCGCGTAGTCCTTGGTGCCGATCGGCGTGAAGTCGATGCCCGCGATCGCGATGCCCTTGCTCTCCATGTCGGCCTTGAGCGAGGCCCACATGTCGCGGCCCACCTGGTAGTCCGACACGATGCCGTAGACCTTCTTCACGCCCTGGCGCCTGGCGAACTCGCCGATCATGCGGTTCTCCATGGCCACGGTGTTGGAGGTGCGGAAGGCGTAGCGCGTCTTGTCGGCACCGGTGATGCGGTCGTCCGCCGAGAGCGTGATGATCTGCGGCACCTTGCGCTGCTCGGTGAGCTTCATGATCGCCAGCGTGGAGCCCGAACTCACCTCGCCGAACAGGGTGTGCGTGTCGCGCGCCAGGACCCGAGTGGTCTTCTGCACCGCCACCTGGGTGGACGTCTCGGTGTCCTCCCACACCGCCTCGATGGGCTTGCCCAGCACGCGGTTGTTGCGCTCCTCGAAGGCGATGGTGGCGCCTCGGCGCATGTTCTCTCCCACGATGCCCCAGGCGCCGCTGAGCGGCACGATGCCTGCGATGCGGAAGGCGTCCTGCGCCAGAGCGGACGCGCCGCCCAGCAGGCAGCCCACCGCCAGCGTGGCCAGGCGCACACGCGATGCGAGTGTTCGATTCATGACTTGTCTCCTGTTTGTGATGCCGTGTTCCGGTTCGACGCGTGTCGATACACCCGATATCAAGATATACCAACATTGTTGTTATATATCCGTTGATTGGCATAAGCACCGGGGTTTTCCCGGAGCCTGGGTGATGGAGCGCCCGGAGCGCCCATTAACATGGCCCTCGCCCCTTCCACCTCCACTCCCAAGGATTCGCATGGCTTCAGAGACAACTTCCAAGATCGCCCTGGTCACCGGCGCGGGCAGCGGCATCGGCCGTGCCGTGGCGCTCGGCTTGTTGAAGGACGGGTACCACGTCGTGCTTACCGGGCGCCGCCCCGAGCCGCTGGCGGCGGTGGCGCAGGCGGGTGGGCCCAACGCGGTCGTCATCCCCGCCGACGTGCGGGACGAGCACAGCGTGCAGGCGCTGTTCGATCAGATCGAACAGCGCTTTGGGCGGCTCGACGTGCTGTTCAACAACGCGGGCGTGAACGCCCCGGCCGTGCCCATGGACGAGCTGCCGGTCGAGCGCTGGAAGGACGTGATCGACACCAACGTGACCGGCGTCTACCTCTGCGCGCGCGCCGCCTTCGGCCTGATGCGGCGGCAGAACCCGCAGGGCGGGCGCATCATCAACAATGGCTCGATCTCGGCCCACGCGCCCCGCCCGTTCAGCTGCCCCTACACCGCGAGCAAGCACGCGGTGCTGGGCCTGACCAAGACCATCGCGCTGGACGGCCGGCCCTACAACATCGTGTGCAGCCAGATCGACATCGGCAACGCGCTGACCGATCTCTCGGCCCGCATGACGCAGGGTGTGCGCCAGGCCAACGGCACCATGGCCAGCGAACCCATGATGGACGTGGCGCACGTGGCCGAGGCGGTGCGCTACATGGCGGGCCTGCCGCTGTCCACCAACGTGCTCAACATGACGGTGATGGCCAGCCAGATGCCTTTCGTGGGCCGGGGCTGACGGCCCCTTCCTACACACCCTACGGACGGCGCTGACACGCGCCGCGCGCGGAGCGCGGACACTGGCGGCATGCCCGCCCCACTCACCTACGCGCAGGACGACACCCCCGGCTGGACCCGCGTGCGCCGGGGCAAGGGCTTTGCCTATGTGAGCGCCACCGGGCGCGCGATCCGCGACGCCGCGCAGCTGGACCGCATCAAGCGCCTGGCGATTCCGCCCGCCTACACCGAGGTGTGGATCTGCCCCAGCGCGCGCGGCCACCTGCAGGCCACGGGGCGCGATGCGCGGGGCCGCAAGCAATACCGCTACCACGCCGAATGGCAGGCAAGGCGCGAGCAGCAGAAGTTCGACCGCCTGCGCGAGTTCGGCCGCGCCCTGCCGCGCATCCGCCGCGCGGTGACGCGCGCCCTGCGCAGCCGCGAACTGACGCTGGACACCGTGGTGGCCGCCATCGTGCGCTTGCTGGACCGCACCGCGCTGCGCGTGGGCAATGAGGCCTACGCGACGGAGAACGGTTCGTTCGGCCTGACCACGCTGCGCAACCGGCATGTGCGCACGCGCGCGGCCAGCCTGGAGATCCGCTTCCGGGGCAAGAGCGGCGTGGAGCAGACCGCGCGGCTCACCGACCCGGCCACCGCCCGCATCGTGCAGCGTTGCCAGGAATTGCCCGGGCAGCACCTGTTCCAGTACATCGACGACGCCGGGCGGCGCCGGCCGGTGCGTTCACAGCACGTCAACGACTATCTGCGCCGCGTCAGCGGCCAGGACTTCACGGCCAAGGATTTCCGCACCTGGCACGCCAGCGTGCTCGCCCTGGAACTGACCGCCGGCGTGGCGCCATCGGCGCCCGGGGACGCGGTGGCACCCACGCGCGCTACCGTGGTCGAGGTGGTGCGCCAGGTGGCCCGGCAGATCGGCAACACACAGGCGGTGTGCCGCCGCTTCTACATCCACCCGGCGGTGCTGGAGGCCGTGCTCGACGGCCCGGCCAGGAAAGCAGAGAAGGCCGGTGGCACCACCGAAAGCGCGCTGCTGCGCCTGCTGTCGCGCCGCAAGAAGAAGGCCGCTCAGCCTTCGTCGCCGTCGGCCAGCAGAGCGCGCCAGACCAGCGCCCCGATGGCCGCACCGACCAGGGGCGCCAACCAGAACAGCCAGAGTTGATCCAGCGCGATGGACGGGCCGAACAGCGCCGGGCCGGTGCTGCGCGCCGGGTTGACCGAGGTGTTGGTGACCGGGATCGAGATCAGGTGGATCAGGGTCAGGCACAGGCCGATGGCCAGGCCGCCGAAGCCAGCCGCCGCGCGTTTCTCGGTGGCGCCGAGAATGACGAGCAGGAACACCGCGGTGAGCACCACTTCGGTCAGCAGCGCGGCCGTCATGTCGTAACCGCCGGGCGAGTGTTCGCCAAAGCCATTGGTCGCGAAACCACCCACTTCAAAGCCCGGCTTGCCCGTGGCGATGAGGTACAGCACGCCGGCCGCGGCCACAGCGCCCAGCACCTGCGAGATCACATAGCCTGGCAGCTCGGCCGCGCGGAAGCGGCCCCCCAGTGCGAGGCCCACCGAGACCGCCGGATTGAAATGGCCGCCGGAGATCGGTCCGAAGGCGTAGGCGCCGGTCAGCACCGTCAGGCCGAAAGCCAGGGAGACGCCGGTGAAGCCGATGCCGAGCTGGGGAAAGGCCGCCGCCAGCACCGCGCTGCCGCAGCCGCCGAACGTGAGCCAGAACGTGCCGAGGAACTCGGCGGACCATTTTTTCAGGGTGCTGTTTTTCATGCTGCTTGGAGGCGAGTCGAGAGGCAGCGAAGATAAGCAGGCGAGAGAGCCGGCGCAAGCCCATTAACAATGATTTGACACACACCCGCGCCCGGCGCCTCATCTGCCCACTTTGGGCCGCCGGGCGGAACCCAGCACTGGCGCGGGCCTCAGGACGCCGGCGTCAGGTTGCCGCCCAGCACCTTCCACAGCGCCACGCGGTTGGCCTGTTCGGACTGCCGCAGGGCGATCAGGGCCTGTTGCGCGGCGTACAGGCTGCGCTGCGCGTCGAGCACGGTGAGGTAGTTGTCCACGCCCGAGGTGAAGCGCGCTTCGGACAGCTCGAACGCGCGCGCGTTGGCATCCACCACGGCCTGCTGCGCCGCCAGACGGGCTTCCCACTGCGCGCGCTCGGCCAGCGCATCGGAGGCCTCGCGGAACGCGGTCTGGATCGCTTTCTCGTACTGCGCCACGGCGATGTCGCGGTTGGCCTGCGCCACGTCGACCGAGGCGCGCGCCGCACCGCCGTCGAAGATGGGCCAGCGGATCTGCGGCACGAAGCTCCAGGTGTTGTTGCCGCTGCCGAACAGGTTGTCGAGCTCGCGGCTGCCAGTGCCGATGCTGGTGCTCAGGCTGATGGTGGGGAAGAGCGCCGCGCGCGCCGCCGCCACGTTGGCCGACAAGGCCTGCAGGTTGTATTCGGAGGCGCGCACGTCGGGGCGTTCGAGCAGCAAGGACGACGGCAATTCGGCCGGCAGTGCCATCAACGCGGCGGGCGCGGCCGCCGGCTCGGCGCGCAGGGTCTCGGCGGTGGGCAGCCATTCGCGGCGCAGGCCGCTGCCCACCAGGGCTTCGAGGGCGTTGCGGTCTTTCGCGACCTGGGCCGTGAAGGCGGCCACGTCGCCGCGCGCAGTTTCCACGGTGATGCGGTTCTGTGCCAGCACGAGGCCGTTGGTGCCCCCCAGCTGGTGGATGCGCTCGGTGAGCTGGTAGGCCTTTTCGCGGCCGGCCAGGGTGTCGCGCGCCAGGGTCAGGCGGGCTTCGTTGGCGGCCAGGTTGAGCCAGGCGTTGGTGACGTCGGCCACCAGCGTGATGCGCACGTTGCGCTGGTTTTCCTCGGACTGCAGGAACTGCTGCAGCGCGGCTTCATTGAGGTTGCGCACGCGGCCCCAGAAGTCGAGCTCGAAGCTGGTGATGGCGAGCTGCGCGGTGTACTGCGTGCTGGTGGTCGACACGCCGCTGCTCGAGAGGTCGGCGGCCGTGCGGCTGCGGCTGCCCTGCGCGGTGGCGGCCACGGTGGGCAGCTGGGCCGCGCTGGTGATGCCGTACTGCGCACGGGCGCGTTCGATGTTGGACAGGGCCACGCGCAGGTCGCGGTTGTGGGTGAGCGCCTGCGCGATCGACTGGCGCAGGCCCGGGTGCTGCACCCAGGCCAGGCGCTGCGAGGTCTGCACGGCGGCGGCGCTGGCGTCCGCCACGGCCAGCGGCTGGCCCAGCGTCGGGGCGACAACGCCTTGCACGTCGGGCTTGGCCGGGGGTTGCACGGCACATCCGGCCAGCAGGAGAAGCAGCGCGCCGACGGTGGCGGCCCGCTGGAAGGGGGGGGTCGTCATGAGGTGCATCACGCTTCTCCTCCTTGGTGCGACAGCGCGGGCGTGGCCAGGGGCGGCACGGCGGCGGCGGCTTTCGCGCGCCTGCGCTGCACCCAGCTGCGCACCAGCAGGAAGAACACGGGCACGAAGAACAGGCCCAGCGAGGTCGACAGCACGGTGCCGCCGAGCACGGCGGTGCCGATGGCCTGGCGGCTGGCCGCGCCCGGCCCGGTGCCCAGCGCGAGCGGCAGCACGCCGAAGCCGAAGGCCAGCGAAGTCATCAGGATCGGGCGCAGGCGGCGCCGCACCGCCTCCAGCGTGGCGTCGAAGATGCTGCGGCCCTGGTCCTGCAGCTGCACCGCGAACTCCACGATCAGGATGGCGTTCTTGGACGCCAGCCCCACGGTGGTCAACAGGCCCACCTGGAAATACACGTCGTTGGACATGCCCCGGAAGTACGTGGCCAGCAAGGCACCGACGATGCCCAGCGGCACCGCGAGGATGACCGAGAACGGCACGCTCCAGCTTTCATAGAGCGCGGCCAGGCACAGGAACACGAACAGGATGGAGATGGCGTACAGCAGCGGCGCCTGCGCGCCCGACTGGCGCTCCTGCAGGGACGCACCCGTCCATTCGTAGCCTATGCCCACCGGCATCTGGGCCATGATGGATTCGACCGCTCGCATGGCATCGCCCGAACTCACGCCAGGCGCCGTGTTGGCGATCATCTCCATGGCCGGCGAGCCGTTGTAGCGCAGCAATTGCGGCGCGCTGCTGGTCCAGGTGGTGGAGGTGAAGGCCGCCAGCGGCACCATCTCGCCGCTGCGGTTGCGCACCGTCCACTTGCCGATGTCCTGCGGCAGCATGCGGTAGGGCGCGTCGCCCTGCACATAGACGCGCTTGACACGGCCGTTGTGCACGAAGTCGTTGACGTAGGAGCCGCCGACGGCGCTGGAGAGCACGTTGTTGATGTCGCTGGTGGACAGGCCCAGCGCGGCGGCCTTGCGGTCGTCGATCACCACCTTGAGTTCGGAGGTCACGTCGAAGTCGGTGGTGCGCATGTTGGTCAGCGAGGGGTGCTGGGCGGCCAGCTCGACCACGCGGTCCTTGGCCGCCCGCAGCGCCTCGTTGCCCAGGCCGTTGATGTCCTTGAGCATGAAGTTCACCCCGGCGTCCGAGCCCAGGCCGCGCACGGCCGGCGGCATGGAGACGAAGATGCGCGCGGCTCGGATGCGCGAAAGGTCGCGCGTGGCCTTGCGCGAGATGGCTTCGGCGCTCTGCTCGGGGTTGGGGCGCTCGTCCCAGGGCTTGAGGCGCACGAAGATGTTGCCCGAGCTCTGGTTGCCGCTGTTGCCCGCGATGGAGTTGACGCGCAGCACGTCGGGCTGGGCGTTGAAGTAGCGGGTGATGTCCTGCAGCACGGTTTCGAGCTGCGCGTCCGACGAGCCGGCCGGCAGCGTCACGCTGGCGGTGATGAAGCCCTGGTCTTCCACCGGCAGGAAGGAGGTGGGCAGCTTCTGGAACAGGAACACCACGCCGCAGACGAGCAGCGCGAAGAGCAGCATCACGCGCTTGCTGCGCAGCAGCAGCTGGCGCACCGCGCCCTGGTAGCGGGTGGAGTTGCGGTCGAAGCCGGCGTTGAACCAGCGGAAGAAGCGGTCCACCCAGCCCAGCAGGCCTTGGCGAGCGGGCGCGCCCTCGTGCAGGTGCTCGGTGGGCTTGAGGATGGTGGCGCACAGGGCCGGCGTGAGCGAGAGCGCCACCAGCACCGAGAACGCCATGGCCGAGACGATGGCGACCGAGAACTGCCGGTAGATCACGCCCACGGAGCCCGAGAAGAAGGCCATGGGGATGAACACCGCCGAGAGCGTGAGGCCGATGCCCACCAGCGCGGGTGTGATCTCGGCCATGGACTTGATGGTGGCCTCCTTCGCGGGCAGGCCTTCCTGGTGCATCACGCGCTCGACGTTTTCCACCACCACGATCGCATCGTCCACCAGCAGGCCGATGGCCAGCACCATGGCGAACATGGTGAGCATGTTGATGGAGTACCCGAGCACCGAGAGCACGCCGAAGGTGCCCAGCAGCACCACCGGCACGGCGATGGCGGGGATCAGCGTGGCGCGCAGGTTCTGCAGGAAGATGAACATCACGATCACCACCAGCACCATGGCCTCGGCCAGGGTGACGGCCACTTCCTTGATGGAGGCGCGCACATAGGGCGTGGTGTCGGAGCTGATGACGCCGGTGATGCCGTCGGGGAAGAAGGGCGCGAGTTCGGCCATCTTGGCGTTGACCGCCGTGGCCACGGCCATGGCGTTGGCGCCGTCGGCCAGCACGATGCCCAGGCCGGCGCCGGGCTGGTTGTTCAGGCGGGACTTCACCGTCAGGTTGTCGGCGTCCAGCTCGACCCGGGCTACGTCGCCCACGGTGACGAGCGAACCGTCGGCGGCGGCCTTGAGCACGATGCCGCGGAACTCGTCCACCGTCTTGAGCTTGGTGCGCGCCGTGATGGTGGCGTTGAGCATCTGGTCCTTCACCGCGGGCAGCGCGCCGAGCTGCCCGGCGGAGACCTGGGCGTTCTGCGAGTTCAGCGCCGAGACGATGTCCGAGGGCATCAGCGCGAACTGCTCCAGCTTGCCCGGGTCCATCCAGATGCGCATGGCGTAGCTGGTGCCGAACACGCTCACGTCGCCCACGCCGTCGATGCGCGAGATCACGTCGACCACGTTGCTGGTGATGTAGTCGCCGATCGCCACCTGCGTGACCGTGGGGTCGGGCGAGGTGAAGACGTAGGTCATCAGGTTGTCCTGACCGCCCTTGTTCACGAACACGCCCCGGCTCTTCACCGCCTCGGGCAGCCGGTTCATGGCCGTCTGCAGCTTGTTCTGCACCTGCACCTGGGCCACATCGATGTCGGTGCCGGGGGCGAAGGTCAGCTGCGTGCGCGAGCGGCCGGCGGAGTCGCTGGTCGAGCTCATGTAGAGCACGTTGTCGATGCCCTTGAGCTGCTGCTCGATCACCTGGGTGACGGAGTCGGCCACGGTCTCGGCCGAGGCGCCGGTGTAGATGGTGTTGATCGAGACGCGCGGGGGCGCGATGTCGGGGTACTGCTCCAGCGGCAGGGTGAAGATGGACATGAACCCCGCGAGCATGACCACGATGGACAGCACCCAGGCGAAAACGGGACGGTGAATGAAGAAGTGGGCCATGGTGCTGCGTGTGGAGTCCGGTTTGCTCGAAGGGGGCAGGGGTCACCCGGTCGGGGATGGCCCGTGGGTCGCGCTCAGGGCTTGGGTGGGGCGGAAGCTGCCGGGATCTGGCCCGCCTGGCCGCCCTGCCCGGCGGGTCCGCCCTGCCCGGTGGACGCGGCGGGCTTGTCCTCCACCACGCGGTTGCCTTCCATGCGCATCGCCAGCGGCGTCACGGTCTGGCCGACGCGGGCTTTCTGGAAGCCCTCGACCATCACGCGGTCGCCCGCCTTCAGGCCTTCGAGCACCAGCCACTGGGCGCCCAGGGCCTGGCCCAGCCGGATCGGCCGCTTCTCGATCTTGTTGTCGGCGTTGAGCAGCTGCACGCTGGGCTTGCCCGCCGGGTCGCGCTGCACCGCCTGCTGCGGCAGCACGATGGCGTCGCTGGCTTCGCCGGTGGACAGGCGCGCGCGCACGTACATGCCGGGCATCAGCAGGCGGTCGGGGTTGGGGAACACCGCGCGCAGGGTGATGGCGCCGGTGGTCTGGCTCACGGTGGCGCCAGTGAACTGCAGTTTGCCCGCGTGCGGGTAGCGGCTGCCGTCTTCCAGCGCCAGGCGCACCGGGGCGCCGCCGGCCTCGACCTTGCCGAAGGTGCCGGCCTGCCACTGGCGCCGCAGCTCGAGCAGCTCCGAGCTGGACTGCGTGATGTCCACATGAATGGGGTCGAGCTGGCTGATGGTGGTCAGCGCCTGCGCCTGGTTGGCGGTGACCAGCGAACCGGGCAGCACCGCGGAGAGGTCGATCTGGCCGCCAATGGGGGCCACGATGCGGCTGTACTGCAGGTTGATGCGGGCGTTTTCCAGCGCCGCCTGTGCCACGGCCACGTCGGCGGCCGACTGGGCCACCTGGGCCTGGCTTTCGTCGAACACCTGGCGGCTGATGGCGTCGATCTTCACCAGCTCGGCGTTGCGCTCGGCGTTGGTGCGCGCGGTCTGCGCGGAAGCGCGCGACTTGGCCAGGGCCGCCTCGGCGCTCTTGACGGTGGCTTCCAGCGTGCGCGCGTCGATCTGGTACAGCGGCTGCCCAGCCTTGACCACCGAGCCCTCGGTGAACAGCCGCTTCTGCAGGATGCCCGAGACCTGGGGCCGCACTTCCGCGCTCTGCGAGGCCCGGGTGCGGCCCGCCAGCTCGGTGGTCAGCCCCTGGGTCTGCACCACCACCGTCAGGTAGCCGACGGTGGGTGCGGCCGGGGTGGCGGCGGGCGCCTTCTTGTCACCGCAGGCGGCCAGCGCGAGCACCGCCACCCCCACCAGGGCCAAGGTCCAGCGCCGTGCACCGGGACGCTGTCGAACCGGAGAGGACGCCGTGGCGGACAGGACGACGGGGAACAGCCGGCGTGGCTCATCGGATGCAGCGAAGGTCAATGGCATGGAAGTCGGGGCGGGCTGTGGGGTGGAGACGCGGTGGGGCAAGCGGCAGTTGCGGTCGCAACATGCCATTGTGCGCATGCAAACATGTCTGGAATGTAAACGCACTCAACGCTCTCCAAAAAAGCCGTGTTCCGAGAAAAACCGCAAAAAAGTCAAACCCCTTTGCGGCAGATTCTTCCGCCGGCCGACATCGCTTCCCTGGCGGTCCGTTGGCACGCGCCCTGCCCCGAGAGGATTCGCCGAATCCCTTTCACCCCCTACCGGGAGCACGCCCATGGCCAGCAGCCGCACACTCGAAAAACAGGCATCCATTCACGCAGAGCAGGACCACCGCGACCAGCGCAAGCAACGCGCCCCCGCCGCAAAGAAGCGCCCGCCCCAGACCGGTGCGCGGGCCCAGCCCACGAAAATGCCCGAACAGCACCTCGATGCAGACGACCAGGAGTCTGATCTGGAATTGCGGCCACGGTTCCTGGCGCCCGACTACCTGGGCAGCCAGAAGCTGCAGGGACAGGCGGCGCTGATCACCGGCGGCGACTCCGGCATCGGCCGGGCGGTGGCGGTGCTCTTCGCGCGAGAAGGCGCCGACGTGGCGATTGCCTACCTCTCCTCCTCGGAAGACGCCGAGGAAACCCGGCGCCATGTGGAGGCCGAAGGCCGGCAATGCCTGGTGCTGCAGGGCGACGTGAAGGACCCGGGCTGGTGCGAGGCAGCGGTGAACGAGACCGTGAAGGCCTTTGGCAGGCTGGACGTTCTGGTGAACAACGCGGCGTTCCAGAAGCACGCCGAATCCATCGAAGACATCGACGACGAGCGGCTGAAGGAGACCTGGGACACCAACCTGGGCGGCTACTTCCGCATGACACGCGCCGCCCTGCCCCACCTGAAGGAAGGTGCCTGCATCATCAACACCGGCTCGGTCACCGGGCTGCGCGGCAGTGCCCACCTGCTGGACTACGCCGCCACCAAAGGGGCCATCCACGCCTTCACCAAGTCGCTGGCGAGCAACCTGCTGCCGCGCGGCATCCGGGTCAATGCCGTCGCGCCCGGCCCGGTCTGGACCCCGCTCAACCCGCGCGATCAGCCGGCCGGGAAAGTGAAGGACTTCGGGGAAAAGACAGACTTCCAGCGCGCAGCGCAGCCCGAGGAGCTTTCGCCGGCCTACGTCTTTCTGGCCTCGCCCTGCTGCTCGGGTTACATCACCGGCGTGGTCCTGCCCGTCACCGGCAGCGTGGACGCGATCTGAAAAAAGCCGGGAGAGGCCCTCGCGGGCCTCTCCCGGCTTCAGGCGCCAGCGGCGTCAGCTGTTGTCCTTGTTCTGCTTGCCCGACGACGGTGACCCGCTCTCGTTCTTGCCCGTGCCGGCGGTCTGCTGGCGGCTGGAACGCCAGGTGGAAAACTCGTCGGAAAACTTCTTGAAGCGGTCCTGGCGCCACTGGTTGTAGTCGTCGTCCAGTGCGCGCATCTGCTCTCGGCGCCATTGGCTGTAGTCCGGGTCGAACTGCTGCTCCTGCGAGTCGCCTCGGCCGCTGTAGCCGGACTGCGAGCCGCTGTAGCTGCTGCCCATGCCACCGCCGTACCCACCGGGGCCGGCGTAACCCGCACCCCGGTAGTCGCGATCCAGACCGCTGGGGCGGTTGAAGCGCTCACGCTGCTCCCGGCCGTACCCGCCGTGCTGGCCGTAGCGGTCGTCGTCGTCGTCGCGCAGCCCGTACTGGCCGTACCGAGGTGCGTCACCACGGTAGGGGCCGGAGCCGCCGTGGCCGTAGCGGTCGTCCTGCTCGCGCTGACCGTAGCCGCCGCTCTGCCCGTACGGCGTGTCCTCATCGCGGAAACTGCCGAGGTCGCGTTGCTGTTCGCGGCGCCAGTCGCCGCCGCCCTGCCAGGCGTCATCGCGGCCCCGACCGTGGTCGCCCTGCGGTTGGCGCGGCGACTCGTACCCGCCGCCTTGCTGGCGGTTTTGCGAGCTGAAAGCCTCTTGCTGGTAACCGCCTCGCTGGCGGTTCCGGTTGTCCTGTTGTGCCATGGGTGTGTCCTTTCAATGATCGGATGCATGAAGCGGATGCGGTCGCCGTTCACCGGCCCTCGGCATCCACGGCTGGTTGGGCAAAACACGTTCCCGCCGTGGGTGCCGCGGCGCGCGCGCCGGCACCGGGCACGCCGTTTGCCACAGTCGCAAGTCGCCACCTCAAGCCCACGCCTCCATGAGCCTGTCCTTCCCCGCCCCACCCGTCCCCGCGCACATGGCCCATGCCCACGAACTGGTGCGCCGCCTGGGCGAACCCCTGCTCGGCGGCAACCACGCCGAGCTGTTCGCCGATGCGAGCGCGGCGCGCGCCGCGCTGGTGGAGACGCTGATCGGCGCGCGCGACCACATCAACCTCGATGCCGCCCTGCTCGACGTGGGCGCGCCGCAGGACGGCCTGCTCCATCGGCTGGTGGCGCTGTGCCGTCAGGGCGTGCGCGTGCAGGTGCTGGCCAGCAACCCGCGCCAGGAAGCCGAACTGGGCCCGCTGCGCCGTGCCGGCGCCACCGTGCGCACCCTCGAACGGCCCGGCGGCCTCAGTGGCTGGGTGGCGCAGCGCTTCCAGTCCATGCAGCGGCAGCTGGCGGTGGTGGATGGCCGCACGGCGTGGTGCGGCCCGGGCTCGCCATCCACCGGCGCGGGGGCTCAGGGCCCGCACCTGCGCGTGCGCGGCCCCATCGTCCAGCGCGTGCAGCGGCTCTTCCTGGACAGCTGGAAGACCGCCGAACCCCGCCTGCCCGCGCCGCCGCCGCAGCACTTTCCGCCCATCGCGCTCGCGGGTCGCCAGCGCATGGGCATCGCCACCCGCGCGGGATCGGCGCAGCCCGCCCCGGCCGCCAGCTGCCCGCTCATCGGTGCCGTGGAAACGGCGCGCTTCAGCGTCTTCATCGCCCTGGCGCGGCGCGCGCCCTCGCGCCGGCTGGTGCAGGCCATCGCCGGCGCGGCCGGCCGGGGCGTCAATGTGTCGGTGCTGCTGCAGCACGGCGGCGCGCCCCACGCCTGGCCCTGGCGCGCGTGCTGCGCCGAACTCATGCGGGCCGGCGCCTGGCTGTACCAGGCGGACGGCAGCCAGCCCCTGCCAGCGCACAGCACCGTGGACGGCGTGTGGTCCAGCGTGGCGATCGACGGCGGCTCGGGCTGGCACAGCGGCGACGTGATCGCTGCGGCGCAGCTGCTCGTGCTCGATGCGGCGTTCGCGAGCGAACTCGACGACGTGTGCCAGGCGGCCCTGGCGCACGCCCTGCTGCTCGATGCGAAGTCCCTGGCCGGCCCAGCGCCGTTTCAGCGCTGGTGGGGCCCGGTTGGCCCCGTGCGGACCCCGGTGGCCGATCCCGCGCTCACGTCGGTCGGCCGCGCCGTCGAAGGGCCGGGCCTGAGTCCCTGACACCCTGGCGCCTCTGGGCGGCGCCGCCGCGCCGCGCCGCGGCCTCGCTCCAGGCGTAGGCCGGCAGCGCCAGGGCGAGCGGCAGCAGGTAGTAGGCCGCGCGGTAGGCCAGCACCACCGCGAGCACCTCGGTGGCGGGCAACACGCCGCCCAGCGTGGCCACGAACACCGCCTCCAGCACCCCCAGGCCGGCCGGCACGTGCGTGATCACGCCGGCCACGGCGGCCATCAGCAGCGCACCCAGCACGAGGGCGAAATCGACCCGCCCCTCGAACAGCACCCACACGATGGTGCCCATCAGCAGCCAGTTCGCGCCGCCGGCCAGCGCCTGCACCAGCGCCAGGCGACCGCCGGGCAGCGCCAGTTCGTGCTCGCGCCACTTCAGCGTGCGTGGGCGCGAAACCGCGCACAGCACCAGGTAGGCCAACGCCAGCGCCACCATCGCCGCGCCGAGGGCGCGCAGCGCGGTGTCGCCCGGCGCCCACCCACCCGGCAACGTGGGCGGTGACCACAGCAACACACCGCCGCTCACCCACAGGTAGCCCAGCCAGTTGGTCGTCATGCTCAGCGCGATCACCTTGGCCACCGTGGCCGCGGCCACGCCCCAGCGCGTGTACAGGCGCAGCCGCATCGCGAAGCCGCCCACCAGTGCGCCGAAGTTGAGGTTGAAGGCGTAGCTGATGGCCGCCGTGCCCAGCGTGCGCGGCACCGCCAGGCCATGCCGCGTGAGGTGGCGACCCACCAGATCGAAGCCGGCGTAGACCCCATAGCTCAGCACCGCGAGGCCAGCCGCCAACGCCAGCCGCCCGACCGACAGCTGCCGCAGCGACACCCACACCTGCGGCCAGTCCACCGCGCGGGCCTGTTGCGCCACCAGGGCCAGCACCAGCGCAGCCAGGGCCCACGGCGCGATCCGTTTCGTCCACCGCCAGAGGCGCTGCCGTGCGGGGCGGCCCTGCGCTGCGCTCATGAAGGATCCGGGTCGACCGTCATGGCGACCACGCGCGGCTCGCGCGCCGTGGTCTGCCGCGTCCAGTCGGGGAAGCGCCTCAACGCGTGGAACACCACCATGCTGCGCACCGCGATCCAGGCCGAGCGCAGCCGGCTCGGTGTGGGCAGCTCCACGCGCTGGCAGCAGGTCTGCAACAGCTCGTCGATGCGCCCGCTGAGGTGGCGCGCGAAGGCCTCGTCGCGCACGATCACGTTGGCCTCCAGGTTCAGGCTCAGGCTGGTGGGGTCGAGGTTGCTGGAGCCCACGGTGGCCCAGAGGTTGTCCACCACCGCCACCTTCCCGTGCAGCGGGCGCTCCTTGTACTCGTAGATGTTGATGCCCGCGCGCATCAGGTGGCGGTACAGCAGCTCGCTCGCGCGCTTGACCCACAGCATGTCGGGACGGCCCTGCAGGAAGAGATCCACCTGCACCCCGCGCCGGGCTGCGCGGCGCAGGTCGCGCAGGAAGCGGTAACCGGGGAAGAAATAGGCGTTGGCGATCAGGATGCGGTGGCGCGCGCTGCGGATCGCCGCGCGGTAGTGGCGTTCGATGTCGCTGCGGTGTTCGTTGTTGTCGCGCGTGACGAAAGCGGCGAGCGCGCCTTCGCCCGTCACCTCGGCCACGCCTTTGCGGCGCAGGCTCGAGCGCCAGCGCCGCAGCCATTGCCCCCGCGCGGGCTGGGGCGACTCGACGTTGGCGCGGCAGAAGGCCTGGATCTGGCCCACCAGCGGGCCTTCAATCTGCACCGCGTAGTCCTGCTTGGAGAGTTCGCCGAACTCCATCAGATGGTCGATGGAGTAGTTGATGCCGCCGACAAAAGCGACCCGGCCATCCACCACCACGATCTTGTGGTGCATGCGGCGCAGCAGGTTGACGCGCGCGCCCAGCACGCGCTGCACCGGCTCGAAGGCGCGCAAGTGCACCCCGGCCTCCAGCAGCGGCTGGGTGAACGAGGCCGGCAGGTCCGGCGAGCCCCAGCCGTCCACCAGCACGTGAACCTGCGCTCCGCGTTGCGCGGCTTTCAGGAGCGCCTCATGCAGCTGGCGGCCCACCTTGTCGTCGAACAGGATGAAGGTCTCCAGCAGCACTTCCTTCTCGGCGTTGGCGATCGCCTCGAACACGGGCGGGTAGTAGCCCTCGCCGTTCTCCAGCAGCGTGATCCGGTTGCCGGGCACCCAATGCGAATTCATGGCGCGGTCTCCAGGTGGATTTCAGCGGCCAGCGGCGCGTGGTCGGACAGCCGCGCCCAGGGACGCCGAGGCATGGGAACGGGCAAGGCGCGTGCCACCCCACGCACGTAGATGCGGTCCAGCCGCAGCAGCGGAAAGCCCGACGGAAAGCTGCGTGCGTGCTGGCCATGCGCGTGGCGGAACACCTCGCGCAGGCCGCTGGGCGCCAGCAGCCCATCGGCGCGCAGGCGCCAGTCGTTGAAGTCGCCAGCCACCACCAGTGGCGAATCCGGCGGCACGTAGCGGCTCACGATGTCGCAGATCATGCCCAGCTGCTGGCGCCGGTGCGATTCGCGCAGCCCCAGGTGCGCGCACATCACGTGCATGTCGGGCCCCAGGCCCGGCACATCAAGCACACAGTGCAGCATGCCGCGCGGCTCGAAACCGCTGATCGACAGGTCGTGGTTCTCGCTGTGCAGCACCGGAAAGCGCGACATCACCGCGTTGCCGTGGTCCAGCCCCTCGGCCACGGCGTTGCGGCCGTAGGCGTGCTGCGGCCAGATCTCGTCGGCCAGGAACTCGTACTGCGCGGCGCTGGACCCGTTGCCGCCTTTCACCTCCTGGAGAAAGACGATGTCGCTGCCCATGGCGCGCACCGCTTCCCGCAGCCCGTGCAGCACGGAACGGGTGTTGAACACGTCGTAGCCCTTGTGGATGTTCACGGTGAGTACCTGCATGGCCCATGCTAGGCGGGACACCGCGCCGCGCTCTGTCAGACAAAAGCGCATTCGCGCGCAGGTGGCCACCGCGTCGCACCAAGCCGGGGCGGCGCCGGGGCGCCCAATGCACCGGCCGGTGCCGGTTCGCCCTCGTTTTGGTGCACCGCCCCGGCCGGACCCCACGCAAACCGCTGGCACGCTTTCTGCTGACACCGGAAGCGCAAGAAGAGCGATCTGGGGACCGCCCCGAGACAGCTCGGCACTCAGGTGCACTAGGGTTCCGACCACAGAGGTTTCGTGGTGTCTGGTCCGAGAGTGTGCCGGCCTCATCGCAGGCTCCACGGAGGGACAAAAGCCCGGGAGAACGATCACAGATCGGTTCTTCCTGCGCGTCCCACCAACCCATGGAGTCCTCTGATGAACAGCACCGCCCTCCCTGCATCCCCCGCCCGGCGCCACCACTTCCTCAAGCCCGCCCTGGGCCTGGCCCTGTCGCTGGCCACCGCCGGCGCCTTCGCGCAGGCACCCGCCCCGATGAAGATCGCCACCGTGGTGTGGATCGGCTACGGCCCGTTCTACGTGGCCGAGGCGCTGGACCTCTACAAGAAATACAACCTCAAGGTCTCGCTGCAGGTCTTCAACGACCCGGCGCTGATCCCGGCGGCCATCGCCTCGGGTGCGGTGGACGGCGGCATGCTGACCTACGACCAGGTGGTGGGCCAGGTGGCGGCCGGCCGCAACATGAAGGTGGTCATGCCGATCGACTACTCCAACGGCGGCGACGCCATCGTGGCCGACGGCAGCATCACCAAGGTAGCCGACTTCAAGGGCAAGAAGATCGGCTACAACCCGCTCTCGCCGAGCGACTTCCTGCTCTCGTACGCGCTCAAGACGGTGAACCTGACGGAGAAGGACATCACCCCCGTGAGCATGACGCCCGAAGCCGTGCCGGCCGCCATGGCCTCGGGCCAGCTGCCCATCGGCGTGACCTACGAGCCCAGCCTGTCGCAGATCCTCGGCCAGGGCGGTGGCAAGAAGTTCAAGGTGGTGTTTTCCTCGAAGAACGCGCCCGGCCTGATCGCCGACGTGCTGGTGTTCGACGACAAGGTCATCAAGGCCAAGCCGGCCGAGATCACCGGCATCATGAAGGCTTACCTGGACGGCATGGCCTACATGAAGGCCAAGCCGGCCGAGGCGCACAAGATCATCGGCAAGTTCATGGGCGTGTCCGCCGCCGAGGTGAAGGAACAGCTCACCGGCGTCTACAACATCCCGCTGGCCGAGATGCCCAAGGCCTTCCTGCCCGCGAAGGAAACCACCTCGTACTACGCCAGCGGCGACATCATCGCCCAGCTGCTCAAGGCCAAGGGCCAGATCACCACGATCCCCGCCACCGAGGCCACGTTCGACGCCGGCCTCGTCAAGGCCATGGTCGCGAAGTAAGCCGCCATGACATCGGTGTTCCGCTATGAGGACGGCGTGTGGCCCAACGTGGCCGCCCTCGCCTTCACGCTGCTGGGCTGGCCTGCGGGCATCGTCCTGCTCGGCCAGGCCAACGGCTGGCTCAACGCGCTGGGCGTGCTGCTGGTGGCGCAGACCCTGGTCTGGTCGGCCTACTTCATCCACGAGTTCGCGCACTACGCGATCTTCAAGACACCCCAGGCCAACGAGCGCTGGGGCACGCTCATGAGCTGGATCAACGGCAGCTGCTTCGCCAGCTTCGCCGACCTGCGCCGCAAGCACATGCGCCACCACGTGGAGCGCGCCGACGTGATCACCTTCGACGCCCAGGCCTTCCTGCGCTCGCGCCCCACGATCCGCCGCGCCGTGCTCGCGCTGGAGTGGGCGTACATCCCGGCGGTGGAGTTCGTCATGCGCGGCTTCGTGATCGCCATGCCCTTCATGGGCGAGAAGAAGAAAGCCGCGCGCGGCCGCGTGATCGGCATCGCCATCGTGCGCATCGCCGCCTGGGTGGCGCTGGGCTGGTGGTCGCTCAAGGCGCTGCTGCTGTACGCACTGGCCTACCTGATCTTCGTCACCGTGCTGCGCTTTGCCGACTGTTTCCAGCACACCTACGACGCCTACCCCATCCTCGACGACACGCCCATCCCCAAGGACAAGGTTCGCGACCGCGCCTACGAGCAGGCCAACACCTTCAGCGACGTGGTGAGCCTGGACGCGAAATGGCTCAACCTGGTGTGGCTGAACTTCGGCTTCCACAACGCCCACCACGAGCGACCCACCGCGCCCTGGTACCGCCTGCCGGCCTTCCACCGCGAGCTGTACCCGACCGACTATGCGCAGGTGGTCACGGTGCGCGAGCTGCTGCGCAGCTTCCACACCAACCGCGTCAGACGCGTGCTGGCCAGCAACTACGGCGCGGTGCAGCCGCCCGGCACGCCGGGCCGCGCCGACGGGTTCCTGGGTGCCGTCGGTGTGTCTTTCCTCACCGCCGTCTGACATGGCCGCCCCCCGCTACGGCCTGGAAGGCAAGACCGTGCTCGTCACCGGCGCGGCCGGCGGCATCGGCAGCGCGCTGGCGCGGGCCTTCGCCGCGCAGGGCGCGCGGCTGATGCTGCTCGACCGGGCCGACACTTCGCTGCCCGTGCTCAGTGCCGAACTCGACGCCAGCGCCGCCGTGTGCGACCTGGGCGACCCGGCACAGATCGCGCGCATCGCCCAGCAGGTGCGCGAGCGCTGGGGCACGCTGGACGTGCTGGTCAACAACGCCGGCACCGAGTACCCGACGCCGCTGGCCGACCCCTCGCCCGACGCCATGGTGCGCTGGTCCGCGCTGCTGGACAACAACGTCGGCTCCATGGTGCGGCTCACGCAGGCCCTGCTGCCGGTGTTGCCGCGCGGCGCGAGCGTGATCAACCAGAGCTCGATCTGGGGCCGCATCGGCGTGGCCGGTTTCTCCGCGTACGCAGCGAGCAAACACGCGGTGGTGGGCCTCACGCGCTCGCTCGCGCTGGAGCTGGGCCCGCGCGGCATCCGCGTCAACGCGGTCTGCCCCGGCTGGGTGCGCACGGCCGCGGCGCTGCGCTCGCTCACCACCATGGCGCAGGAACAGGGCCGCAGCGAGGCCGAGGTGGAGCGCGAGATTCTCTCCAGGCAGGCCATGCCGGTGATGCTCAGGCCCGACGACCTGGCCGGCGTGTTCCTCTTCCTCGCCAGCGAGGGCGCGGCCCCGCTCACCGGCCAGTGCCTGGTGGCCAGCCACGGCGAGGTGATGGCATGAAGAACCACCCCACCCTCTCGCTGCAGGGCAAGACCGCGCTGGTCACCGGCGCGGCCACCGGCATCGGCCGCGCCATCGCGATCCTGTTCGCGCAGGCCGGCGCGCGCGTGGTGGTCAACCACCTTGGGCAGACCGAGGCCGCACTGGCCGTGGTGCAGGCGATCCAGCGCGACGGCTGCGAGGCGTTCGCGATCGACGCCGACGTCAGCCGAGCCGACGCGGTGCAACGCCTGATGGCCGACGCGGGCGAGGTGCACCTGCTCGTCAACAACGCCGGCATCATCCAGGAGAAGCCCTTTCTCGACACCACCGAGGCCGACTGGGACCGGATGCTCGGCGTCGACCTCAAATCCGTCTTCCTCACCTCGCGCGCCGTGCTGCCTGGCATGGTGGCGCGCGGCAACGGCGTCATCGTCAACCTGGCGTCCGACCTCGGCATCCTGGGCCGCGAGCAGTACGCGCCCTACTGCGCGGCCAAGGCCGGCGTGATCGGGCTCACGCGCTCGCTGGCGCGCGAGTTCGCACCGCACGGCATCCGCGTCAACGCTATCGCCCCCGGCCCGGTGAACACCGCGATGGTCTCGCTCGACCACATGAGCCCCGAATGGATCGAGAAGGAGCTGGCGATCCCGCAGCACCGCGTCGCCGAGACCGAGGAGATCGCGGCCACCGCGCTGTTCCTGGCCAGCGACCTCTCGCGCTTCTACTGCGGCCAGGTGCTGGGACCCAATGGTGGATCGGTGATGCCGTGAACGCCGCCGGTGTGCTGCTGTTCTCGGCCTCACTCTGGGGCCTGTCGTGGATGCCGCTCAAGTGGTTTTCCGCGCAGGGCCTGAGCGGGCCGATGGTCTCGCTCGTCTCGTATGGTGCGGTGGCCCTGTGCGCGCTGGTCTTCGTCTGGCGCGAGCGCGCCGCGTGGTGCGCGCAGTGGGGGCCGCTGCTGGCGATCGCGGCCGTCGGTGGCTGGGCCAACACCTCGTTCGTCAACGCCCTGATGGTGGGCGACGTGGTGCGGGTGATGTTCCTGTTCTACCTGTCGCCGGTGTGGTCCGTGCTCGGTGGCTGGCTGTTCCTGAAGGAACACATTCCGCCCACGCGCTGGGCGGCCGTGGTGGCGGCCATCGTCGGCCTGTGGCTGGTGCTCGGCGGGCCGGGCGGCGTGGAACTCTCGCTCTCGCTGTCGGATGGCCTCGCGCTCTTCGCCGGGCTGGCCTACGCGGGCAACAACCTGATCGCCCGCGCCGCGCAAGCCGTGCCGCTGCGCAGCAAGACCATCGCCATCTTCATCGGCTGCGGCGTGATCTCGCTGCTGATCACCACCGCGTTCGACCAACCCGTGCCCGCCCTGTCGGCCAGCACCTGGCTCGCGGTGCTGGCCTACGGCTTCGTCTGGCTGCTGCTGGCCACCGCGACCTGGCAGTTCGGCGTGACGCACATCGAAAGCAGCCGGGCCGGCGTGATCCTGCTCGCCGAACTGGTGGTGGCGGTGCTCACCGCGCTCTGGTTCGGCGGTGAATCGCTCACCCCGCTGGGTTGGCTGGGCGGCACGCTCATTGCTGTGGCGGCGCTGGTGGAAGCGCTCGACAGCACACCGCCGACGCGCAAACCCTTACCCGCAACAACAGGAGGATGACCCGATGACCGACACCGTGTGGATGAACCAGCTTTCCTGGGTGGACTACCAGGCCCGCGTGGTGCGAGACCAGCCGCCCGTGCTGCTGCCCGTGGGCGCGCTCGAGCAGCACGGCCCGCACCTCCCCCTGGGCACCGACGGCCTGCTCTCCAGCGCCGTCGCGGCCGACACTGCCGCGCTGGTCGGGGGCCTGGTGGCGCCCACGCTCTCGTATGGCTACAAGTCGCAGCCCAAGTGCGGCGGTGGCCAGCACTTCTGCGGCACCACCAGCGTGGACGCCGCCACCCTCATCGGCCAGGTGCGCGACGCGGTGCGCGAGTTCGCGCGCCACGGCCTCACGAAGCTGGTCATCGTCAACGGCCACTACGAGAACCAGTGGTTCCTGATCGAAGGCATCGACCTCGGCCTGCGCGACCTTGGCCCCGGCGCGCAGCTGCAGGTGATGCGCCTGGAGTACTGGGACTTCATGACGCCCGACACCCTGGGCGACGTGTTTCCCGACGGCTTCCCAGGCTTCGCGCTTGAACACGCCGCCGTGCTGGAGACCTCGATGATGCTGCACTACCACCCCAATCTTGTGCGAATGGACCTGTTGCCCGACGACGGCCCGGCCGACTTCCCGCCTTACGAGATGTACCCGCCGCGCACCGACTGGGTGCCCGCCTCCGGCGTGCTCTCCTCGGCCAAAGGCTCGGACGCGGTGAAAGGCAAGCTGCTCGCCGACGAAGTGGCCCGCCGCATGGCCGAGGCCGTGCGCACCGGTTTCGAAAGGCCCGCGCCATGAGCAGCACCGCGCTCATCGTGATCGACATGCAACGCGACTTCTGCAGCCCGGGGGGCTATGCCGACACCGCCGGCATGGACGTGCAGCGCCTGCGCGAGCCGATCGCGAACATCCAGCAACTGCTGGCCGCCGCGCGCGCCAAGGGCCTGCTGGTGGTGCACACGCGCGAGGGCCACCTGCCCGACCTGAGCGACTGCACGCCCGCCAAGCTCGCGCGCAGCATCGCCGCGGGCGCGGCCATCGGCAGCCAGGGCCCGCTGGGCCGGCTGCTGGTGCGCGGCGAACAGGGCCACGATTTCGTGGACGCGCTCCAACCGGCCCCAGGCGACTTCGTGGTCGACAAGCCCGGCTACGGCGCCTTCCACCAGACGCGCCTGACGCAACTGCTCGCCGCGCACGGCGTGGACCGGCTCATCCTCTGCGGCGTGACCACCGAGGTCTGCGTGCACTCCACACTGCGCGAAGCGGTGGACCGCGGCTTTGCCTGCACCACCGTGGGCGACGCCACCGCCGCCAGCAACCCCGCGCTGCAGGCGCCCGCGCTCGCCATGATCGACGTGGAAGGCGGCATCTTCGGCCGTGTGCGCAGCACCGCCGAGGTGGTGGCCGAACTCGCCGACAGCCCGCCCGCGCGCGACCGCGTCACCACCTGGGTGCAAGCCTTCACCGGCGCCTGAGCCCCCATGAGCCCACCCACCATCCCCGACCGCTACCACGGCGTGTGGCAGCGCACCCTGCTCGAAACGCCCGAGGGCCGCGACACCACCAGCTGGGTGCACTGGCTGCAGACCGGCCTGTGGCACGGCGACCTGCGCGTGCCCGCCGATGCCGAACGCGCCACGCCCGCGGGCCGCGCGCAACAGCAGGGCTTTGCCGGCACCACCGCCATCACCCGGCCCGACCCGGCCCTGCCCGAGGTCTGCACCTGGCAACGCCGCATCGACTTCCAGCCCCCGCGCAGCACGCCCGACGCGGGCCACATGGTGTTCGAGACCCCGCAACGCGTGATCGAGACCGGCATCCACGGCAGCTACCTCGAGGTGTGGGAGCGCCTGCCCGGCTCGGTGGGGCGGCGCATCGCGCTGGCCGCACTGGACGCGGCCGGCGAACCCACCGCCGAGCGCCTGCTGGTCAGTGGGCAGTACCTCATGCACCTTCGGCCGCGCGAGGCCGCCTGGCCCGCCGACACCGCGCCCGACGACACCCTGGCCCAGGTGGTGCAGCGCCATGCGGCCGAGGCCGAGGCGCTGCTGGACTTCCAGATCACGTTCGGCACCTGGGGCGAGGGCGTGTGGGCGGTGCAGCGCGCCACGCGCCCGGCGCTCGAAGGCCGACACCGGCCGTGCGCGCTGGACCGTGTGAGCGACACCGAAGCGGTCGCGACCGGCGAAGGCCTGCCACCCCGCTGGCAAGTGCTGGAGTGGCACGCCGCCTGAGCGGCTATTCCTCCCGGCGGTGGCGCGACGGCAGCGACACCGACAGCAACTCGTGGGCCTCCACGATCGCCATCGCCACCTCTTCGGTCGTGGTCCGCTTGGCCATGGCCTGGTCGCGGATCAGGTCGTAAGCCTCCGTCTCCGACACGTGGTGGCTCTTCATCAGGATGGCCTTGGCATCGGCGATGTGCCGCACGCCGAGCAGTTTGGCCTCCACCTTCTTGAGGCGCCGCGCCAGCGCGCGGTTCACCTTGTGGCTCTCGCGGGCCAGCACCAGCGCGGAGAGCAGGCCGAACGAGCGCACCGGCGAGGGCAGCACGGCCTTGGCTTCCAGGCCCAGCACCACCTCCACGATGGTTGGGTTCTCGTAGTTGACCACCGCGATCACAGTCGGCGCGTCCTCGGCATGGGCCCAGTCCATGTTGAGGTTGAGGATCTCGGGGCGCACCGCGAGAAAGACCACGTCCACATCCTTGCCGATGGACTGCACGGGCGGCCAGAAAGCCTGCACCTTGCAGCCGATGCGTTGCAGCTGTTGCGTGAGCTGGCGGCCGTCCGAGTCGTCCGGGTGGATGACCGCCACGGTCAGCGTGCGAAGTTCCTTGAGCTGCTGGGGCGTGGCCCGCAGCGCGCGTGGAGGCTCCGCGCGGTCGACCATCAAGACTCCAGGGTGTCCAGGCGGGCGGCCCAGTCACCCAGCGAGTGGGTGACGAGGTAGGGATCGGGGTACACCGACCTTCTCGCCTGGCGGACGATGGTGAACTGGCTCTCGGCGTTCACGCGGCCAATGCGCGGGTACAGGCAGGTGTGGTGGTTGTTGGGGTCGATGCGCACGCGGCCCTGCGGCGCGTCGAACTCGCTGCCCAGCACGTGCGGCATGAGCTCGGCGATGTCGTCGCTGCGCGACTGGCGCATGGCATTGGCGAAGATGTGCATCTGGAAGTACGAGGCTTCCCAGCACAGGTTGGGCACGCAGCGCTCGCCCAGGCGGCGGCGCAGGCTTTGCAGGCAGCGCTGGTTGGCGGCGGATTCGATCGACTGGAAGTAAGGCGCCGAGGTGTAGTGCCCGGTGGCCAGGCCTTTCTCCATCTGCGAGATTTCCGCTTCGGACGTGGTGAGGCTGCCGATGGGCATGGTCTTCGGATCGAAGCCGGCATCGGCATAGGCGCGGTACAGAGCGGCGGTGGAGTCCCCGACCACGGTGGAGAAGATGAAGTCGGGCCGCTTGTGGCGGATGTCGTCCATGATGTCCGCGAAGTCCTTCTCGGTGGCGTCCAGCGCCACATAGCGTTCGGCCAGCTTTTCGCTGCCCTGGCGCTGCATCACCAGCTCGCCCATGATGCGGTTGGACTCGTAGGGGTAGATGTAGTCGGAGCCGATGAGGTAGACGCGCGCACCGAAATTGGCCGTCATGAATTCGGCCAGCTGCACGCTGTTCTGGTTCGGCGCCGCGCCGGTGTAGATGACGTTGGCCGAGTACTCGAAGCCCTCGTACAGCGTGGGATAGAACAGCAGCTTGTTCCACTTTTCGATGACGGGGATCACGGCCTTGCGGCTGCTGGACATGTAGCAGCCGAAGATGACGTTGACCTTGTCCTGCAGGATCAGCTGTTCGGCCAGCTGGGCGTAGCGCTGCGGGTTGGACTGGGCATCGTGGTGCACCGGCACCAGCTCGCGGCCGTTGATGCCCCCGGCATCGTTGATTTCGTCGATCGCCAGCAAGGCGCCATGCAGCTGCGACAGGCCGATGGTGGAGGTGACACCGGTCGAGGAGAACAGCACGCCGACGCGCACGGGATCGCGGTCAACCATGGCACACCCTGGATGCGGCCGGCGCCGCGACGTGGGAACGAACGGGGGTCTTCAGTGGCATGGGCAAGGCCGTGAACAGCAGGGAATGGGTGCCAGGCGGTGTGGCCGTCATCCGGCGGCCAGCCTCACATAGGCTCTCTGCAACTGTACCGGAAGGTGGCTCGGATCGGCCGCGATCCCATGGTCGCGCCAGCCGAAAATCCGGCGCACGTAAGGGTCGGCCGCGGCATCGACGGCCAGGCAGAAAGTGCGGATGCCGGCTCGGCGCGCCTGCTGCACCGCCATGCGCGCGTCCTCCACCAGGTAGTCGGGTTCGAACACGTCCACGTCCGAGGGCGCGCCATCCGTGACGACCAGCAGGCCGCGATGGCGCCCGGGCTGGGTTTGCAGATGGGCCGTGGCCTGGCGCAAGGCCGCGCCCAGGCGGGTCGAGTGCCGGGCCGGCACCGAGGCCAGGCGGTCGCGGGCGGCGCCGTCGAGCGGGTCGTCCCATTCGAGCAGGCGGTAGTAGCTCACCTCGGCCCGCGTGTTGGAGTTGAAGCCATGAATGGCCACGCGGTCCTGCGTGTGCACCGTGGCTTCGGCCAACAGGAAGGCGGCCTGCTTTTCGATGTCCAGCAGCGAGGCGCCGCGCGCGCCCGAGGGGTCGTTGGTGGACTCGGACAGATCGAGCAGCACCAGAATGCGGGAGGTGCCCGCCTCGCGGCCCGGGCGCATGAACAGCCGAGGCTCGGGTTGCAGGTCGAGGCGGCGGTCCACGAGCACCTCGATGGCGGCGTTGAGGTCGATGTCTTCGCCCTCCCACTGCCGGCGCAGGCGCTGGCGGCGGCTGAGGCGGCGCACGCGGTGCAGCGACACCGGGCTGAAGCTGTGAGACAAGGCGGGCCGCGCGCGGGCGAGCGTGGTGGGCGCCAGGGCCGGCAGCTTCTCGATCACGGTGCACCAGTCCCGGCGCCACAGGGCCAGCCGGTGGTGCCATTCGGCGTGCAGGGTGCGGCTCAGCTCCACCTCGGCCTGTTCGCGCACGGGCTGCGTTCCGGCGGTGGCCTGTGGGGGCGGTGCGGCCGCGCGCGCCGGGGCCGAGCGGGGCGCGGCAATGGCCTGCTGTTCGTCCTGCTCGTTGTCGTCGTGCTGCCACAGGATGCTGTGGTCGTCGCGGTAGGGCGACGGCACGACGTGGTGCTGGGGATCGAAACGCACCCGCATCTGCCCCAGGTCGTTGGCCAGGATGGAGGCGATCGCGCGGAACGCCGGGGCGTCGCCCAGGCCGTGGCGGGTCTGCGTTTCCTCGAACAGCCGGCGGGCCTTGTTCACCCAGTGGTTGTCGTCCGCGCAACCCGGGTCGGCCAGCGCGCGGTCCATGCGGGCCAGCAGCGCTTCGAAGCTGAAGTTCCCGGCCTCGGGCACGGGGGCGAGGTGTTCGAGGAACCAGCCGCTCACACCCGGGTAGCGCCGTGCCAGCAGCCGCTCCACGCGAGCGTCCTCGACGGCGGACACCACGGCCTGGCTCATGGGCTTGAGCAGGCGGGCGGGCTGCTGCAGCGGCGAGTACAGCAAGTGCGCCACGGCGTGGGCCACGCTGGCGCGGTAGAGCCCGCCGGCCGGCGCGGCCGCGTCCTCCAGCGCCTGTCGGCTGAGCAGCACCTGCTCGCGCGTGAGGATGGTGCGGCGCGCACGAGGGCCGGCGCTGGCCTCGGCCACCGCCAGCGGCCCGCCCAGCAGGCCCGAACCGAGCCAGGCCAGCGAGGGCAGCAGGCCGTCGATCGCGTCGACATCCGGTGGTGCGAGCACGTGCGCCGGCAGGTCGCTCTTCATCCGAATTGCGCCTTCACGAAATCGCGGATGGCCTGCGCCATGTCGGGGTCGTCCGTCAGGGCGCGCACCAGGGTCATCTCGCAGCTCTGCGTGGGTGTGAGTCCGTCGCGCACCAGCACGCCCGCGTAGATGAGCACCCGGGTGGAGGCGCCTTCGTCCAGCCCGCGCTGCTTGAGGGCGCGCGTGCATTGCGCGATGGTGACGAGCTGGCGGGCCAGCGCGGCGTCGATGCCCGCCTCCTGCGCGACGATGGCGACCTCGGTCTCGGTGTCGGGGTAGTCGAACTCCAGGGCCGCGAAGCGCTGCCGGGTGGAGGCCTTCATGTCCTTCGCGCTGCTCTGGTAGCCCGGGTTGTAGGAGACCACCAGCTGGAAGTCCGGGTGGGCCTGGATGACCTCGCCCTTCTTGTCCAGCGGCAGGATGCGGCGCGCATCGGTGAGCGGGTGGATCACCACCGTGGTGTCCTGGCGGGCCTCCACCACCTCGTCGAGGTAGCAGATGCCGCCATGGCGCACCGCGAGGGTCAGCGGCCCGTCGTGCCAGGCGGTGCCCTGGGCGTCGAGCAGGTAGCGCCCGACCAGGTCGGAAGCGGTCATGTCCTCGTTGCAGGCCAGGGTGACCAGGGGGCGCTGGAGCTTCCAGGCCATGTACTCGACGAAGCGCGTCTTGCCGCAACCGGTGGGCCCCTTGAGCATCAGCGGCAGGCGGTGCCGGTACGCCCGCTCGTAGCATTCGATCTCCTCGCCCGAGGGCTGGTAGAACGGTTCGGAGCGGATGAGATGGGCGTCCAGGGGTGACTGCATGGAACGGGGTCCTCCGGTGCGGAACAAGGCGCGGTTGGGGGGTGACGGGCTCAGCGGTGCTTCGTCTCTTCGTTCGGAATGCCTTCCATCGGGCACTCGGCGGTGCCGACGGTGGTGCGCGTGAACGACTCGACCATCTCGCGCGTGGCCTCGGGGTCGTTGACCCACTTGGCGTAGAAGTTGTACGGGCACGCGGCCACGCCCTTGTCCCCGTCGCCCGAGTTGATGAGGCCGGTGTAGCCACGGTGCACGAGCTTGAACAGGTGGTTCTGCGACTGGCCGTTCTTGCGCGCGTCGCGGATCAGGCTCTTGGACAGCTCGGCGTACTGGATGCCCATTTCCTCTTCGCCGCATTCGCCCAGCGTGCGGCCGTCGAAGCCGATCACGGCGGAGTGGCCGAAGTAGGAGTACACGCCGTCGAAACCGGTGGCGTTGGCCACGGCCACGTACGAGTTGTTCATGAAGGCCATGGTCTTGGCCACCATGATCTGCTGCTCCTTGGCCGGGTACATGTAGCCCTGGCAGCGGATGATGAGTTCGGCGCCCTTCATCGCGCAGTCGCGCCAGATCTCGGGGTAGTTGCCGTCGTCGCAGATGATCAGGCTCATCTTCATGCCCTTGGGGCCTTCGCTCACGTAGGTGCAGTCGCCCGGGTACCAGCCCTCGATGGGCACCCACGGCATGATCTTGCGGTACTTCTGCACGATCTCACCCTTGTTGTTCATCAGGATGAGCGTGTTGTAGGGCGCCTTGTTGGGGTGCTCCTCGTGGCGCTCGCCGGTGAGCGAGAAGACGCCCCAGACGTTGGCGCGGCGGCAGGCGTCGGCGAAGATCTCCGTCTCGGCACCGGGAATGGTGGAGGCGGTTTCGTACATCTCCTTGGCGTCGTACATGATCCCGTGGGTGGAGTACTCCGGGAAGATCACCAGGTCCATGCCCGGCAGGCCTTTCTTCATGCCCACCAGCATGTCGCCGATCTTGCGGGCATTCGCCAGCACCTCGGCCTTGGTATGCAGGCTGGGCATCTTGTAGTTGACGACGGCCACGCCGACGCAATCGTTGCTGCTGGAAATGTCACCATGTCGCATGAAAGACTCCTTGGGGGTTGACGTCAGACAGTCAGGAAGGACTTGACCTTTTCCTGATCCAGATTGGCACGGGGTTCTTCGTGCACGATGCGCCCTCGGTCGATGACCAGGAACCGGTCGGCGAGATCGAGGGCAAAACTGAGCACCTGCTCCGACACCACCACGGCAAAGCCGCGTTCCTGCCGGAGCACGTTGAGGGTCTGGGCCAGCTCCTTGATGATGGAAGGCTGGATGCCTTCGGTGGGCTCATCGAGGATCAGCACCTTGGGTTCGGAGATGAGCGCGCGGGCGATGGCGAGCATCTGCTGCTGGCCGCCCGAGAGGTTGCCCGCCTTGCGGTGCTTCATGTCCTTGAGCACCGGGAAGAAGCGGTGGATGTAGTCGGGCACCTCGCGGTGGCCCGAATGCTCGGCGCCCGAGAGGATGTTCTGCTCCACCGTGAGGAAGGGAAACACCATGCGCCCCTGGGGCACGAAGGCCAGGCCGTGCTGCACGCGGCGGTGGCTCGGCAAGCCCTGGAGGGCGCGGCCATCGAGCTGGATGTCGCCCGAGCGCGTGGGCAACAGGCCGATGAGGGACTTGAGCAAGGTGGTCTTGCCCATGCCGTTGCGCCCCATGATGGCCACCGACTCGCGCGCCTGCACCTGGAACGAGATGTCGTGGATCACGTGCGATTCGCCGTAGCACACGTTCAGCCGGGAGATGTCGAACATGGGTTGCCTCCTCAGTGGCCGAGATAGACGTCGATGACGCGGGGGTCGGCCTGCACCTGGGCGGCGCTGCCTTCGCTCAGCAGCTTCCCCTGGTGCAGCACCGTGACGCGGTGGGCGATGCGCTTGACGAAGTCCATGTCGTGCTCGATCACCACCACCGAGCGACCCTTGGCGATGCGGCTGAGCAGGTCACCGGTCTGCTCGCGTTCGCGCGGGCTCATGCCGGCCACCGGTTCATCCAGCAGCAACAGGGTGGGCTCCTGCATCAGCAACATGCCGATTTCCAGCCACTGCTTCTGGCCGTGGCTGAGCAGGCCGGCGCGGTGGCCCAGGCGATCGATCAGGAAGATCTGCTCGGCCATGGCTTTCACGCGTTCCACGATGGCGCCGCTGCGCCGGAACGCCAGCGACTGCAACAGGCCATGCATGCGGGGCAGGGATATCTCCAGGTTCTCGAAGACCGTGAGGTCTTCGTAGACCGAGGGCGTCTGGAACTTGCGGCCCACGCCGAGGCGAACGATCTGGTGTTCGCTCAGGCGGGTGAGGTCCCGCCCCTCGAACAGCACGCGGCCGGCGGTGGGCCGGGTCTTGCCGCAGATCATGTCGAGCAGCGTGGTCTTGCCCGCGCCGTTGGGGCCGATGATGACGCGCAGCTCGTTGCGCTCGACCGCCAGGCTCAGGTCGTTCACGGCCTTGAAGCCATCGAAGGAGACGGTGAGGTTCTCGACCTGCAGCACGTGGTCGCGGGTTTGAGAGGGGGTCATGGAAGACGGGGCGTGGGTTGGAACGTGCATGGCGAGTTGGGCGCTCATCCGGGGCTCCTCGCGCCGCCGCGGCGGGACGACCATTGGTCCTTCAGACCGGCCAGGCCGTTGGGCATGACCCACACCACCAGGATGAACACCGCGCCGAGGAAGTACAGCCAGGCCTCGGGGAAGGTCTCCGACAGGTAGGACTTGAGAAAGCCGATGAGCAGCGCGCCCACCACGGCCCCGGGGATGGACAGGCGCCCGCCCACCGCGGCGTAGATGACCATCTCGACCGAGGCCACCACGCCAATGACGCTGGGCGAGATGAGGCCGACCTGCAGCGTGAAGAACGCGCCGCCCACCGAGGCCAGCACCGCGCCGCAGGCGAAGACGAAGGCCTTCATGTGCGCGGTGTCGTAGCCGCTGAAGCGCACCCGGTCCTCGCGGTCGCGGATGGCGATCAGGATCTTGCCGAAGCGCGTGCGCACCAGCGTGAGCGCCAGCAGCATGGCCACGGCCAGGAAGGCCACCTCGACGAAGTACAGCACCCGAAGAGCCTCGTCGCTCAGGATGTCCATGCCCAGCAGCGTCTTGAAATCGGTGATGCCGTTGGCGCCACCGGTGTCGCCCTGCTGCCCGACCACCACCACCGTGAGGGTGAGCGCCAGGGACAGCGTGACGATGGCGAAATACACCCCGCTGACCCGGCGGCGGAAGATCGCGAACGAGAACAGGTAGGCGATCACCGCCGGCAGCACGAAGATGCCCAGCACGGTCCAGCCCAGCGAGCGGAACGGCGTCCACCAGACCGGCAAGGTCTCCACGCTGCTCCACACCATGAAGTCGGGCAGCTCCGGGGCCGAAGCCTCCAGCTTGAGGAACATGGCCATCAGGTAGCCCCCCAGTCCGAAGAACACGCCCTGCCCCAGGCTGAGGATGCCGCCATAGCCCCAGGTGAGCACGATGCCGATGGCGACGAAGGCCAGCGCCAGGTACTTGCCGATGAGGTTGAGGCGGAACGGGTCGAGCAGCAGGGGCAGCGCGATGGCCAGCAGGGCGATCAGCGCGATGGCGCTGGCGAAGTCGAGTCGGTGCGTCTGGGATGACATGGTGCTCAGCTCCTGGAACGCACGGCGAACAGGCCGTTGGGACGGAAGTACAGAACCAGGATCACCAGCAGCAGGATGGTGGCCTTGGCCATGGAGCCGCTCATGAGGAACTCCAGCCAGGTCTGGCCCTGCGCGATGGACAGGGCCGAGAGCGCGGTGCCGATCAGGCTCTGCACGCCGCCGAAGACGACCACGATGAAGGAGTCGACGATGTAGAGCTGGCCCGTGCCCGGGTTGGTCGAGCCGATCATGGTGAACACGCAACCGGCGATGCCCGCCAGGCCCGAGCCCAGCGCGAAGGTGAGCGCGTCCACGCGGTGGGTGTCGATGCCGACGGCGCCGGCGATGGCGCGGTTCTGCGTGACGGCGCGCACCTTCAGGCCCCAGCGCGTGCGGTACAGCAGCAGGTACACGCCCACGGCCACGGCGATCGTCAGGCCGACGATGAAGATGCGGTTGATCGGCAGCTGGATGCCCTCGGTGGGTTCCCAGGCGCCCGCCAGCCACACGGGCAAGGGCACGCTGACCTCCTGCGCGCCGAACACGGTGCGGTAGGTCTGCTGCAGGATGAGGCTCAGCCCCCAGGTGGCCAGCAGCGTGTCCAGCGGGCGGTTGTAGAAGAAGCGGATGAAGCCGCGCTCGAGCACGTAGCCAAAGGCGAACGTCACGCAGAACGCGAACGGGATGGCCGCGAACAGGTAGATGCCCATCCACTCGGGCGCCCAGTGCTCGAAGCCGCGCGCCGCGAGGTAGGTCATGTAGGCGCCCAGCGCCATCAACTCACCGTGGGCCATGTTGATCACGCCCATCAGACCGAACACGATGGCCAGACCGATGGCCATCAGCAGCAGGATGCTGAACAGGCTCACGCCGTTGAACACCTGCATCACCGCAATGTCGAAACCCATTGACCGACTCCTGAATCGTTGGAATCGACCGGCCGCCCACGCGGGCGACCGGCCGGCCTCCTGCCCCGCGATGTCAAATCTTGGGGAACGGGTTGGGCTCGATCAGGGACGGCGTTTCCCACACGATGTCGAACTGGCCGTCGGCGCGCGCGCGGCCCACCCGCACCTTCTTCCACACGTGGTGGTTGGTGGCGTGCATGCGCACCGTGCCCTCGGGCGCTTCCAGCTCGATGCCGCCGGAGGCGGCGATGACCTTGTCCACGTCGAAGGACTTGGCCTTCTCCACCGCCATCTTCCAGAGGTACACGCTGTTGTAGGCCACCTGCATCGGGTCGCCGATGACGCGCTCCTGGCCGTACTTGGCCTTGAAGGCCTTCACGAACTTCTCGTTCGCGGGCGACTTGATGCTCTGGAAGTAACCCATGCAGGCGTAGTAGCCGGCGGCGTTGTCCTTGCCGATGCCCTCGACCTCGTTCTCCGACACCACGGTGGAGAGCAGCGTCTGCTTGGAGCCGTCGAGGCCCGCGGCGCGCAGCTGCTTGTAGAAGGCCACGTTGGAGCCACCGACCACCGTGCTGTAGATGCAGTCGGGTTTGGCGGCCTTGATCTTGTTGATGATGGACGAGAACTCGGTGTGGCCCAGGGGCGCGTACTCCTCGCCCAGCACCTTGCCACCGGCCTTGGTGATGGTGGGCTTGGCGATCTTGTTGCAGGTGCGGGGGTAGATGTAGTCCGAGCCGACCAGGAAGAAGCTCTTGCCCTTCTCGCGCGCCATCCACTCGACGGCGGCGATCACCGACTGCGTGGCCTCCTGCGAGGGGTAGAACACCTGCTTGTCCTGCTCCTGGCCTTCGTAGTAGGTCGGGTAGTAGAGCAGGCCCTTGGCGCGGCCCAGCGCCGGCAGGATGGCTTTGCGCGAGGCGGAGGTGTAGCAGCCGATGATGGCCGCGACCTTGTCGCGCTCCAGCAGCTTGCGGGCCTTCTCGGCGAACACCGAGTTCTCGCTGGCGCCGTCCTCGACCACGACCTCGATCTTGCGGCCGAGCACGCCGCCGGCGGCATTGATTTCGTCGATGGCCATCTTCTCGGCGTCCACCAGCGAAGCTTCGGCGATCGCGATCGTGCCCGAGAGCGAATGCAACAGACCGAGTTTCACGGTCTCCTGCGCGGATGCGATGGCAGGCAGGCCGCCTGCGGCGCCCAGAATCAGCATGGACCCACCGGTCTTCACGATGTCGCGACGATTCATCTCACTCATGGCCTTGTCTCCTAGCGTTGGTATGGACGGATTGAGAACCTGCCACCCCCGGGGTGGCTGACAAGCAGCCGGTCACATCCACGCCTTCGTGCCAGACACGCGCAGGGCTCCGCCAGCGGATGCAGGCCATGGCCTGTCCGGAACCCATGCGAACGAGCAGAACAAAAAAAAGCCCGAACCGGTGTTCAAACCGGTTCGGGCTTTCTTGCCCAACACCTGACTGGCAGCACTGGCAGTCGGCGTCGATGAATGCGTGACAACTTCTTGTCAGCGCGCATCTTCCTGTTCAGGCCATCGGGCCGCCATAGGAAATCCACCAACTAGACAAGGGGGCGCCGTCGGTGGTATTCGCGCAGCGCCCGCACGGGTGCTCACGCCCGCGAGTACACCAGCCCCGAGGCCACGCCGCCGAACAGGTCGCCCTCCACCAGCGGCACACCGGCGAACTCGGCCTGCAGCGCGAGCTGGAAAGGCCGCAGGGCCGACGAACCACCCGTGAGGTAGATCGCGTCCAGCGAGGCATCGCCCAGCCCGGCGCGCCGCACGCATTCGCGCGCGCATTGCACCGCGCGCGCCAGCAGCGCGTCCAGATGCGCCGCCATGTCGCCCGGCGCGAGTTCGGCGGCCAGGCCCGGCTCCACACCCGACAGGTCCACCGGGGTCGGCGCGTCCTGCAGCGAGCAGCGGATCTTGGCCTGCTCCACCTCGTGCGCGATGCGGTGCCCATCGCGCTGCCGCAGCACGCGCATCAGGCGCTCGTGCAGACGCACATCGGTGTAGTTCACGCGCAGCCCCTGCGCCTGACTGAGCGCGCGCGGCAGGTACAGCCACTGGATCAGGTGCCAGGTGGACAGGTCCATGAACACGCGGTTGGGCACTTCCCGGCCCTGCGGCCCGTGGTGCCGGTAGCCCAGCAGCGGCATCACGCGCGCCAGGCTCAGGCGCTGGTCGAAGTCCGTGCCACCGATGTGCACACCCGCCGTGGCCAGCACGTCGCCGCTGCGGTCGGCCCGCGCCATGCGCTGCGGGCCCAGGCGCACCACCGTGAAGTCCGATGTGCCCCCGCCCACGTCCACCACCAGCACCAGGCTTTCGCGCGTGAGGCGGCGCTCGTGGTCCAGCGCGGCGGCGATCGGCTCGAACTGGAACGACACGGCCTCGAAACCGACGGCCAGCGCCGCCTCGTGCAGCGACTGCTGGGCCAAGGCGTCGTGCTCGGGGTCGTCGTCCACGAAGTGCACCGGCCGACCCATCACCACGCGCGTGGGTGCGTGGCCCAGCGTGCGCGCGGCGCGCTCGCGCAGCTCGGCCAGGAAGATCTCCACGATCTGCTGGAAGCTCACCTGCTGGTGGTTCACCTCCGTGGATTCGTTCAGCAGCGGGCTGCCGAGCAGGCTCTTGAGCGAGCGCAGCAGGCGCCCTTCGGTGCCGCTGAGGTAATGCGCCACGGCATCGCGGCCGAAGTGCGTTTGGCGGTCTTCGACGTTGAAGAACACCGCCGTGGGCAGGTTCGTGGCCTCGCCTTCGAGCGGCAGCAGCCGGGAGGTGCCGCCGGCATCGGCCCAGGAAACAGCGGAATTGGAGGTGCCGAAGTCGATGCCCAGCGTGCCGGGTGAAGGAGCGTGCATGAAAAAGAAGGCTGCCGATGAGGAGGCGCGATTCTGCCACCGTGCCGAGCCTCCTCGGGCCGAACCATCCGCCACGGCGGCCCACTTGACCAGTCTCTCCCTTCTTTCTCTCTGACCGACATGAACCCCGTAGTCACGCCTTCCAATGCCCCGACGACCTTCTCTGCGGACACCTTCAACGACGGATCTCCCCGCCTGGACCGGAGAGATCAGTTCTCCCAGCTGCTGAGCCAAGCCTTGGACCAACAGCACGACGGTGCCCTCGGCGTGTTGCTCGAGGGTGCGCGCAGCGACAGCGACCCCCGGATGATCTTGGTGGTGAGCCACCAGTACAGCCATGCGAACCCAGGCCAAAAGGAGAGCATCGACCGATGGCTGGACACGCTCTCCCTTCAGCAACAACTCGACTTCTGCGAAGAACGTGAGTTTCTCGACCATGCCGACCTCTTGCACAAGCTCTTGCAGAAGCAGCGCAACGACAAGGTGGAAGACCTTCTGAATGGCACTCTCCGCGCGGGAAAAGAGAGCCGCTACTTCAAGGAGATCGGCCGCCAGTGCGCCGGAGCCAGCGGGCAACAGAAGGCGCTGATCGACCGCTGGCAGAAGGAGCTCTCCTATTCGCAGCGGGAGGCCTATCTCGACGGTATGGGGCTGCTGCCCAAGCTCAACACCGTCTGGCAACAGGTCGCCGACTTCGTGGACGACAAGACCTTGCTCAGCCTTCAGCTCACTGGAAAGTACCTGGGGCAGAAGATCGGCGAAGGCCAACCCGGCCGGCTGATCGCTGCCAAGGCGTCGCAACTCCACAAGCTCTCGGGAGCAGCCCGCAGCGAGCAGTTCCTTCAGCTGCGGTCAGGCGCGACGTCCTTGTCCGATCCTCACCAGAGAATGGCGGCCTTGAAAGGTCTCGCAGGGGCCGTCGATGTCCGCCCAGAAGCAGGCATCTCCGAGTTTCAGGCCCTGATGAGCGACATCGAAAGCTCGGAACCCGAGTTTCAGGTCACGCCATTGAGCGTGCTGGCATCCCGTCTTGCATCGTGGCCGTTTGCGATAAATTTTCATGTGAACGGTAGGTACTCGAGCATGCTGCACGCCATCAAGCAGCTCACCCGACCGGAATGGCGCCTCGGGCCTTTGGACGCAACCGTCCGGGCAACAACAAACTCTCCGATCTATTCAAAGAAGGCAGCAGAGCTGCTCGACCTGTTCCTGTCGATGCAGGTCGAGGACCTTTCGCCCCCCCATTTGCACACCTGGACACAGCTGCTCAGAACCTACTTCGACTCAGGTCATTGGGTGAGCGTCAGCGGAAGGAAGGCGCTCGTGGAAAAAACACAGGGTGCCATCGAGAAGCTGCCGGCCACTCAAAGAGACCTCCTGCTCCCTATGCTGCCGAGCCCGCAGCGATGACCTGAAAGACGGTCTCGGGCATGCCAACCCGAGACCGGTCAGATGCGCCACAGCAGATTCAGCCGCGCCTGCGCGAGGTGGTCGAAGATCGCGCGCCGCGCGGTGTCCACGTCCCGCTGGCGCAGCGCCGCCACGATCTGGCGGTGCTCCTTCTGCAGCACGGCGCGCCGCTCGGCCGTCAGCACCTTCTCTTTCAGAAAGCCCCACTCGCCGCTGTCCCGAATCTCGGCCATCAGACGGAACACGCTGATGAACAGCGCGTTCTGTGTGGCCAGCGCGAGTTGCTCGTGCAAGGCGCTGTCGAGCTTCTCGAATTCTTCCAGCGTCTGCGCCGCCTCGGCCCGCGCGCAACAGTCCTCCAGCCGATCAAAATCCGCCGTGGTGGCGTTGTTCACGATGAGGTCCACCAGCATCGGCTCCAGCAGCAGCCGTGCCTCCATCAGCTCGGCCGGGCTCACTGAGGGCACAGCCAGAAAACGCCCCGCCCCGACCTCGGCCTTGCCGGGTTTCTCCGCCACATAGGTGCCGCTGCCCACCTTTTGCGTGATCAGTCCCTGCTCGCGCAACTCGGCCAGCACGCGCCGCAGCCCCGAGCGGCTCACACCAAAGGTCGCGCACAGATCGCGCTCGGTGGGCAGGCGGCTGCCCGGGGGCCAGCTGCCGCTCTGCAAGCCCTTGAGCAGTTCCATGCGCAGGGACTCCATGGAGTCGGTCTTGATCTGCAGTGAAGCGGTGTTGGTCATGGCGCGCATTCTAGATTGGACTTAATTGGTTTAGACCAATGCGGCAAAAACAGCCTCGAAACCTCGGGTAATCACCGATCTTTCCCGCCCATCAACTCGCCTAAAGTTGAACCAAAGCAGATCATAACCAACCAATTTAAACCAATTGGTGTTGAACGTTCCCCCAAAACCAGGAGACCAGCAGCATGAAGACCCAGGTTCTGGCAGCCGTCCTCGCGGCCGCCTCGCTCGTCGCGGCGGGCCCCGCCCACGCGGAGTACCCCGACAGGCCCATCAGCCTCATCGTGCCTTTCCCACCCGGCGGCACCGCGGACAACATGGCGCGCGCCCTGCAGCCCGCCCTGCAGCGCGCGCTCAAGCAGACCGTGCTGGTGGTGAACAAGGCCGGCGCGGGCGGTGCCATCGGCGTCAGTCAGGTCGCCAACGCACCGGCCGACGGCCACACCGTGCTGCTCTCGCTGCTGAGCGTGGCCAGCCTGCCCGAGCAGGCCGTGGTCAACAAACAGAAGCCGCCCTTCACGCTCGACCAGCTCACGCCCGTGGCGCTGCTCAGTGCGGAGCCGGTGGCCATGGTCGTGCCCGAGGCCAGCCCCTACAAGAGCTTTCGCGAACTGATCGCCGCCGCCAAGGCCAGGCCCAACGCCCTCACCTTCGGCTCCACCGGCTTCTTCGGCGAAGTGCATGTGCGCTCCGAAGCCTTCGTGGACACCGCCGGCATCGATGCCCGCCACATCCCCTACCAGGGCGGTGGGCCGCTGCTCAACGCGCTGATCGCAGGCGAGGTGGACTTCGCCCTGCTCTCGCGCGCGCTCACCGCCACGCAGGTGAAAGCGGGCCGGCTGCGCTACCTCGCCACGGCCGGTGACGAGCCCTGGACCGAACCCGCCGGCCTGCCGCGCATGAAAGACCAGGGCGTCAACTTCGACACCGTGGCCGGCACGGCGGTGTTCATCCCGGCCGGCACGCCCGAGGCGGTGGAGCGCAAGCTGCGCCAGGCCGTGGAGGCCGCCGCGCAGGACGCCGAGTTCAAGCAGATGGTCACGCAGACCGGCGGCGCGGTGAAGTACGTGGCGGGCAACGAGTTCGCCAGCTTCTGGTCGGGCTACGTGAAGGCCATCGCCGTCATCACGCGGCGCATCGCCCAGAGCGAAGCGCAAGGGAAGGCCCGATGACCCCCAGGAACCCGGTGTTCATCGGCACGGAGGCCATCGAGCAGCTCATGACCTGGGACGCGCTCATCCCCGCGCTGCGCGCGGCCTACGCCCAACCTTACGACGAACGCACCAGCCCGCCGCGCACCTTCGCCAAGGGGCCCGACGCCTCGCTTCGCGCGCTGGCCGCCGTGCCGCCGGGCCAGCGTTTCATGGGCGCCAAGGTGTTCGGCCGGGGGCGCAACAAGGGCATGAACTACCTCATCTCGCTGGCCGAGCAGGACAGCGGTGAAATCCGCGCGCTGATCGACGCGAACAAGATCACCGCCTTTCGCACCGCCGCCACGTCCGCGCTGTTCGTGGACGCGTTGGCACCGAACGCGCCCATGCGCCTGGGCGTGCTGGGCAGCGGCGCCGAAGCGCGCTCGCATGTGCAGGCCATGGCCTCGCTGCGCCCGGTGGAAAGCCTGCGCGTGTACAGCCCCACACCGGCCAACCGAGAGAAGTTCGCCGCCGACTTTTCCACCGCGCTCGGCATCCGCTGCGAAACCGCCGCCACGCCGGCCGAGGCGCTGCGCGGGGCCAGCGTGGCCATTGCCGCCGCGCGCTCGCACGACGAATCGCCCATCCTGCGCGCCGACGCGCTGGCGCCCGGCATGCTGCTGGTCTCGGTGGGCTCCACGCTGCCGGTGCAGCGCGAGATCGATGTGAGCGTGATTCAACGATGCGACCTCATCGTGAGCGACATGCCCGACGAAGTGACCCACGAGTCCGGCGACATGCGCGCGGCCACCGCCGCCGGCATCGCCTTCGGCCACAAGATGCATTCGCTCAACGCGCTGGTGCGCGGCGAGATCGCACACACCGGCACGCTGCCGATGTTCAAGTCCGTCGGCTCCGCGCTGCAGGACATCGTGGCCGCCGAACTCATCTACGAACGCGCCGTGGCCGCCGGCCTGGCCGTGCCGCTGCCGATCCAGTTTTCCTACAAGCAGTAAGCGGTTCTTCTCGCCGATGCCGGTGTCTCGACACCGAGGTCTCGCTCGCCCATCTTTCCTCTCATCATCCCAAAGGACATCAACATGGCACTCTACAAAAGAAACGAAGCACGCGAATGGGCCCACGCCCACCTCAAGGGCGTGGCCAACGTGGTCATCCCCTCCTTCACCGCCGACCTCAAGGGCCTGAACGAAAAGGGCATCCGGCACGACATCCGCCACGAGATCGCACTCGGCTTCTCGGGCACGCTGCTGGTCTCCGAAGTGGCGATGAGCCTGGCCGAGTACGAGCAGTTCTTCCAGTGGTCGCACGATGAAGCGAAAGACCGGCTGCAACTCATCCACCACGCCAGCTTCAACACGCTGGAAGAGAACATCGAGGCCGCCAGGATCGCCGAGCGCAACGGCGCCGCGCTCATCCTGCTCTCGTACCCGGCCAACTTCTACGCCGCCACCTCGCAGGACATCTACGACTACACCAAGGCCTTCTGCGACGCCACCAGCCTGGGCGTGATGCTGTTCCAGGTGCCGCATTGGGGCTTCGACCGCGTGCACCCCTCGGACATCGACGCCGCCCTCATCCGCCGCCTGCTCGACGACTGCCCCAACATCTGCGCGCTGAAAGCCGAAGGCGGCATGCCCAGCATCATGGGCTGGGTGGAGGCGTACCGCCTGTTCAGCAAGGAAGTGGTGGTCACCATGCCGCTGGAGCAGTTCGCGCTCGCGCTCGGCCAGCTCGTGCCCATCCAGTTCATCGGCACCAGCGACACCGAGTACTACGGCGGCATGATCCCGCGCATCTTCAAGCTCATCCAGGAACAGAAGCACGACGAGGCCACCGCCCTCTACTGGCAGATCAACCCCGCGCGCAAAGCCCGCGCCGCCGCCAATGCCTATTCGGCGCAGGCACAGTTCCTCAATCGCATGCTGTGGAAATACGAAGGTTGGCTCAACGGCTTCAACGGCGGCCCGCTGCGCCAGCCCACCATGCGCATCAACGAAGGCACCATGAACAGTTTGCGCCAGGCTCTGGTCAAATCGGGCATCACGCCGACGGACCTGCCCAACGGCGACTTCTTCACCGGCCGCCACCCGGTGGCCACGGTGAGCTGACCGGCCCTTTCAAGGAGACGCGCATGCACCAGCTTCCCCCCTGCCCCACCCAGCTCTACATCGACGGCGAGTGGCGGCCCTCCCAAGGCGGCAAGAGCTTCGACGTGACGGACCCCGCCACCGGCGAGATGATCGCCCAGGTGGCCGACGGCGGCCTGGACGACGGCCGGGCCGCGGTGGACGCCGCCGCCACCGCCCTGCCCGACTGGAGCGCCACCCCGCCGCGCACCCGCGCCGAGGTGCTGCGCAAGGTGCACGCACTGATGATCGAGCGCCTGGAACCCCTGGCGAAGATCATCACCCTGGAAAACGGCAAACCCCTGGCCGACAGCCGGGCCGAGGTGCGCTACGCCGCCGAGTTCTTCCGCTGGTATTCCGAAGAAGCCTGCCGCAACCTGGGCAGCGTGAGCCACGCGCCCGCCGGCGGCTACCGCATCCTCGTGCAGCACCAGCCCATCGGCGTGGTGGTGCTCGTGACGCCGTGGAACTTCCCCGCCGCCATGGGCACGCGCAAGATCGCGCCCGCGCTCGCCGCCGGCTGCACCGTGCTGGTGAAGCCCGCCGGCATGACGCCGCTGAGCATGCTCGCGCTGGCCGACCTGCTGGCCGAAGCCGGCGTGCCCAAGGGCGTGGTCAACATCGTGCCCACCACGAAGTCGGGCGCGCTGGTGGACATGTGGCTGCACGACCCGCGCGTGCGCCTGGTCTCGTTCACCGGCTCCACCGAGGTGGGGCAGAAACTCATCAAGTCCGCCGCCGACCAGGTGCTCAAGACCCCGATGGAACTCGGCGGCAACGCGCCCTTCCTGGTGCTCGACGGCGCCAACGTGAAAGACGCGGTGGACGGCGCCATGATTGCCAAGATGCGCAACATGGGCGAAGCCTGCACCGCCGCCAACCGCTTCTACGCGGGCGACGCCGTCTGCGACGCCTTCACCGCCGAGTTCGTGAAACGCATGCAGGCCCTGCGCATCGGCCACGGGCTGGACGAAAACCACCAGGTCGGCAGCCTGGTGGACGAACCCACGCGCAAGAAGGTGGACGAACTGGTGCAGGACGCCGTCTCGCGCGGCGCGAAGATTCTGTGCGGCGGCAAGAAGGTGCCCGGCCCCGGCCACTTCTACGAACCCACCGTGCTGGGCGACGTGCCGCTGGACGCGCGCATCCTGAAAGAAGAGGTGTTCGGCCCCGTCGCCCCCATCGTGCGCGTGAAGGGCGGCGTGGAAGCCATGGTGAAGCACGCCAACGACACCGAGTACGGCCTCACCGCCTACCTCTACAGCGCCGACCTGGCGCAAGGCCTCAAGCTGGCCGAGCGACTGGAGTTCGGCATGGTGGGCGTGAACCGGGGCCTGGTGTCCGACCCGGCCGCGCCCTTCGGTGGCGTGAAGCAGAGCGGCCTGGGGCGCGAAGGCGCGGCCGAGGGCATGCACGAGTACATGGAGACCAAGTACATCGCCGTCACCTGGTGAGGACTCGCGTGGCTATACTGCCCCGGTCTCGTCACACAAAGACGTGATCGGGATGGGCGTCCCGTACCTCCGTTACGACGCAAGCCGTAGCGCTTCCACCGCAGTCGCACTGCGGCTTGCTTGTTCGTGCCTCCAAGTTTTGGCGGCCCGAGCGGGGAGCCGCAAGGCTCGCCGACGAAGTGCAAACGGAGGACGGTACGCCCACCTGTTCGGGCCGCCGCCCCCTACCCGGGGGCGGCGGATCATCCACCCGTTTCGCAGGGAAGCACCCATGGCCACCAAGCCCAACGCGACCGTCGGCATGCGCAGGCGACTGCCGCGCACCAAGCCACCCACCCTCTCGCTCACCCCAGCGGCCAGCCGCAAGATCCTGGAGTGCACCTCCAAGGCATCGAAACAGGTGGCCATGCTGTCCGACCTGATGGTGGCCTACCGCATCGCCGAGCGCCACGCCGCGCTGGGCGCCGCCAGCAAGAAGCCCGAAGACGCCGCGCAATCCGTCACGCGAAAAGACGTGGCCGTCCTGCTCCACGCGCTCAATAGGCAAATGCAAACCCACATCCACCGGGTGTCCGACACCTTGTCGGCCCTGGCCGCGCAGATCGCGGACGCGACGCAAGACCCGGCTACGCAGGCTTCTTCCGAGCCAGCCGATCCCAATCTTTGAGCGTCTGCAGCAGGCGGTTCTTCGCGTCTGCGTGGGCCTTGCCGAACGTGTTGGTCAGCCAGCGCCGCATCGCCTCATCGGGCGGCGGCGCGCCGATGGCCTTGAGGCGGTCCATCACCAGCATCACGGCCTGAAAGCTGCCTGAACCCACGGCCATCGCCAGCGGCGCACGGCCGTCCGACTCGGCCACATCGAGCACGTTGGCACCGTGCTCGATCATGTGCTTGACCAGACCCGCCTTGCCCTCGCGGCAGGCCCAGTGAAGCGGCACCAGCCCGCCGTCCAGCCGCGCGTTGAAGTCGGCGTCGGGCGCGGCCAGCAGCTCCGGGGCCAGGGGCCAGCCGGAGGCCTTGATCATCTGCTGGGTTTTCCAATCGCTCATGGCTGGGGCTGCTGTCGGGTGGTGGTGGGGTGTGCGAGTGTACGCACCGGCTGCGTGCATGGGAAATGCCGGGGCTCATGCACCGTGGCGGAAGAACCGCGTCGCTATACTGCCCCGCTCACGTCACAACAGCGTGATCGGAGTTGACGTTCCGCCTCCGTCGCTACAAGGCCCGCCGGCTTCGCGCAGCGTGGGACTGGCACGTCAACCTGTTCGGGCCGCCGCTCCAGCTCCACAAGAGAGGGGGCGGCGGTGTGTCAAACACACGACCGGGAGGCCGACATGGTCACCAAAGCCAAAAAATCTCCAATGGATTTGCGCGCGCCGCGCAAGCGCAGCGCTTCCCTCACCTTTTCCTACGACGCGTCGCACCGGGTTCGCGTGCTCACCCAAAGGGCATCGACCCAGATCGGCCAGCTGCGCCAGCTGATGCCGCTTTACCAACGCACCGAGCGCATCCTCATGCCCGAAGGCCTCAAACGCATGCGCGACACCTCGGGCATCCCGGCCGCGCAAATGGAAGCGGGCGCGATGCTGTACGCGCTCAACCACGAGCTGGTGCTGTTCATGAACGGGCTCACGGACACCGTCGCGGCGCTGCAGGCCTATGTCGAGGACGCGTCCGGGTCGGACGACTGAGACGGGGTCTTCGATGGCCTGGAGCGGGAACGCCTGTCGGCTGCTGGCACAGCAGTTGCTAACACCCTGAGCCAGAGAGGCGCTGTGCCCGACACCGCACACCGCCAGCCTTGAAGACCGCTAGGGTTCCGGGCGCCGCGCAGTTGACCACCAACTGAAAGACAGACACGCGGCGCTGTCTGGTCCGAGAGCGGTCGGCCACGATCGTGTGGCTCCACGGAGGGACAAAAGCCCGGGAGACGCTGCTGCGCGCTGTGAAGCGCAAGCACGACGCCTCTCCGCTTTTGTTTCCCCGTTCAGGAGCCCGCATGTCTTCCTCGCCACCCGCCATCGAGATCCGCGCGCCGCAAGCCGGCGCCCGGCGCCGCCGCACCCACCGCCTCTGGACGGTGCGTGCGCCCATCGCCCGGCGCACCTATTGGGTGCTTGCGCTCATCGGCCTGTTCACCCCTTTGGTGCTCTGGGCGGTGCTGGCGGCCTTCGGCGGGCTGGACCCGGTGTTTCTCCCCGCCCCGCTGCAGGTGCTGACCAAGACCTGGACCTGGCTCACCGAAACCGGCCTGCTCGATGACATGGGCATCAGCATCTACCGCGTGGTCACGGGCTTTCTGCTCTCGGCGGTGATCGCGCTGCCTCTGGGTCTGTTCATCGGCTCGTACCGCGCGGTGCAGGCGCTGCTGGAGCCGCTGACGGATTTCATCCGCTACATGCCGGCGGTGGCCTTCATTCCGCTGGTGATGCTGTGGGTGGGCATTGGCGAAGGCTCCAAGATCGCCATCATCTTCATCGGCACCTTCTTCCAGATGGTGCTGATGGTGGCCGAGGACGTGCGCCGCGTGCCGGCCGCGCAGGTGGAGGCGGCGCAGACCATGGGCGCGAACCGCTCGGAGCTGATCGAGAAGGTGATCTTCCCGAGCGCCAAGCCGGCCTTGCTGGACACGCTGCGCATCACCATGGGCTGGGCCTGGACCTACCTGGTGGTGGCCGAGCTGGTGGCCGCGAACTCGGGCCTGGGTTACGCGATCCTGCGCGCGCAGCGCTTCCTGCAGACGGACACGATCTTCGCCGGGATCATCGTCATCGGTCTCATCGGGCTGGTGACGGACCAGCTCTTCCGTTTGGCGCACCGCCGCGCCTTTCCCTGGCTGTACTTGAAGGGCTGATGCGATGAGCACCCCACACCCCCACACCCAACCTGTGCCCAAGATCGCGATCCGCGATGTGTTCAAGCGCTTCGCCGGCGCGCCGGTAAACGCGCTCGAAGGCATCAACCTGGACATCCGCGCCAACGAGTTCGTCACCTTCGTGGGCGCCTCGGGCTGCGGCAAGTCCACCCTGCTGCGCACCATCGGCGGGCTGGAGGTGCAGACCCGCGGCGACCTGCTGGTGGACGGCCAGGCCGTGACCGGCCCGGGCATCGACCGCGCCATGGTGTTCCAGCACTACAGCCTGTACCCCTGGATGACGGTGTGCCAGAACATCAAGTTCTGCCGCCAGCTGGCCGCGCACACCGAAGGTCGCACCTCGTCGGATGTGGAGGCGGCCGACGGCCGGGCCGATGCGCTGTTGCGCCTGATGGGCCTGGAGGCCATGGGCCACGCCTGGCCCAACCAGCTCTCGGGCGGCATGCAGCAGCGCGTGGCGATCGCGCGCGCGCTGATGGGCCGACCCGACATCGTGCTGATGGACGAACCCTTCGGCGCGCTGGACGCGCAGACGCGCGAGGTGATGCACGACCTGATCCGCTACGTGCACAGGCTGGAGAAGGCCACCATCGTGTTCGTGACGCACGACGTGGAGGAAGCGCTGTACCTGGGTGGTCGCGTGGTGCTGATGGCGCCACGCCCGGGGCGCATCGACACCGTCTACGAGGTGCCCTTTGGCGACCAGCGCACGCAGGACCTGAAGCACGCGCCGGAGTTCGTGCGCCTCAAGCGCGACATCCTGGACCGCATCCGCGAGACCTCGGGCATGAAGACCGACCTGGAGCAGCTCCAGCGCATGACGGGCGCCCCCGTTTGAAGCCTTTTTCCGAAGACCCCACACATGAACCACACCCTCGACGACACCCCGGTGGACGCCCCCGCGTTCTGGCAAGGCTTTCCCGCCCCCACGCTCGCGGGCGTGGACACCCACCGGGTGATGTGGAGCGAGATCGTGCCCGGCGGCAGCCACTGGGGCTGGCGCATGCCGCGCGGCAGCGCGATCCGCTTCGTGGCACTGGAGGCCGGCGCGAACGTGAGCCTGGTGCTCTACAGCGCGCAGGAAAAGCTGGAGCGCTACAACATGCCGGACTCGCTCAAGGCCCAGCACACGGCGCACTACACGCGCGGCCATGTGCTGATGAGCGACATGGGCCGCAGCATGGCCAGCTTCACGGCAGACAGCCTGGGCTGGCACGACCCGCTGGGCGCACTGCTCGACAGCGAGCTGATGCAGCAGAAATACGGCGAGCAGCGCTACGAAGCGCACCGCAATGCCATGCACCGCTCGGGCAAGGACGGGTTGCTGATCGAGATCGGCAAGCACGGCCTCGGCAAGCGCGACCTGATCGCGCCGGTCAACCTGTTCAGCAAGGTGGGGGTGGACGCACAGGGCCGCTTCGCCTTCGTGCCGGACCACGCGAAAGCCGGTGACTTCGTGGAGCTGCGCTTCGACATGGACGTGATCGCCGCCATCAGCACCGCGCCGCATGGCCTCGACCCCAAGTCGACCTATGCACCGAAGAAGGTGGGCCTGGTGGCCTGGCGATGCGGTGCCGCACCGGCCGACGACGTGTGCCGCGCCTTCCGGCCCGAGAACGCGCGCGCCCTGCACAACACCGACCTGCTGTACCTGTGAGGGAGACGATGACCATGAACACCACCGCCACCGCCATCCGCCTGCAGGAAAGCGCGCTCGACCCCGCGCACGCCGTGCTCAACCAGCGCCACCCGGCGGGCGAGCCCATCCTGTTCGAGGTGAAGCGCGGGCAGACGCTGCGCATCGTGGACCTGGAAGGCAACCAGGCCGCCGACGTGCTGTTCTACAACCGGCACGACCCGGCCGAGCACTACAGCGCCACCGACACCATGCAGCGCCAGGGCGGCATCTACCTCACCACCGGCTCGGTGATCCGCAGCAACGACGGCAAGCCCATGCTCACCATCGTGGCCGACACCTGCGGCCGGCACGACACGCTGGGCGGCGCATGCGCGGCCGAGAGCAACACGGTGCGCTACGCGTTGCAGAAGAAGTACATGCACAGCTGCCGCGACAACTACCTTATCGCCCTTCAGCATGCGGACGTGGGCCTGGGCAAGCGCGACCTGGTGCCCAACATCAACTTCTTCATGAACGTGCCGGTGACGGCCGAGGGTGCGCTGAGTTTCGAGGACGGCGTGTCCGGCCCCGGCAAGTACGTGGAGATGCGCGCCGAGATGGATCTGTGGGTGCTGATCAGCAACTGCCCGCAGCTCAACAACCCCTGCAACGCCTACAACCCGACACCCATCCAGCTTCTGGTGTGGGACGCGGCCTGAGTCCTCCTTCTGAATCCCATCGCGCCGGGACGGCCCGGAGCGCCAAGACACCTCTGCAGGACGGCCTGCACCCGGAGACCCCCATGTTCAGCAAGGTTCTGATTGCCAACCGCGGCGCGATTGCCTGCCGCATCATCCGCACCCTGAAGACGCTGGGCGTGCGCAGCGTGGCCGTGTATTCCGAGGCCGACGCCCAGGCCCGCCACGTGCGCGAGGCCGACGAGGCATACCTGCTCGGCCCGGCCCCGGCGGCCGAGAGCTATCTGCGCGCCGACCGCATCCTGCAGATCGCGCGGGATTGCGGCGCGCAGGCCATCCACCCGGGCTACGGCTTCCTGTCGGAGAACCCGGCCTTCGCCGAGGCCTGCGAGGCGGCGGGCATCGCTTTCATCGGCCCCGCGCCGCAGCAGATGCGCGCCTTCGGCCTGAAGCACACGGCGCGCGATCTGGCGCAGTCGCGCGGCGTGCCGCTGCTGCCGGGCTCGGGCCTGCTGCTCGATGTGGCGCGGGCTGTGGCCGAGGCCGCGCGCATTGGTTACCCGGTGATGCTCAAGAGCACGGCGGGCGGCGGCGGCATCGGCATGCGGCTGGTGTGGAACGATGCCGAGTTGCGCGATGCGTTCGAGTCGGTGGGGCGGCTGGCGCAGGCGAACTTCAAGGACGCGGGCCTGTTTCTGGAGAAGTACGTGGAGCAGGCGCGGCACATCGAGGTGCAGGTGTTCGGCGATGGCGCGGGCGGGGTGATCGCGCTGGGCGAGCGCGACTGTTCGGTGCAGCGGCGCAACCAGAAGGTGATCGAAGAAACCCCGGCGCCCGGCCTGAGCGGCTCGCAGCGCACCGAGCTGCACGCCACCGCCGTGCGGCTGGCGCAGGCGGTGAACTACCGCTCGGCCGGCACGGTGGAGTTCGTGTACGACGCAGCGAGCGGGGCCTTCCATTTCCTGGAGGTGAACACGCGCCTGCAGGTGGAGCACGGCGTGACCGAGCAGGTGTGCGGCGTGGACCTGGTGGCCTGGATGCTGCAGCTCGCGGCAGGCGACCTGCCGCCGCTGGCTTCGCTGCAGCCGGTGCCGCGGGGCGCGTCCATCCAGGTGCGGCTGTACGCCGAAGACCCGGCGAAGAATTTCCAGCCCAGCGCGGGCCTGTTGACCGATGTGGTGTTCCCGTCGCGTGCGCGGGTGGACAGCTGGGTGGAGCGCGGCACCGAGGTGCCGGCCTGGTACGACCCCATGCTGGCCAAGCTGATCGTGACCGCCGACACGCGCGAGCAGGCCCTGCTGCAGCTGGAAGACGCGCTGGACGCCACGCGCCTGGCTGGCATCGAGACCAACCTGGGCTACCTGCGCCAGGTGGTTCGAGACCCGGTGTTCCGCGAAGGCCGGCAGGTCACGCGCTTTCTCTCCACCTTCGAGTTCAGGCCGCGCACCATCGACGTGCTGGAGCCCGGCGTGCAGACCTCGGTGCAGGACTGGCCGGGCCGCCAGGGCTACTGGGCCGTGGGCGTGCCGCCGAGCGGGCCGATGGACGCGCACGCGCACCGCATGGCCAACCAGCTGGTGGGTAACGCGAGCGATGCGGCGGCGCTGGAGATCACGCTGGCCGGGCCCACGCTGCGCTTCAACGTGGCCACCGTGGTGGCGGTGACGGGCGCGCCCGCGAAGCTCACCCTCAACGGGCAGCCCGTGGCCATGTGGCAGGCCCTGGCCGTGCCGGCGGGCGCCACGCTGGCCATGGGCCGCTGCGAGACCGGCGTGCGGCTCGCGCTGGCCGTGGCCGGCGGGCTGGACGTGCCGCTGTACCTGGGCAGCCGCAGCACTTTCACGCTGGGCCAGTTCGGCGGCCACGCGGGGCGGCACCTGCGCACGGGCGATGTGCTGCACCTGGCGGACGCACCGGCTTCGGTCGAGGCACAAACCATGAGCGAGTACGTGTACGCACCCGAGTACACGAACCACTGGGACATCGACGTGCTCTACGGCCCGCACGGCGCGCCGGACTTCTTCACGCAGGAAGACATCGCGATGTTCTTCGGCACCGACTGGAAGGTGCACCACAACAGCAGCCGCACCGGCGTGCGCCTGATCGGCCCCAAGCCGCAGTGGGCGCGCAGCGACGGCGGCGAGGCCGGGCTGCACCCGTCGAACATCCACGACAACGCCTACGCGATCGGTGCGATCGACTTCACCGGCGACATGCCGGTGATCCTCGGGCCCGACGGCCCGAGCCTGGGCGGCTTCGTCTGCCCGGCCGTGGTGCTGCACGACGAGCTGTGGAAGCTGGGCCAGTTGCGGCCCGGTGACACAGTGCACTTTCACCGGCGCGCGGGCTCGCCGGCGAGCCCCATTCTGGACGACCGCGCGGCCGAGGGCGAGCGCCCGCGCCGCGTGGTGCGGCAGGCGGGCGACCGCTACGTGCTGATCGAGTTCGGCCCGCTCACGCTGGACCTGGAGTTGCGCATGCGCGTGCAGGCCCTGCTGGAGGGTCTGAAACGCAAGCACCTGGACGGCGTGATCGACCTCACCCCGGGCATCCGCTCGCTGCAGGTGCACTTCGACCCCGCGCGCTTGCCGCGCGAGCGGCTGCTGCACGTGATCGCCGAGGTGGACGACGCGCTGCCACCGGTGGACGAGATGGTGGTGCCCTCGCGCACCGTCGTTCTGCCGCTCTCGTGGGACGACCCGCAGACGAAGCTGGCGATCGAGAAGTACATGCAGTCGGTGCGGCCGGATGCGCCCTGGTGCCCGAGCAACATCGAGTTCATCCGCCGCATCAACGGGCTGGACTCGATCGACGATGTGTTCAAGATCGTGTTCGACGCGCGCTACCTCGTGCTGGGCCTGGGCGACGTGTACCTGGGCGCGCCGGTGGCCACGCCGCTGGACCCGCGGCACCGCCTGGTGACCACCAAGTACAACCCCGCGCGCACCTGGACGCCAGAGAACGCCGTGGGCATCGGCGGCGCCTACCTCTGCGTGTACGGCATGGAAGGCCCCGGGGGCTACCAGTTCGTGGGCCGCACGCTGCAGATGTGGAACCGCTGGCGGCACGGCACGCCGGGCACGCCGTTCGAGCAGCCCTGGCTGCTGCGCTTCTTCGACCAGATCCGCTTCGAGCCGGTGAGCGAGGACGCGCTGAAGGACATCCGCGCGCGCTTCCCGCACGGCGGTTACGCGCTGCGCACGGAAGACGGCTCGTTCAGCCTGAAGGACTACCGGCGCTTCCTGGCCGAGAACGACGACGCCGTGAGCGCGTTCAAGGCCAAGCAGCAGGCCGCGTTCGAGGCCGAACGTGAGCGCTGGGCCGCCGCCGGCCAGGTGGACTACGCCAGCGAAGCCGATGTGGCCGCCGCCGGCGTGGAGGCCGAGATCGACCTGCCCGAAGGCGGCCGTGCGCTGGCCACCAGCGTGCCGGGCAACGTGTGGAAGGTGGCCGTGAGCGTGGGTCAGCAGGTGCGTGCCGGCGATGTGCTGCTGGTCATCGAGTCCATGAAGATGGAGTTCAACCTGCTCGCGCCGGCCAACGCCACGGTGCACAGCCTGATGTGCGCGCAGGGCGGCGCAGTGGCGGCCGGCCAGAACGTGCTGGTGCTGATCGACGAAGCCACCGCTTGAACCCCTTCCAGAAATTCCCGGAGATTCCCGCCATGTCATTGAGCCAACTGTCCTTCGATATCGCCAGCCTGCAAGCCGCTTACCGCGAAGGCACCGCCAGCGTGCGCGAGGTGATCGCCGAAGCCTTGCGCCGCAGCGCGGCCGACACGCACCACGCCTACATTCATGTGCTGAGCGAGGCCGAGGTCGAGCCCTACCTCGCGCGCCTGGACGGCGTGGACCCGGCCAGCCTGCCGCTGTACGGCGTGCCCTTCGCGATCAAGGACAACATCGACCTCGCGCACGTGCCCACCACCGCCGCCTGCCCCGAATTCGCCTACATGCCGCAAGACAGCGCCTTCGTGGTGCGCCAGCTGATCGCGGCCGGCGCGGTGCCGGTGGGCAAGACCAACCTGGACCAGTTCGCCACCGGCCTGAACGGCACGCGCTCGCCATATGGCGCGTGCCAGAACCCACACAACCCGGCCTTCATCTCGGGCGGTTCCAGCTCGGGCTCGGGCGTGGCCGTGGCCAAGGGCTGTGTGACGTTCGCACTGGGCACCGACACCGCAGGTTCGGGCCGCGTGCCGGCATCGTTCAACGGGCTGATCGGCCTCAAGCCCACGCTGGGCCTGCTCTCGGCCTGGGGCGTGCTGCCGGCCTGCCGCTCGGTGGAGACGCCCTCCATCCTCGCGCTCACGGCCGGCGACGCGCAGGCCGTGCTGGGCGTGGCGGCGGCATTCGACGAGGCCGATGCCTACAGCCGGCCCGCGCAGCCACTGGGTGTGGACTTCTCGACCGGGCCGTTCCGCTTCGGTGTGCCGCGCGACGAGGACCTGGACTTCTTCGGCAACGAGGCGGCGGCTGCGCTGTTCGCCAACGCGGTCAGGCGCCTCGAATCGCTCGGCGGAACGGCTGTCACCATCGACCTCACGCCTTTCCTGGACGTGGCGAAGCTGCTCTACGAAGGCCCCTGGGTGGCCGAGCGCTATGTGGCCATCCAGGGCTTCATCGACGCGCAGCCCGAGGCGGTGTTCCCGCCGGTGCGCAGCATCATCGAAGGCGGACGCGGCAAGACCGCCGCCGAGGCCTTCGCGGGCGCCTACAAGCTCAAGGCGCTGCGCCGCGTGTGCGACCGCGTGTGGAACGAGGTGGACTGCCTGCTCACGCCCACGGCCGGCACCGTCTACCGCATCGCAGAGATGCAGGCCGACCCGATCCGCCTCAACGCCAACCTGGGCCGCTACACCAACTTCGTGAACCTGCTGGACCAATGCGCGGTGGCGGTACCGGCCGGCGTGCTGGCCAGCGGTGACGCGAAAGGCCTGCCCTGGGGGGTGACCTTGGGAGCGCCTGCGCACAAGGACCTGGCCCTGCTGCGGCTGGCCGATCGTTTTCATCGCGCGCTCGGTGGTTCGTTGGGTGCAACGGACACCGATGTGTCGGCCACACCGGCCTGCGTGGGCCTGCCCGGCGGCGAGGTGGGCGCGGCCGGCTCGGGCACGGTGCGCGTGGCGGTGTGTGGCGCGCACCTCTCGGGCCTGCCGCTGAACCACCAGTTGACCTCGCGTGGCGCGCGGCTCGTGGACAGCCCGGCCTCCGCACCCGAGTACCGCTTCTACGCTCTGGCCGGTGGGCCGGTGCAGCGGCCCGGCATGGTGCGCGTGGTCGAGGGCGGTGCGGCCATCGCCTTGGAGGTGTGGGACGTGCCCAGCGCCCTCTTCGGCAGCTTCGTGGCTGGCATTCCCGCGCCGCTGGGCATCGGCAAGGTGAAGCTGGCCGACGGCAGCGAGGTGCCGGGTTTCATCTGCGAGGGCCTGGGCATCGCGGGCGCGACCGACATCACCTCGTTCGGCGGTTGGCGCGCCTGGCTGGCGGCGGGTTCGCCTCGCTGAACCTGCGCGGCATCTTTCGCTTGAACAGAACACCCGGACACGGCAGGACACGGCACCCACGCGGCAGGACCTGGGAAACCGGCCGGCGACCGCCATACGGGCCAGGGATGGGTTCATTCATTCGAGGCTGCCCGGCTCGCTGTCGCACTATGGCTATTGGCTTCTGACCGGATTGTCCGCCACGGGGAGCGCAGCAATGACTGGCACATCCGTGTTGTGGGCAACGAACCATCACGTACGGCCACGCACTGTTCACTGGGTATGCGGGCTCAAACGGGTCCGCAATCCCTTTGACGGATCAGCCTTGTGAACAGCATCAACACCTACACCCACCCCAACCAACTGTTTGAAGCAGAGATTTCCAGTTTCGGCGAACCCACCCTGCACGACCTGCGCACGAATGTCGAATCTGCCCTTCGGACCCGAGACGAATTCATCAACGCGTACTTCCCGAGTTCAGCAGCGCACTACCTGCGCTTGACGGCAATGACCTCCTTGGGCCTTCCGCTATGCGCAGCGATCGGCATGGGAGGCATGTGCTCCGGAGGCATTGCGCTTAGTCACGCGATCAACGCTTTTCTTTTTGAGGATGCCAACCCAAGCCTTGTCTTCATGTCTTCTCGATGGGCGGACGGCATCGTTTCCACTCTGGGCGCAGCACTCGCTGGAGGTCTTATCTACATGGGCATCAACGCCGCGGTGGACATCCTGAGTGCAAACGGCATCAGCAACAGCAACGAGAACAGGAAACACCTGGACAAACTGAATGTGAACCTGTCGAACGCACACCAGGCGTTGGCCAATGCGATTGGAGAACTGCCTGAGTGGGCCTTGATCGATGCGCTCCAGGAGACCCAGATACCCTCACACCACCTGCTGGAGGCCGTGGGCAAGGACCATCGGAAATTGTTTCTGGTCATGGAACACCTCCTTGACGAAAGACGGCGGCTGCGTTCCGACCTTCAGGCAGACGATCGGCTGTTTGAGAGCATCAGCCTTGTCGCCGACGGTTTTGTGAAAGAGCTTGACGACTCGGGCGCGCTGTTAGAACACCTGTCTGGCTCGCCCGCTCCCGAGCACATTCTGTCCATGATGGCGCTGTCCAGCTTGGCACCCATCACCGTCATGCCACTGTCCCTGCGCGAATACCTGGAAACGCATCCTGAAATCTTGCACAAGACAGCGACCACCATGGTGTCGCTCGCCGATTTGCTGAAAATTCCCAATTTCCTGAAGCAACTTCAGGATGGTCGCAGCAGTGGCATTCCACAAACCATCCACGACATGAACCGGCGATTGAACTGCCACTGAAAAGAGGCCATCCAGGGGAAACGGCGAACATCAAAAAAAAAGCCAGGCCCGAAGGCCTGGCTTTTTCATGCGTGACCAGATCGATCAGCGCGGTGCGCGGCGCGCCATCGGGCGGGCCGGGCCGCCTTCGTTGCGGCGCGGCGCGAATTCACCGCGCATGGCACCGCGCTCGGCGTTGCCACGGTCGCTGAAACCACCGCGGGATTCGCCGCCCTTGTCGCTGCGGCCGAAGCTGGAGAAGCCACCGGGCTTGCCACCGGTGCGCGCCGGGGCGGCACCCCGGTCGCCGAAGCCACGGCTGGCCGGGCGCGTGTCGTTGCGGTAGCCGCCCTGGTCACCCCGGTTGTCGAAGCGGTTCTCGTGGCGCGGCTGCGGCTCGGCGCGGCCCTCGAAGCGCGGGTCGAAACGCGTTTCCGGGCGGCTGTGGTCGACGCGAGGCGCGTCGAAGCGGCCTTCCGGGCGGCCTTCGAAACGCGGGCCGCGCGGTGCGGGGCCACGGGCGTTGAAGTTGCTGCGGTCGGCATAGTTGCGGTCACCACCACCACCGAAACGGTCACCACGGCCGGCACCCGGGCGGCCACGGCCACCGAACTCGGGTTGCGGCGCGCGCTGGCGCGGCTCGAGGCCGGGCACGGTCTCGACGTTGATGCGCTGGCGCGTGTAGGCCTCGATGTCGCCGATCTTGCGGCGGTCGCGGAACTCGGCGAAGGTGACGGCCAGGCCATCGCGGCCGGCACGGCCGGTGCGGCCGATGCGGTGCGTGTAGTCCTCGGCCTTCATCGGCAGGCCGAAGTTGAAGACGTGGGTGATCGTGGGCACGTCGATGCCGCGAGCGGCGACGTCGGTGGCCACCAGGATCTGCACCTGGCCGTTGCGCAGTGCCATCAGGCGGCGGTTGCGCATGCCCTGGTTCAGCGCGCCGTGCAGCGCGACGGCGGCGAAGCCGGCTTGCTGCAGGTCGTTGGCGAGGCCATCGCATTCGATCTGCGTGCTGCAGAACACCACCGCCTGGTTGATGGTGGTGTCGCGCAGCCAGTGGTCGAGCAGCTTGCGCTTGTGGTCGGCGTGGTCGGCCCAGAACAGCACCTGCTTGATGTTGGCGTGCTGCTCTTGAGGGGTGTCGATCTGCACCTTCTGCACGTGCTTGCCGTTTTCATGCATCACGCGCATGGCGAGCTGCTGGATGCGCGGCGCGAAGGTCGCGCTGAACATCATGGTCTGGCGGCGCTGGCTGGTGAGTTCGTTGACTTCGGCGAGGTCGTCGGAGAAGCCCAGGTCGAGCATGCGGTCGGCTTCGTCGACGACCAGGAACTGCACCTGGTCGAGCTTGAGCTGCTGCGAGCGCTGCAGGTCGAGCAGGCGGCCGGGCGTGGCGACCACGAGGTCGGCGTTCTGCAAGCGGGCGATCTGCAGCTGGTAGGGCATGCCGCCCACCACGTTGGCGATGCGCAGGCCACGGCAGTGGCGCACGAGGTCGATGGCGTCGTTGGCCACCTGCTGCGCGAGTTCGCGCGTGGGGCACAGGATCAGGGCGCCGGGGGTGGCGGCCTTGAAGTTGCGCGGGCTGGTGGGGTCCTTGCGCTTGGGCGCCTTGGGCGGCGCTTCGCCACGGGCAATGGCTTCGGCCACGGCGCGTTCGCGGTCGGCGCGCTCCTTGGCGTCGGCGGCGGCACGTTGCTGCAGCAGGGTGTGCAGCACGGGCAGCAGGAAGGCGGCGGTCTTGCCGCTGCCGGTCTGGCTGGAGACCATCATGTCGGCAAAACGCTGTTCGCCTTCGGCCATCATGGCCTTGGGGATCACGTTGTTCTGCACCGTGGTGGGCTGCACGTAGCCGAGGTCGGCACAGGCTTGCACCAGCTCGGGCGCCAGGCCCAACAGCTCGAAGCCGTTGGGGCCGGCGGGTTCGGCGGCCTCGACGGCCTCGACGGCCACGGGGGTGGAAAGGTCTGCCTCGGTGTCGGCAGTGAGGATTTCGGGCGAGAAATCGCCGCGGGCTTCAAAAGAGTCGCTCATGTTCGTCCATGCGCCAGAGGGCGCAATTGATCGAATGCAAACGCTAAAGGGACGGCCTACCTTGAAAAGGTGGCAGCTCCGGGGCGTCGGATCCGTTCGTGGTTACAAAACATCAACCATCAAACGATCGACGCGCCATGGGTCACTGAGAGAAGCGTGACACCGGGAGCGAAGGCCCCATCCTGCGGTTGCGGGGGGCCTGGTGTGTGAGGCAGATGCACAAATCATCGCAGTTGCCTGCGAAGCCACTGATTATGGCATGAATTCGGGAAAACCCCAAGTCTTTACATGCGCACTCAGTCGAGCACCGCGCGCACCACGTAGAACAGCAGCGCCGCCAGCACGGCGGTGGCCGGCACGGTGACGATCCAGGCCGCCACGATGCGCATGACCACGGAGCGCTTGACGATTTCCTTCTTGTAGGCCTTCTTGAACGCCTTCTGTTCCTTCTTGGCGAACACCGCATCCTCCGGTTGCGCCAGCTCCCGCTGCTTGGCCAGCCGCTTCATGTCCGCCAGCATGCGCTTCTTCTCGCTCACTTCGGCGGCCTCGAAGCGGCTCAGGTAGGCCTCGACCACATCGCGGTCGGCCCCCTGGTGGCCGGAGCGCACCACACGTTCCATCTTCGCGTAGTTCACCTTGAGCAGTTCGCGCAGGAAGCCGACGCCGAACACCGCGCCGATGGAGATGTGCGTCGTCGACACCGGCATGCCCAGCTGCGAGGCGACGATCACCGTGAGCGTGGCGGACATCGCGATGGCGTACGCGCGCATGTTGTCCAGCTCGGTGATTTCCTTGCCCACGGTGCGGATGAGCCGCGCGCCGTACAGCGCCAGGCCCACCGCCAGGCCGAGCGCGCCCAGCACCATGATCCACAGCGGCGTACCGGCCTTGGTGGCGATGGCGCCGTCTTTCACGGCTTCGTAGATCGCGGCCAGCGGGCCGATGGCGTTGGCCACGTCGTTGGCGCCGTGGGCGAAGCTCAGCAACGCGGCCGAACAGACCAGTGGCCAGGTGAACAGGCGGTTGACACCGTTCTTGCTGTTCTCCTGCCGCCGGGCGTGCCTGGCGATGGGCTTGCGGATCAGTGCCCACACGACCACGGCCAGCACCACACCCGCGCCCATGGCCGTCGGGACCCCGACATGCACCATCTGGCCCAGGCCCTTGAGCAGCATGTAGGTGGTGTAGGCCCAGACCATGGCGGCGATCAGGATGGGCACCACGCGGCTGGCGGCGTCGATCATGTCGCTGCGGTAGGTCACGCTGCGCTTGATGATGTACAGGAAGGCGGCGGCCATCGCACCGCCCGCCAGCGGCGAGATCACCCAGCTGATCACGATCTGGACGATGGTTTCCCAGTTCACCAGGCCCCAGCCACCAGCGGCGATGCCGGCGCCCATGACCGCGCCGATGATGGAGTGCGTGGTGGACACGGGGGCCCCCACAGCCGTGGCGAGGTTGAGCCAGAGCGCGCCGGCCAGCAACGCAGAGAACATCACCCACGCGAACAGCGCCGGGTCCGAGATGGCATTGGGATCAATGATGCCGCCCTTGATGGTGCCGACCACGTCGCCACCGGCCACGATGGCACCCAGGGCCTCGAAGACGGCGGCCACGACGATGGCCCAGCCCATGGTCATGGCACCCGAGCCCACCGCCGGGCCCATGTTGTTGGCCACGTCGTTGGCGCCGATGTTCATGGCCATGTAGGCCCCCACCGCCGCCGCCACGATCAGCAGCCACATCGCCGAAGTCGCCAGGCCGGCGGTGGATGCACCGGTGAGCGAGGCGTACAGACCGACCAGGAGCAGGAAGAACACCGCGGCACCCAGCTGGAGCACCTCCTGATGCTTCGCCACGAAACGGTAACGGGATTTTTTTGTCATGTGAATATCATGTAAACGTCACAATTTTGACATGCGACCGCACACCACCCAGCCGGCGCTCAACAGCACCCGAGAGATGCGGTGGGTGAGGCTCAGCGCAGGAAATGGGTGCGGTAGTGCTCGAGCTCGTCGATGGATTCGTGCACGTCGGCCAGCGCGGTGTGTTTCTGGTGCTTCTTGAACGACTCGTACACCTCGGGCCGCCAGCGGCGGGCCAGTTCCTTGAGCGTGCTCACGTCCAGGCAGCGGTAGTGGAAGTAGGCCTCCAGCTTGGGCATGTACTTCACCAGGAAGCGGCGGTCCTGGCTGATGGTGTTGCCGCACATCGGCGAGCCGTTCTTGGGCACGTACTGGGCGATGAAGGCCAGCAGGGTGGCCTCGGCCTCTTCCTCGCTCACCGTGCTGGCCTTGACCTTGTCGATCAGGCCGCTGCGGCCGTGCGTGCCCTTGTTCCAGGCGTCCATGGCGTTGAGCACGGCGTCGCTCTGGTGCACCACGATCACCGGCCCTTCGATGCGCGGCGTGAGTTGCGGGCCGGTGATGACCACCGCGATTTCCAGCAGGCGCTCTTTTTCGGGGTCGAGCCCGCTCATCTCGCAGTCGATCCAGACCAGGTTCTGGTCGCTCTTGGCGAGGGTGGGGGTGTCGGCGGCGGTGCCCGCCGGGGCGGTGGAGGCAGAAGTCATGGCCGGCATTCTCGCCGATCCGCCGCCCGGGGCCCCCGGCCCCACGGCGCGCGCAAAGGGCCGTCTTCGATAGACTCGGCCCCATGGACACCGCTTCCTTCGCATTCACCGCCGTTTTCTGCGCCCTGCTGCTGCTGGGCCTGCTGGTGCGCACCGTGCTCGCCAGCCGGCAGATCCGCCATGTGGCGCGGCACCGCCACGCCGTGCCCGCGGCCTTCAGCGACACGATCTCGGTGGCCGCGCACCAGAAGGCGGCCGACTACACCATCACCAAGGCGCGCTTCGGCCTGCTGGAGACCGCCATCGAGGCCGCGCTGCTGCTGGGCTGGACGCTGCTGGGCGGCCTGGACTGGCTCAACCAGCGGCTGCTGGACGCGCTGGGCGGCGGCATGCTGCAACAGCTGGCGCTGCTCGCGGCCTTCGTGCTGATCGGCGGCCTCATCACCCTGCCTCTGGGCTGGTACGCCACCTTCCGCATCGAGGAACGCTTCGGCTTCAACAAGATGACGATGTCGCTCTGGCTGGGCGACCTGGTCAAGGGCACGCTGGTGGGCGCGCTGATCGGCCTGCCGATCGCCGCGCTGGTGCTCTGGCTCATGGGCGCGGCCGGCCCCACCTGGTGGCTCTGGGCCTGGGGCGTCTGGATGGCCTTCAACCTGCTCGCGCTGGTGCTCTACCCCACCCTCATCGCGCCGCTGTTCAACAAGTTCGAACCGCTGTCGGACGAAACGCTCAAGGCGCGCGTGAACGCGCTCATGCAGCGCTGCGGCTTCGCCGCCAAGGGCCTGTTCGTGATGGACGGCAGCAAGCGCAGCGCCCACGCCAACGCCTACTTCACCGGCTTCGGCGCGGCCAAGCGCGTGGTGTTCTTCGACACCCTGCTCAAACAGCTCAGCCCCGACGAGATCGATGCCGTTCTCGCGCACGAACTCGGCCACTACAAGCGCCGCCACATCCTCAAGCGCATCGTGCTGATGTTCGCGCTGAGCCTGGCGGGCTTCGCGCTGCTGGGCTGGGTGTCGAGCCAGGCCTGGTTCTTCAGCGGTCTGGGCGTGACGCCGTCGATGGACACGCCCAACGACGCGCTGGCCCTGCTGCTGTTCATGATGGTGGTGCCGCTGTTCACCTTCTTCCTCTCGCCGCTGATGGCGCAGCTCTCGCGCCAGCACGAGTTCGAGGCCGATGCGTATGCCGTGGCCCACACCAGCGGCCCCGATCTGGCCAGCGCGCTGCTCAAGCTCTACAAGGACAATGCCAGCACGCTCACGCCCGACCCGCTGTACGCGCGCTTCTACTATTCCCACCCGCCGGCGAGCGAACGCCTCTCCCGCCTGCAAACCGCCTGACGCGAACCCGACCCATGAACCCGATCCACCAGAACCGCCGCGCCCTCTCCGCCACCGAAATCGTGACCCAGCTCACCCAGCTCAACGGCGATGCCGCCCAGGGCTGGAAGCTGATCGACGGCGCGCTGGAGAAAACCTACAGCTTCGCCAACTTCCACGAGACCATGGCCTTCGTGAACGCCCTGGCCTGGATCGCGCACCGCGAGGACCACCACCCTGACCTGTCGCTCAGCTACGGCCGCTGCACGGTGCGCTTCAACACGCACGACGTGAACGGCATCTCGGTCAGCGACATCCACTGCGCCGCCGCGGTGGACGCCCTGCAGAAGGCCTGATGGCCGATCTGCAACCCGGTCTGGTGGTGGCCGCCCACGGGCGCCACTGCCTCGTGGAAAGCGTCGACGGCGAACGCCGCATCTGCCACCCGCGCGGCAAGAAAAACGCCGTGGTCGTGGGCGACCAGGTGCAATGGCAGGTCACCGGCGACGAAGGCAGCATCGAGCGCGTGGACGAGCGGCGCAACCTGTTCTACCGGCAGGATGAGATGCGCACCAAGTCGTTCGCGGCCAACCTCGACCAGGTGCTGGTGCTGGTGGCGGCCGACCCGGAGTTTTCCGAAAGCCAGCTCACCCGGGCCCTGATCGCGGCACAGGCCGAAGGCATCGACGTGCTGATCGTGCTCAACAAGAGCGATCTGCAGCCCGCGTTCGACCGCGCCTGGGCCCGCCTGGAGCCCTACCGCCGCATGGGTTGCACGGTGCTGCCGCTGCGCCTGAAGTCGGCCGACGGTTCCGACGCCGGCCTCGACGCCCTGCAGCAGCGCCTGGACAACAAGCGCACGCTGGTGCTGGGGCCCTCGGGCGTGGGCAAGAGCACGCTGGTGAACCGCCTGGTGCCCGAAGCCCGCGCACAGACCGGCGAGATCTCGCGGGCGCTCAACTCGGGCAAACACACCACGACCAGCACCACCTGGTACTGGGTGGACGCGCAACGCCGCACCGCGCTGATCGATTCACCAGGGTTCCAGGAATTCGGCCTGAACCACATCGAGCCCATGCAGCTGGCCCACCTCATGCCCGATCTGAACGCCACGCTGGGCCACTGCCGCTTCTACAACTGCACGCACCTGCACGAGCCGGGTTGCGGGGTGGTGGAACACGTGCAGACCGGGGAGCCGGACCAGCCGGCCGACGACCCCCTGGCGATCAGCGAAAACCGCTACCGCCTCTACGGCGAGCTGTTCGCGGAACTCTCGGACAAGCGGCGGTATTGACAGGCTCCCCCCGCGCCGCGCCTGCGGCGCGTCACCCCCAGGGGCAACACCTGTGGCCTGGCGAAGCCAGTTCCACGGTGTTCTGGATGGGGGCACCGCGCTCCGGTTACAGGCCCGCGAGCGTGAGCAGCGCAAGCAGCAGCATCCAGAGCACCACCGCGCGCCAGACCAGCCCCACCACGCTGCTGAGGTGGGCCAGTTGCGGATCCGGCCGGGCGCCGGGGTCGCCCACCACCTCCTCGTCTTCGATCGTGAGCGGGTCGAGCTGCGGGGTCAGCCGCACGTTGATGGCGCCCGAGGTGGCGGCCAGCACCACGCCGTCGCTGCCCGGCGCAAAGCGCTCGGCATCACCGCGCCAGCTGGCCACGGCCTCCTCGAAGTTGCCCACCACGGCGAAGCCCAGCGCCGTCATGCGCGCCGGCACGTGGTCGACCCAGCGCCAGGCGGTCGCGGCGGCGTGCTGCAGCGCCGGGCTGGGCGTGCCGTCCGGGCGGGCGCGCCAGTTGCGCGAGAGGTACTCGGCCAGCCGGTAGAACACCGCGCCCGAGGGACCCAGGCCGATGGCCCAGAACACCACGAAGCACACCAGCACGCCGAACACGTGGCGGTGGGCGGCCAGCACCGAGTGCTCGATCACCTGGCGCAACAGCTCGGTGCGCGGCAGGCTGGAAGCGTCCACCCGCAGCCAGCGGGCCAGCTTCTCGCGCGCGGTGGCGTCGTCGCCCACATCGAGCGCCTGCCGGATTTCGCTGAAGTGGTGGCTGAACTGGCGAAAGCCCAGCGTCACGTACAGAATGCCGACCGTCCACACGAACGCCAGCACGGAACTGAATTGCCACAGGCCCCAGTACACCAGCCCCGCGATGGCCGCCGGCACGCCCACCGCCAGCGCCCAGGCGACCCAGCCATGGGAGGACTGGCCGGCGTCGAGGTTGCGGCGCACGGTGCGCGCCCAGCCGCGCAGGCCGGCGTGAACGGGGTTGTCGAAAGCGAGCGGGCGCGCCTGCTCCAGCAGCAGGGCAATGAGGATGGCGAAAAAACTCATGGCGCCATCATAGTGGCGTGAGGCCCGAGCGCCACCCGGCGCAACAAGGGCTGCCCGGCCCTTAGGCGCTGAGCATGCGGTAGAAGTTGCGCAGCATGCCGGCGGTGGCGCCCCAGATGAACCGCTCGCGGTCGCCATCGAGGTAGGGCATGGAGTACCACTCGCGCACCACACCCTCGAAGGCCAGCGCGTGGCGCTTGTGGTTCAAGGGGTTCATGAGGTAGGCCAGCGGCACCTCGAACACGTCGTCCACCTCGTCCGGGTTGGGCACCAGCTCGAAGCCGGGCAGCACCAGCCCCACGACCGGCGTGACGATGAAGGACGTGCCGGTGACGTACACCGGCAGCGTGCCCAGCACCTCCACCCGATCCGGCGCCAGGCCGATCTCTTCCTGCGCTTCGCGCAGGGCGGCGGCGGTGGCGTCGGCGTCCTCGGGGTCGAGCTTGCCGCCCGGCAGGGCGATCTGGCCCGAGTGGGTGGAGAGGTGGGCCGTGCGCTGGGTCAGGATGAGCGTGAGTTCGTCGCGCATCACCAGCGGCAGCAGCACCGCCGCCTCGGCGGGCGCGCGGTCGACGAACTTGCGCTCGCGGTGCAGTTCGGGCGTCCACACCGGCGGGCGGGCGAAGAGTTCGCGCAGGCCGGTGGGCGTGAGGCGCTGCGCCTGCGCGGGGCGCAGCATCTCGTCTGCCTCGTCCGCGACGATGGGCACCAGGCGCGGATCAAAAGCGGGAAGAACGTGGGTCATGAGGATATGAGCATAGGCCACACGCAAAAAAGCCGCTCCGGGGAGCGGCTCTTTGGGAGGGTGCAGGCAATCGGGCCAGGCCCGATGCGCTTTACGCGCCCAGCTTTTCCTTGATGCGGGCCGACTTGCCGCTGCGCTCGCGCAGGTAGTACAGCTTGGCACGGCGCACGGCACCGCGGCGCTTGACTTCGATCTTGGCGATCAGCGGGCTGTACAGCGGGAAGGTGCGCTCGACGCCTTCGCCGTTGGAGATCTTGCGCACGATGAAGCTGGAGTTCAGGCCACGGTTGCGGCGGGCCACCACCACGCCCTCGTAGGCCTGCACGCGCTTGCGGGTGCCTTCGATCACGTTCACGCTGACGATCACGGTGTCGCCAGGGGCGAACGGGGGAATGACTTTGCCAAGGCGAGCAATTTCTTCTTGCTCAAGGGTCTGGATGAGGTTCATGATTTCCTGTTTTGTCGGTCATGGCCGCGCTGCACTAAAGGCCGCGAATCCGGCAGGGCCCCTGTCCAGACCCTTGCGGGTTTGCGGGGTGGCCCGGTCGCGGCGGCCGGTCAGAGGATCGAAAAGCCTTGGATTATAGCAATCCCTGAGCGCGGAGGAAAGCCTGGTCTGCCGCGTCGAGCAATCCCTGCGCCCGGGCACGGGCCAGCAGGTCGGGCCGGCGGCTGGCCGTGAGCAGCAGGCTTTGCTCGCGCCGGTGGCGGGCGATGCGCTCGTGGTGGCCGCCCAGCAGCACCTCCGGCACCGCCATCGGCCCCCCCGGGCCCTGCCAGACCTCGGGGCGGGTGTGGTGCGGGCTGTCCAGCAGGCCGTCGAGCGCCGGGTTGAAGCTGTCCTGCTGGTGGCTGCCCTCGTCGGTCAGCACGCCGGGCTGCAGGCGCGCCACGGCGTCCAGCAGGGCCATGGCCGCGATCTCGCCACCGGAGAGCACGAAGTCGCCCAGGCTGATCTGCCGGTCCACGCAGGTGTCGATGAAGCGCTGGTCGATGCCTTCGTAGCGGCCGCACACCAGCACCGCGCCCTGGCTGCGCGACCAGCCCTCGACGCCAGCGTGGTTCAGCGCCTCGCCGATCGGGGAAAAAAGGACGACGGGGGCGCGGGCATCGTCGGCCTCCGCGCGCGCGGCGCGGATGGCCTGCAGGCATTGCCACAGGGGCTCGGCCATCATGACCATGCCAGGGCCGCCGCCAAACGGGCGGTCGTCGACCCGGCGGTAGTTGCCTTCGGCGAAATCGCGCGGGTTCCAGAGGTGCACGGCCACCTGGCCGGACTCGAAGGCGCGGCGGTTGATGCCGTGCTGCAGGAACGGTGCGAAAAGCTCGGGAAACAGCGTGATGACGTCGAAGCGCATGATGGATTGTCACCCCCTGCGCCGCTCTCGCGGCTTCCCCCTGAGGGGGACGACGCCAGAGGCCCGGCAAAGCCGGTTACTCGGCATCCCGGGAACCAGACACGCACTTCGGAGATTTCCCTGCCGAGGTGTCTGCGCAGGGATCAATAGTCTTTTTGCCAGTCGGCGGTGATGCGGCGCTGCGCCTTGTCGACATCGTCGATGTAGGCCGCGACGAACGGAATCATGCGCTCGGCGGTCTGCTCGGTGCCGTCCACCGTCTCGGTGTGTTCGAGCACCAGCACCGAGGTGGGGCCGGTGGGCATGAGGTCGCGCACCACGCCCAGGTGCACGCCCTCGCGGTTGAACACGTCCAGGCCGATCAGATCGACCCAGTAGTACTCCCCTTCTGGCGTGGCCGGGAAGGCGCTGCGCGGCAGGTAGATGCGCACGCCCTTGAGGGCCTCGGCCGCATTGCGGTCGTCCACGCCGTCCAGCTGGGCGACCAGGCCGTCGGTGTGGGGTTTCACTTCCGCCACGTCCACGCCCACGCAGCCCGTGAACGCCGAGAAGCCGCGCGCGAAGCGGGCTTCGGGCGGCTGCAGGAACCAGGAGGAGGAAGCGATCAGCACCGAGGTGTCGGCGCTGTGGGGCAGGATGCGGACCCAGCCCTTGATGCCCCACGCGTCCTGTATGCGCCCCAGCTCGACGGCGTCGTCGGGCAGGGGCAACGCCTTGAAGGCGCCGGACGCGGGGTGGCTCACCTTGCTGCGGGCAGGATCAGGCCGCGGCCTTGGCGGCGTTCTGCTTGACCAGGCGCGCCACGGTGTCCGACGGGGTGGCGCCAACGCCGGTCCAGTAGGTCAGGCGGTCCATGGCGATGCGCAGGGGCTCTTCACCACCGCGGGCCAGGGGGTTGTAGAAACCGATGCGCTCGATGAAGCGGCCATCGCGGCGATTGCGCTTGTCGGCAACCACGATGTTGTAGAACGGACGGGCTTTTGCGCCGCCGCGGGAGAGTCGAATGACGACCATGATTTATCCTTCGGGTGGAGAGGTACCAGGATCGGTACTTCACTGGATCTTGCGACCCGCTTTATTTGCAGCGCTTGAGACACACGACTGACCACCCGGCCAGCGAAACGCCACGAAACCCGCGATTATAGCCCGTTCGCTGGTTTTGCCAGCCCCCTTCCCGAGCGACCCACCCTACCCATGCCCCTGATCCGCCCCAGCCGCGACGAAGACCTCGACGCGATCACCCGCATTTACGGCCACCACGTGCTGCACGGCACCGGCACTTTCGAAACCACCCCGCCCACCCTGGCCGAGATGACGGCGCGCCGCGCCGATGTGCTGGGCAAGGGCCTGCCCTGGCTGGTGGCCGAAGAAGGTGGCCAGGTGCTGGGCTACGCCTACGGCAACTGGTTCAAGCCGCGCCCGGCCTACCGTTTTTCGGTCGAGGACTCGATCTACATGGACCCGGCCGCCCACCGCCAGGGCCTGGGCCGCGCGCTGCTTGCCGAGCTGCTGGCCGCGCTGGAACGCGCCGGCACGCGCAAGGTGATGGCCGTGATCGGCGATTCGGCCAACGCCGGCTCCATCGGTGTGCACCGGGCGCTGGGCTTCGAACCCGTGGGCGTGGTGCCGTCGTGCGGCTGGAAATTCGGCCGCTGGCTCGACATCGTGCTGATGCAGAAGACCCTGGGTGCCGGTGACAGCACGCCGCCGAACGAGGGCGCATGACGATGATGCGCAAGAACAAGACGCTGGCGGTCTGGCTGGCGCTGCTGGGCGGCATGCTCGGCCTGCACCGCTTCTATCTGCGCGGCCTGGGCGACTGGGTGGGCTGGCTGCACCCGATCCCGGCGGCGCTGGGCCTGTGGGGCGTGGACCGCGTGCTGCTCTACGGGCAGGACGACAAGCTCTCGTGGGTGCTGATCCCGCTGCTGGGCGCGACCATCTCCGCCAGCTGCCTGATGGCCATCGTCTATGCCTTGACCGACCGCGAGAAATGGAACCGCCAGTTCAACCCGCAGCTGCCGGCGGACGCCGTCTCGGGCGGCACCAACTGGCTGACCATCGGCGCTCTCGTGGCCGCGCTGCTGATGGGCACGGTCGCGCTGATGGGCAGCCTGGCGTTTGGCTTCCAACGCTACTTCGAGTACCAGGTCGAAGAAGGCCGCAAGATCAGCCAATGAGCGAGCGCCCGGCGCTCAGTTGAGCCAGGCCATGGCGGTCATCACCAGGCTGAGCGTGAACAGCGCGAGCACGGTGGACAGGCCCATGGCCGCGGTGGTGACTTCCTGCGCCACCTCGTAGCGCTGGGCGAACAGGAACACGTTCGCCCCCACCGGCAAGGCCGCGGCCACCACCATCACGGTGAGCGGCATGCCGGTGATGCCCAGGCCCCAGGCGCACAGGCCCACCAGCAGCGGCAGCACCAGGTTCTTGGACACGCTGACCCACAGGGCCTGGCGCAGGTGGCCGGCCATGGGCGTGCGCGCCAGGGTCACGCCCACCAGCACCAGCGCGATCGGGCCGAACGCGCTGCCCAGCAATTGCAGCGGCCGGTCCACCACCGTGGGCAGCGTGAGGCCGCTCTGCGCGAACAGCAGGCCGCACAGGATGGGCAGGGGAATCGGGTGGATGAGCGCGCCCTTGAAGGCCGACCACGCCGTGGCCAGCACGTGCGGCGCGCGCTGGCCGCCCGCGCGGGCCTCGCGCGCCACCGCGAGTTCGAGCACGATGGAACCGGTGGTCAGCAGGATCAGCGCATGCACCGACACCAGCGTGAGCACCGTGACCTGCGCGCTCTTGCCGTAGGCCAGTTCCACCAGCGTGATGCCCAGCATCACCATGTTGGAGAAGGTACCGGCCAGGGCCAGCACCACGCTGCCCCGGTTGAAACCCCGCCAGGCGATGGACACCGCCAGCAGCGACAGTGCGGCCAGAAAGTACGCGCCGATCGGCCGCAGGTCGAGTTCCTCGAAATGCACCGAGCTCATGGTGCGGAACAGCAGGGCGGGGATGAGCAGCAGGAAGACCAGGTTGGACAGGTCCTTGACCGCGGCATCGCGGATCCATTGCAGGCGCCCGGCCAGGTAGCCGAGGCCGATCAGGATGAAGACCGGGGTGAGGGAGGCGACGACGGGGTGGCTGGCGATGTTCACCCGGCGATGGTATCGCCAGGCGTGCGCGTCACTCGACGCCGACGGCGCCGGTGATGCGGTAGTACAGGCCGTAGGGGTCGTTCTGCAGCACGTGGAAGGTGCCCTCGACGACCACCGCCTCCAGCTTGTACTTCACCGGCTTGCTGGTGCGCACCTCGACCATGCTCTCGGGCCCGCCCGGCGTGCAGAAACCGCAGGTCAGCGGCACCGAGGCGAGCAGGAAGTGGCGCTGGCTCTCGCCCGGCTCCAGCGGCATCATGAAGCCCTGCAGCCGCAGCTTCTTCTGGTTCAGCTCGGCCACCGGCGCCGGGTACACCGGCACGATGCGCTTGTTCTCGACCTTGGTCGTGATGTCGGTCAGCATCGACCAGGCAACGACATCGCTGCGTTTGGGCAGCGGCGCGAAAGGGCTGAGCGGGCTGTGCACCCCCGCGCCCTGCCCGTGCGGCAGGCCCGAGGGCTGGCTCGACGTGGTGCCCGGCGGCACCGGTGAACCCAGGGTCTGGGCCCCGGCACCGACCAGCGCGGCACCGCCCATCACGAACAGCGCGGCGAAACGGGAGGCTTGGAACAGGTGGCGCATGGGGAATCGTCTCGGTGGGGTTCAGGCCGTCAGTGCGCGTGGCGCATGCCGCAGTATTTTCCCAGGGCCAGACCCTTGCAGGCCACCGCGAGTTCCTGCATGCAGATTTTTTCGCCCTTGCCGGCTTCCAGGCACTTGGCCGCGCCTTCGTGCGCCACGGCCATGGCGCGGTGGCGGGCGATGTCTTCCTTGGTCTCCTTGTCGGAATGCTGGGCCAGCGCGGCGGTGGACAGCAGGGCGGCGGCGAACAGGAACAGGGTTTTCTTCATGGTTTCTACCTCGAATTCAGGAGTTGAGTGACATCGACACGGTAGGCGTGGAAGGCCGGCAGGAGCGCCGCCACCACCGCCACCCCAACGGCCAGCACCGGCACCCAGGCTTCGCCGGATACCCACTGCCAACCCGTGATGGCCAGCGAGTGCCGGGCCATCAACATCTCGCCCATCAGGGCCGCGAGCGCGTGCGCGGCCAAAAGGCCCAGCGCACACGCCAGCAACGCGAGCCACAACGCCTCGCACAGCAGCAACGCAGCCACCCGCGCGGGCGGCGCGCCCAGCATGCGCAGCATGGCCAGGTCGGCGCGGCGCTCGCGCACTGCGCTCCAGAGCGCGATGAAGACCGACAGCCCCGCCACGCCCAGAAGCACCGCCGCCAGCCCGCGCAGCACCTGCGTGCCCACACCGACCATGCTCAGCAGGCGCGTGATCTCCACCGCCGGCGCGGCGGCCTGCAGCGAGGTGGTCTGGTTGATGAAGCGCGGCAGGCTCACCGCCGCCAGCGGCGTGCGGTAACGGATCAAGGCCAGCGTGATCTCGCGCTCGGCCGCCAGCGCCTCGGCCAGCTCGGCGCGCTCGGCCTCGTCCATGTTCGCGCCGGCGTGCATGTCGTCGTGCACGCGCCAGACCGATTCGGTGGCGGTGAGCACCAGCCGGTCGAGCACGCAGCCGCAGGGCGCGAGCACGCCGGTGACGGTGTACGGCGTCTCGCCGTGCGCGCTGCCGCCCACGCCCAGGCCGTGCGCGCCTTCGAAGGCCTGGCCCACCTGCAGGCCCGTGCGCGCGGCGACCTGTGCGCCCAGCACGGCCTCCAGCGGCGCCTGCCAGAGCGCGCCCTGAGCCAGTTGGGCACCGTAGTGGGCCGGGTACTCGTGCGTGGTGCCCACGATGCGGAAGCCGCCCAGGTTGTCGCCCAGGCTCAGCGGGATGAGCTGCGCCACCTGCGGGTGTTCCGCGAGTTGGCGGGCCTCGGCCAGCGGGATGTTGCCGGGCGGCACGTCCAGGTGGAACACGCCCGCGAGGATGAGCTGCATCGGGCTGCCCTTGGCGCCCACCACCGCGTCGATGCCGGCGAGGTCGCGTTCGAAGGCGCGGTCCACCTGGTCGCGCGCGATCAGCACGAAGGCCATGGAGGCCAGGCCCAGCGCGAGCAGCAACAGGTTGAGCGCCGTGGCCAGCGGGCGCGACCAGAGGTAGCGCCAGGACAGGGTCAGCACGTTCATGCCACGCGCTCCGGGCCGGCCGCCGCAAAGGCCAGCAGTTGCGCGTGCGGCAGCGCCTCCCGCACGCGGGCGTCGTGGGTGGCGATCACGAGCGTGGCGTCCAGCGCCTCCGCGCTGCGGCGCAGCAGCGACAGCGCCGTCATGCAGGCATCGTCGTCCAGGCTCGCGGTGGGCTCGTCGGCCAGGATCACGCGCGGGCGCAGCAGCACGGCGCGCGCCAGCGCCACGCGCTGGGCCTGGCCGCCCGAGAGCTGGGTGGGTCGGCGGTTCGCCAGCGCGCCGAGGTCCAGCGCCGCCAGCACCTCGGCCACGGCGGCGCGGTCCACCGGCAGGCCGGCGGCGAAGTGCGCGAGCGCCAGGTTGTCGGCCACCGTGAGCGCATCGCTCAGGTGCAGCTGCTGCGGCAGAAAACCGATGTGGCGCGCGCGCCAGGCATCGCGTGCCGCACCGCGCAGGGTGCCCACCGACTGACCGGCCACCACGATCTCGCCCGCGCCGGGCGTGAGCAGGCCGGCGGCCAGCGCCAGCCAGGTGGACTTGCCACTGCCCGAGGGCCCGCGCAGCAGCAGGGTGCCGCCCTGCGCCACCGACACATCGGCCATGCGCAGCGGCGCCTGGCCCGCGTGGGCGTATTGCAGCCCCCGGGACTCGATCACGCGGCGGGCTCCAGGCAGTCCGCGCAGGTGCCGTGCACCGCCACCTGCTCGCCCCGATGGCCCTGGCGCGCGAGGCTGCGCAACAGGTCGCGGGCCAGCTCGCTCACGTCGGCCATCGGAAATTGCCGGTGGCAGGCGTCGCACTCGAAGCGCGGCGGCGTGCCCTCGTCGGCATTCGCATCCAGTGGCGCCAGGCTGAAGCGCCAGGTGCGCGCCTGGTCGTCGGTCTGGCGCTGCAGCACGCCGCAGGCGGCCAGGCGGTCGAGCAGGCGGTAGAGCGTGACGCGGTTGATGTCCAGCCCGCGCGCGGTGAGCGCGTTGAGCGCCTGCGCGTGGGTGAGCCCGCCGTGCGGCTGCGCGAGGAACAGGCCAAGCACGGCGCGCGTGGCCAACGTGCGGCGCAGGCCGGCGGCTTCCAGCCGGGTCTGGATGTGGGGTGGCACGGACACCGGCTCTTTGGTTTGGCGTGGCGACATGGCTCGGGCCTCCGTAAATGCAACTATGTTGCGTTAATATGCGCACTATCGCAATTCAGTTGCAGTATCTTAGCTGCAATCCTCCCGTGCCCGACCTTCAAGCTTCCGCCGCATCGGCCATCGTGCTGCACGACCTCACGCTGGGCTACGAGCGCCACCCGGCCGTGCACCACCTCTCGCTCACGCTGCCACCGGGTGCGCTGGTGGCGGTGGTCGGCCCCAACGGCGCGGGCAAATCGACCCTGCTGAAGGCGCTGGCCGGGCAGCTCCCACCGCTGGGCGGGCGCATCGACGGCCTGGGCACGCGCCAGCGCGTGGCCTGCCTGCCGCAACACAGCGGGATCGACCGCAGTTTTCCGATCTCGGTGCAAGAGCTGGTCCTGCTCGGCCTGTGGCACGAGGTGGGCGCGCTCGGGCGCCACAGCGCCGCGCACCGCCGCGCCTGCCACGAGGCGCTGGCGGCGGTCGGCCTGCTGGGTTTCGAGCGGCGCGCGATCGACACGCTCTCGGGCGGCCAGCTGCAGCGCGCCCTGTTCGCGCGCCTGATCCTGCAGGACGCCCCGGTGGTGCTGCTCGACGAGCCCTTCGCCGCGATCGACCAGCGCACCACCCGCGACCTGCTCGGCCTGCTGCACCGCTGGCATGCGCAGGGCAAGACGGTGATCGCGGTGCTGCACGACCTGGCCCAGGTGCGCGAGCACTTTCCGCACACCCTGCTGCTGGCCCGCGAGCCGGTGGCCTGGGGCCCAACGGCCGAGGTGCTGACCGCCGACCGCTGGGCCCGCGCCCTGCGGCTGCAGGAGCCATTCGACGACGGGGCCGAGGCCTGCGGCGCCACCGCCCACGGGGTGCCGGCATGAGCAGCGCGCTGTGGCTCGACCCCTTTCTGGAATTCGGCTTCATGCAGCGCGCGCTGCTGGGCTGCGTGCTGCTGTCGGCGAGCGCCGCACCGGTCGGTGTGTTCCTGATGCTGCGCCGCATGAGCCTGACGGGCGATGCCATGGCCCACGCGATCCTGCCCGGTGCCGCGCTGGGTTACCTGGTCGCCGGCCTGTCGCTGGGTGCGATGACGTTGGGCGGCATCGCGGCCGGCCTGGCGGTCGCCGTCGGCTCGGGCCTGGTGGCGCGCCACACGGTGCTGCGCGAAGACACCAGCCTGGCCGCTTTCTACCTGCTCTCGCTCGCGCTGGGCGTGCTGATCGTCTCGACGCGCGGCAACAGCGTGGACCTGCTGCACGTGCTGTTCGGCACCGTGCTCGCGCTGGACGACCCCGCGCTGGCGCTGCTGGGTGGCATTGCACTCGTGACGCTGCTGGCCTTGCGCGTGCTGTACCGCCCGCTGGTGCTGGAGTGCCTGGACCCCGGCTTCCTGCGTGGCACCAGCCGCTGGAGCGCGGCCGCGCATTTCGGTTTTCTGGCGCTGCTGGTGATCAACCTGGTGGCCGGCTTCCATGCCCTGGGCACGCTGATGGCGGTCGGAATGATGGTGCTGCCCGCCGCCACGGCGCGCTTCTGGGTGCGCCGCCTCGTGCCGCTGCTGGCCTGCGCCGTGGCCTTCGCCCTGTTCGCCAGCGCCAGCGGCCTGCTGGTCTCGTACCACGCCGACTGGCCCACCAGCCCGGTGATCGTGCTCAGCCTGGGCGCGATGTACCTGCTCTCGATGCTGTTCGCGCCGCACGGCCTGCTGCGCCAGCGGCGCCCCGCCCCTTCCCATCTCCCAGCCTGAAACGAAAGCCCCGCTCATGACACACCCTCCTGCCTCCCTGCCCCGCCGCACCACCACCCTCGCCGCGCTGGCGCTGGGCCTGGCCGCGCTCACCCCCTCGCTGCACGCGCAGGCCCCGCTGCGAGCGGTCGCCAGCTTCAGCATCCTGGGCGATATCGTGAAAGAGATCGGTGGCGACCGCGTGGCGGTCGACGTGCTGGTCGGCCCGGGCGCCGACGCCCACGTGTTCCAGCCCACGCCCGCCCATGCGCGTCTGATCGGCCAGGCGCAGGTGGTGTTCGCCAACGGCCTGGGCTTCGAGGGCTGGCTCAGCCGCCTGCTCAAGACCTCGGCCTACAAGGGCCAGCCGGTGACCGTCAGCCAGGGCATCCAGCCGCTCAGGAGCGAAGCGGACCACGGCCACGGCGAGCACCACAAGGGCGACAGCCACGACGAGATCGACCCGCACGCCTGGCAGAGCGTGGCCAACGTGAAGGTGTATGTGCGCAACATCGCCAAGGCCCTGTGCCAGGCCGACGCCGCCAGCTGCGACCTGTACCAGCGCAACGCGCGCGCCTACGACGCAAAGCTCAACGAACTCGACACCGCGATCCGAGCGGCCTGGGCGTCGATCCCGGTGGCGCAGCGCAAGGTGATCACCTCGCACGACGCGTTCGGCTACTACGCCCGCGACCACCAGGTGAGCTTTCTGGCGCCGCAAGGCGTGAGCACCGAGAGCGAAGCCTCGGCCAAAGGTGTGGCGCAGCTGGTGCGCCAGATCCGCCAGGACCAGATCAAGGCCTTGTTCGTCGAGAGCATCTCGGACCCACGCCTGATCGAGCAGATCGCGCGCGAGACCGGCGTCAAACCCTCTGGCGCCCTCTTTTCCGACTCGCTCTCCGCGCGCGGTGGGGAGGCATCGAGCTACATCGGGCTGATGCGCTTCAACACCCGCGCGCTCACCACCGCCGTGCGCGGGCAGTGAGGCGCATCCCTTTCACGATCAAGCCGAACACCGCATGTTTCATACCGCTTTCCGCCTTCTCCCGTGCGCGATGGCCAGCGTCTCCATCGCCGCCTGGGCCCAGACCGAGCCCGCGCCCACGCTGGAGACCGTCACCATCAGCGAGACGCGCGAGCGGTCCTACCGCGCCGTCGTCGCACCCACCGCCAACAAGAGCGACACCACGGTGAAGGAGACGCCCTTCTCCATCCAGACCGTCACGCGCGAGCTGATGGAAGACCGTGGTGTGACCAGCTTCGGCGAGGCCGTGCGCACCGTGCCGGGCCTGACGCCGCAGGTGGGCTGGGGCGGCAGCAACGACCGCTTCCGCTTGCGCGGCTTCGCCACGTCGGCCAACCTCAAGAACGGCTTCCGCCGCAGCGTGTTCGCCCCGGTGGACGAGCTGGTCAACATCGAGCAGATCGAGGTGCTCAAGGGGCCGGCCTCCGCGCTGTACGGCCGCTTCGAACCGGGTGGCGTGGTCAACCTGGTGACCAAGCAGCCGCAGAACACCGCCAGCACATGCTACGAGCTCACCGCCGGCAGCCACGACTTCTACCGCGCCACGTTCGACAGCACCGGCCCGATCAGCGAGACCCTGAGCTACCGGCTCACCGGCTCCTGGCAGGACAACAAAAGCTTTCGCGATTTCGTCGGCGCCCAAACGCAGTTCATCTCGCCGGTGTTTCGCTGGCAACCCGCACCGCACACCACGCTGACCGCTGAACTCGAACTCGGCCGCAAGCGCGGCGCCTTCGACCGCGGCTTCGGCAACAGCCCGCTGTTCCTCGGCGTGCCCATCCACACCAACTACGCCGAGGCCGACACCCGGCTGAAGAACGACAGCACCCTGGCCTCGCTGGTGCTCGACCACCGCCTGGACAGCGGCTGGCAGCTGCACGCGGGCCTGCAGGCCTCGTCGGCCAGGACCGACGCGCTCTGGTACCCCTTCGGCTTCAGCCCCATCACCGGCGCCGGCACCCCCGACCCGCAGGTCAACCGCCGCCAGCAGCGCAGCATCGACGACCAGACCGACCTCTCGGTCCTGGCCGAGGTCTCGCGCCGCTTCGAAGCGGGCGGCGTGCGCCACCGCGTGCTGTTCGGTGCCGATGCCAACCGAGACACCTGGGACTTCCGCGCCGACGCCAACGTCGGCCCCTTTGGCTTCCCGACCAACCTGCCGATCGACCTCTACCACCCGGTGCACGGCACCACTGTGGTCGGCCCGCTCGTGCCCTACGACGCGTCGAACTACCGCAGCCGCAACGTGGGGCTGTACGCGCAGGACGAGCTGCAGCTGGGCGACCAGTGGCGCGTTCTGCTCGGCCTGCGTTACGACCGCTCGCGCACCCTGGCCCGGGCCGACTACCTGCCGGTCTCGGGCACGCTGGCGCGCAGCGACGACGCGCTGTCGCCCCGCCTGGGCGTGACCTGGACGCCAAGCGACGCGGTGTCGCTGTACGCGAGTGGGTCGAAATCGTTCCTCACCGAGCCCTTCAGCGGCCTGCTGCGCAACGGCAGCCTGCCCGCGCCGTCGCTCGGCACGCAGCTGGAAGTCGGTGCCAAGTTCAGCCTGCTCGGCGGACGGCTGGAGCCCACGCTGGCGGTGTTCGACATCCGCCGCCGCCACGGCCTGGTGTCGGACCCCACCGACTTCGACCACGTGCTGCAGGTCGGTGAACAGCGCAGCCAGGGCTGGGAGCTGGACGTGCCGTTCAGCATCACGCCGCAATGGCGCCTGCTGGCCAGCGTCACCGAGCTGAAGGCGCAGATCAGCCGCGACAGCGACAGCAGCCTGGTGGGCACCCTGCTGGCCAACGCACCGCGCCGCAGCGCCAGCCTGTGGACCACTTTCGATTTCAGCGGCCGTGCCGCGGGGCTGAGCGCGGGCCTGGGCGCGATCTACGTCGGCGAGCGCCAGGCCAACACCGCCAACAGCTTCGTGCTGCCTTCGTACGTGCGCTGGGACGCCAACATCGCCTACCGCTTCGGCGCCGGCCAGCGCTACAAGCTGCAGCTCGCGCTGCAGAACCTGGGCGACAAGCGCTACTACGACTCGGGCGGCGCCTTCGTGCCGACTTACCCGGGCGCACCGCGCAGCGTGCTCGCCAGCTTCGCCATGGCGCTCTGATGGGCCTGAGCACCCACGGTCTGACGGTGGGGCACGGCGGCCGGGCCCTGCTCGGTCCGCTGGATCTTGAGTTGCCCGCAGGCCGCTTCGTCTGCCTGATCGGCGCCAACGGCGCCGGCAAGTCGACCCTGATCCGCACGCTGTGCGGCATGCAGCCCGCCGTCTCGGGCGAGGTGCGCATCGGCGGCGTGGCGCTGGGCCGCATCAGCCAGGTCGAGCGCGCGCGGCGGCTCGCGGTGGTGCTCACCGAGCGCGTCGACGTCGCGCAGATGACCGGCCACGACCTGGTCTGCCTGGGCCGTTACCCCCACCTCGGCTGGGGCGGCCGGCTTGGCGCCGCCGACCACGCCGCGGTGCAGGCCGCGCTGCAACAGGCCGGCGCGCTGGCGCTGGCACACCGGCGGGTCGCCGAGATGTCGGACGGCGAACGCCAGAAAGTGCTGATCGCCCGCGCGCTGGCGCAGCAGCCGCGCGTGCTGGTGCTCGACGAAGCGACCGCTTTCCTGGACCTGCCGCGCCGCATCGAGACCATGCACCTGCTGCGCACGCTGGCCCACGGGCAAGGCCTGGCCGTGCTGCTGTCCACGCACGACCTCGAACTCGCGCTGCGCCACGCCGACGCGCTGTGGCTGATCGACGGCCAGCGTCGCCTGCACGCCGGTGCGCCCGAAGACCTTGCCCTGAACGGCACCCTGGCCGCGGGCTTTGCCACCGACGGCCTGGCTTTCGACCTGGAACGCGCCGAGCTGCGCGTGGGCCACCAAGCGCAGCGCGGCATCCGCATCGAAGGCGAGGGCATGGCGACGGCCTGGGCACGGCGGGCGCTGCAGCGTGCGGGCTACGCACACGATCCCGAGGCCACACAGGCCGTGCACGCGGGGGAGCGCGGCGCTTACACCTTGCAGCGCAGCGGGCAGGCGCCGCAGCGCTTCGCTACCCTCGGCGCCCTGGTGGACGCGCTTGGCGGCCAAGCATGAGGCGCCTGCAACTGGTACCGCTGCTGCTGTTGTGCGGCTGCATGCAGATCGCACCGCCGCCGCGCGCCGCCTGGCCCTCGGTGGTGGTGGGCGCCGACGGCCTGAGCGACAACCTCGACGCCGCCTGCGTGGCCGGGCACCGGCCGGGCGTGGACTACTTTCCGCACAAGACCACCTTCACCCACTCGGTGCAGCTGCAGGTGAGCTACGGCCCGCACTACAAACGCGTGCGCTTCACGCCCAGCGTGGGCACCGGTGAAACGCTGGACTACCTGCTGGTGCAGTGCGGCACACCGGTGCCCGCGCACGGGCCGCACGAGCAGGTGATTCAAGTGCCGATACAGAGGCTGGTCACCGGCAACGCCGCCATGCTCGGCGCACTCGACGAGCTGGGCCTGGTGGACCGGCTGTACGGGGCCGAAAACACGCGCAGCGCCACCGTGCCGGCGGTGCGCGAGCGCATCGCCCAGGGCCTGGTGCACGACATGTGGGGCTACGGCCACGCCTCCATCGAATCGGTGATGGCGGTGCAGGCCGACGTGTACCTGAGCTTCTACTCCGCCTACCCGCAGGGCAACATGCACCCGCGCCTGTGGGTGCTGGGTGTGCGCGCGATCGCGCAGGCCGACCACCATGAGACGCACCCGCTGGGCCGCGCCGAGTGGCTCAAGCTGCTGGCCCTGCTCACCAACCGCGAGGCCCTGGCCAACGCGACGTTCGGCCGCATCGAGGCCCAGTACCTCCGGTTGGCTGACGTCGCGGCCACGGCACCCGACCGCCCCCTGGTGATGGCCGGCTTTGCCGCCAGCCGCGACACCATCGAGACCTTCGGCGGCCGCAACCAGCGTGCCCGGCTGATCCACGACGCCGGCGGGCGCTTTGCGCTCGCGAACGACGCGCGCAGCAGCAGCCTCGTGTACGAACGGTTCGAGAAGGTCTACGCGCGAGCGGCCGATGCGCCGGTCTGGCTCGGCACGCTGGGCGGCCAGGCCAGCGTGACCACCCTGGTCGACGCCAACCCTTTGCACGGCTGGTTCCGCGCCGCGCGCGAAGGCCGCGTGTTCGCCTGGGACCAGGGCTACACCGGCGCCTGGGCCTACCCCTTCCAGGACCAGGGCATGACCCGGCCGCACGTGCAGCTGGCCGAAGCCATCCGGGCGCTGCACCCGAGCCTGCCTCTGCCGCCCGTCGACACCGACACCCCCTTCCTGCGCCGGCTGCCATGACCACCACCCCGCTCACCCCCGCCCGCTTCGCCGCGATGACCCTGCTGCTGGCGGTGCTGTTCGTGGCCGAGCTCTCGCTCGGCTCGGTCGCCATCCCGCTGGCCGCGGTGTTCGACGTGTTGTCCGGCGGCGCCGCCCATCCGGTGTGGCGCGACATCGTGCTGGGATTCCGTCTGCCGCGCGCGCTCAACGCGCTGTGCTCCGGCGCGGCGCTCGGTGTGGCCGGCCTGCTGTTGCAGACGCTGTTCCGCAACCCCCTGGCCGACCCCTTCGTGCTCGGCATCGTGCACGGTGCGCGGCTGGGCTGCGCTCTGCTGGTGGCGATCGCGGGCGTGGCCGGCAACGCCTTGCTGCTGCGCTTCGGCCTCACCGGCGACATCGGCCTGGCGCTGGCCTCGGTGGCCGGCTCGGTGGCGGTGCTCGCGCTGCTGGCCGGCCTGTCGCGCCGGGTCGGTACGGTCACGCTGCTCATCATCGGCCTGATGCTGGGCTACCTCGCCATCGGCCTCATCAGCGCGTCGATGCACTTCATCGACGAGACCCAGGCGCGCGCCTTCAAGGCCTGGGACGACGCGAGCTTTGCCGGTGCCACACGGCAGCAACTGCAGATCCTGGTGCCGGGCGTGCTGGCCGGCCTGCTCGCCGGCGGCCTGCTGGTGAAACCGCTCAACGGCCTGTTGCTGGGCGAGCGCTATGCCGCGTCCATGGGCATGCGCGTGACCTTGGTCAAGCGCGGCGCGTTGCTGGTCACCGCGTGGCTGAGCGGGCTGGTGACGGCCTTCTGCGGCCCGGTGGCTTTCCTCGGCCTGGTGGCCGCGCAGGTGGCGCGCGCCCTGATGCGCAGCGCCGACCACCGCGTGCTGCTGCCGGCCGCGGGCCTGGCGGGCGCGGTGCTCGGCCTGGCGGCCGATCTGGTGCTGCACCTGCCGTGGAGCCGCCACGTGTTCCACCTCAACGCGGTGATCGGCCTGGTCGGCGCGCCCGTGGCCCTGTTACTCCTCTACCGCACACGGGCATTGCACTGAGCCCGCAGGCGGGTGGCGGGCCGCTGGCTACACTGCCGGTCTCCCCGCTTCACACCACGCCGTGCCCATCACCCACCTGCTCCTCGCCCTCTCGGTGGTGTTCGTCTGGGGCACGAACTTCGTGGTGATCCGCTGGGGCCTGGACGGTCTGCCGCCCTTCCTGTTCGCCACGCTGCGCTTCGCGCTCTCGGCCCTGCCCTGGCTGCTGTTCATCCCGCGCCCGACCGCGCCCTGGCGCAAGGTCGCCGCCTTCGGCGTGTTGCTGGGCGTGGGGCAGTTCGGCCTGCTGTTCCTGGCGATCCGCAGCAGCATCTCCCCCGGACTGGCGTCGCTGGTGGTGCAGCTGCAGGTGTTCTTCACCATCGGCCTGTCGCTGTGGCTCATGGGCGAGCGCGTGCGCGGCTTCCAGGTCGCGGGCCTGCTGCTGGCGCTGGCCGGCCTGGGCGTGATCGTGGCCAACCTCGACGCCTCGGTCACCCTGCTGGGCATGGGCCTGGTGCTGAGCGCGGCCTTCTTCTGGTCGCTCGCCAACCTGGTGGTGAAGTCGCTCGGGCCGGTCAACATGCTGCACTTCATGGTCTGGAGCAGCGTGTTCGCGGTGCCACCGCTGTTCGCGCTGTCGTGGCTGATCGAAGGCCCGCAGGCCATCGCGAGCAGCCTGCGGCAGGCGGATGCGCTGGTGTGGGCCAGCGTGCTGTGGCAGGCGGTGGGCAATACCCTGTTCGGCTACGGCGTGTGGAACTGGCTGCTGGCGCGCCACCCGGCGGCGACGGTCACACCGCTGGCGCTGCTGATCCCGGTGTTCGGCATGGGGGCCTCGGCGGTCTCGCTCGGTGAGCCCCTGCCGGGCTGGAAGCTCGGCGCGGCGGCGCTGGTGCTGCTGGGTCTGGCGGTGATCGTCTGCTGGCCGCTGCTGCAGGCCCGAGGCCGCGCGAAACCGGCCTAAGCCCGACCACTGGATTTTCTTGAATCCAGTGCGGGGTCGCGCTGCGTATCTCCTTCAGCCGCAGTTCCGGCTTCAACCCTAGGAGATTCCATGATCACGCAGACCCTCAGCAAGACCGTTCTGGCCCTCGCCATCGGCACCGCATCCCTCGGCGCCTTCGCGCAAGTCATGGTCGGCGGCGCGCCGATGCTGGCCAGCAAGGACATCATCGACAACGCGGTCAACTCCAAGGACCACACCACGCTGGTGGCCGCCGTGAAGGCCGCCGGCCTGGTGGACACGCTCAAGTCGCCCGGCCCGTTCACCGTGTTCGCGCCCACCAACGCCGCTTTCGCCGCCCTGCCCGCCGGCACCGTGGACACCCTGCTCAAGCCCGAGAACAAGGGCATGCTCACCGGCATCCTGACCTACCACGTGGTGCCCGGCAAATGGGACGCCGCGGCCATCGCCAAGATGATCGCCGACGGCAAGGGCATGGCCTCGATCAAGACGGTGGCCGGCGGCACGCTGGTGGCCAAGTCGGCCGGCGGCAAGGTCACGGTGACGGATGAAAAAGGCGGCACGGCCACCGTGACCATCGCCGACGTGTACCAGTCCAACGGCGTGATCCACGTCGTGGACAAGGTGCTGCTGCCGAAGTGATCGGCCCCGCAGGACCTACTTCGCCAGCCGGGCGAAGGTCTTGCGGAATTTCGCCACCTTGGGCGCGGCCACCGCCATGCAATAGCCCTGGTGCGGGTTGCGCTCGAAGAAGTCCTGGTGATAGGCCTCGGCCATCCAGAACCCGCCGCCGGTCAGGATGCGGGTGGCGACCGGCTTGCCCAGGGTCTTGGCGACCTGCGCCTTCACCGCCTGGGCGGTGGCGGTCTCCGCGCTGTCGGCGACGAACACGGCGGTCGTGTAGGACGGCCCGCGATCGCAGATCTGACCGCCCGCGTCGGTCGGATCGATGTGGTGGAAGAATCCGTCGACCAGCTTGGCGTAGCTGATCTTGTCGGGGTCATAAGTGACCTTCACCGCCTCGAGGTGCCCGCGGTGGTTCTCATAGGTCGGGTTCTTGAGCGCGCCGCCGGCATAGCCTGAGACGGCGCTGACGACGCCCGGCAGTTCCTCCAAAGCCTTTTCCGTCGACCAGAAGCATCCGCCGGCGAAGACCGCGGTCTTCAGCGGAGCGGCCCCTGCGACCGACCCCGCCGACAGGGCGCCGATCACGGCCAGGGCGACGACCTTACGAAGGTTTCTCATGACTTCAGCATCTCACCTTGAGGCGGCGGGACAAGACCGCCGCTGTCTGGTGGAGATACGGACGCCGCCGCCGATTGGATGCCTTAGAGCGCGACCTCGAAGGCCGCTTCGGTCTTGGCCTTGACCTCGTCGACGGTGACGCCGGGGGCCAGCTCGATCAGCTTCACCGGGGTGTTGCCGCGGTTGATCTCGAAGACGCCGAGTTCAGTGATCAGCAGGTCGACGACGCCCGCGCCAGTGAGCGGCAGGCTGCATTCCTTGAGCAGCTTGGGCGCGCCGGACTTCTCGCAGTGGTCCATGACCACGACGACGCGCTTGACGCCCGCCACCAGGTCCATGGCCCCGCCCATGCCCTTGACCATCTTGCCGGGCACCATCCAGTTCGCCAGGTCGCCGTTTTCGGCCACCTGCATGCCGCCCAGGATCGACAGCGCGATGTGGCCGCCGCGGATCATGGCGAACGAGTCGGAGCTGGAGAAATACGACGACGACGGCAGCTCGGTGATGGTCTGCTTGCCGGCGTTGATCAGGTCGGCGTCCTCTTCGCCCTCATAGGGGAAGGGACCCATGCCCAGCATGCCGTTTTCGCTCTGCAGCGTCACGTGCATGCCGTCGGGGATGTAGTTGGCGACCAGGGTCGGAATGCCGATGCCCAGGTTCACATAGAAGCCGTCGCGCAGTTCCTTGGCGGCGCGGGCGGCCATCTCGTCACGGGTCCAGGCCATCTTACGCGCTCGCCTTTTCTTCCCGCGGGCGCGTCGTCACGCGCTCGATACGCTTCTCGTAGACCGCGCCCTTGACGATCCGGTCGACATAGATGCCGGGCGTGTGGATGTGGTCCTTGTCGATGGACCCGATCGCCACGAGGTTCTCGACCTCGGCGACCGTCACCTTGCCGGCCGTGGCCATCATCGGATTGAAGTTCCGGGCGGTCTTTCGGTAGACGAGGTTGCCCTCGGCGTCGCCGGTGTGCGCCTTGACGATCGAGAGGTCGGCGACCAGGCCGCGCTCCATCACATAGGTCTCGCCGTCGAAGTCGCGGACTTCCTTGCCCTCGGCCACCAAAGTGCCGACACCGGTCTTGGTGAAGAAGGCCGGGATGCCGGCGCCGCCGGCGCGGATGCGTTCGGCCAGGGTGCCTTGCGGATTGAACTCCAGCTCCAGCGCACCCGACAGATAAAGCTGCTCGAACAGCTTGTTCTCGCCGACATAGGACGAGATCATCTTCTTGATCTGGCCGCTTTCCAGCAGGATGCCGAGGCCAAAGCCGTCGACCCCGCAATTGTTGGAAACCACCGTCAGGTTCTTGACGCCGGACTCCTTGATCGCGCCGATCAGGTTCTCGGGAATGCCGCAGAGGCCGAAGCCTCCGGCCATGATGGTCATGCCGTCAAAGAGCAGCCCAGCGAGGGCGTCCACGGCGTCGTTGCGTGTCTTTCCAGCCATGAGGCCCCTTTAAGCTGCAATCGGCCGATTGAGAACCGGGTCCGGCGAAAAAATTCATCAAGATGGCGAAGAGC